>NZ_JBWYIP010000005.1:0-183811 GCF_056783825.1 Acinetobacter sp. 24-47-39
AAAGTAAAGAAGTCCAAGGCGAAGGCTATGGACAACTCCGCTTTGATGACACCACAGGACAAATCTCCACCCAACTGCAAAACACCCACGGGGCGAGCCAACTCAACCTAGGGAATCTCAGTCATCCCAAAGCAACCGCAGAAAGTGAAGGACGAGGCGAAGGCTTCGAACTCAGAACCGACCAATGGGGTGCAGTACGAGCGGGCGAAGGCATACTCATCTCCACCTACAAACAAGAACAAGCCAAAGCAAACCATTTAGATGCAAGCGAAGCCAAACAACAACTCGAAAGTAGCTTAAACAACGCCAAAGCCTTAAGTGAAGTGGCAAAAAACCAACAAACTGACCCACTGAGCTTACTCGAAAACCTACAAGGCTATCTCAAGAACTTAGAGAGCGAAGACCAAAGCAAAGCCGCGGCCTTCAAACAAGCGATCATGCTTTTGGCTTCACCAAGTTCAATTGCCGTAGAAAGTAACGAAGATATCTACCTCAGTGCAGATGGGCAGATCAACCAAATTGCACAAGGAAGCATTAACACCAGCACGCAAGACAGTATCATCGGACATGCCAGCAAAAAGATCAGCTTATTTGCAGCGCAAGAAGGAGCACGACTGTATGCAGGGAAAGGCAAGATCGAGATTCAAGCTCAAGGGGATGGTGCTGATCTGATTGCAAGAAAGGGTGTGCAGATTATTTCGACGGAAGATCGAATTGAAATTAAAGCGGCAAAAAAAATAGTGTTGATCGGTGGCGGCTCACAGATTGAAATTAGCAGTTCGGGAGTTTTACCTACCACAGCTGGCAAGTTTGAAGTCAAAGCTGGACAGCATCTGTTTAAGCCAGGAGCAAGTGTAAGTGCTTCAGCTCAATTGCCAACAATGCAACCGTTAAAAGGTGCATTGAATCTTCTAAGAAGTTACGGTGGAAGTGAATTCTTTAAAGGAACTGGATATAAAGTTATCGACTCTCTTGGTAAGACAATAACAGGGAAATTAGATGCGAATGGATTTGCTCAAGTAACAGGAATTGCTCCTGCCGGTGCACAAGTCATTTTTGATAAAGATGAGCGAAGTCCTTGGGCATTATCAAGTCATTTTTCGCGAAGTTATGATTGGGCAGATGCTGTAATTCCTGGTGCATCTAATTTTGTGAACTCGAGCTTAAATCAGCTTGGACAGAATTTAATGGCTCAAGTTAAAAATAATTTGACTCAACTTGATAGTATGAATTTAAAGGATATAGGCAAGAATGCTTTAAAAGGTCTAGCAGACCAAACTGTTGGGCAACTCAAAAATCAAGTGGCAAGTTCTACCTTAGGTGGAATTTCAGAAAAATTAAATTTAGGTTTAAGTCCTGATCAATTGAAGACTATAAGCCAAATGGCAATAAATCCTTCTCGATCACTAGATATGATTCGCACGCAAGGCGTTGATTTTATAACTCAGCAGGCCACATCAAAGTTGATTCCGAATTTTATGAATTCAACTGGGTTTATGCCAAATACAAATTTTGATACAGCATTAGATCAGGAAAATATTTCGAATCAATCTGAAAAGGTCATTGTAACTGATGACTACATTGCACAGAAATATTATCAATCTGGCGGATTAACGTATACCGAAACAACAAGAATCAGTACGAAATCGAATCCAGTTCCATTGTTAACAAATCAAAAGACTGTTGAGGTTAATAAGCCTACACAAGTGAATAAAGTAGATGTGAGTACAAAGAATTCAACATCAGCAGATGATCAGTTTATTTCACAAAAATATTATCAATCTGGCGGCATTAAATATACGGAAACAACTCGATTAAAAACGAGTAATGATCGTCCTGATTTAGAACAATATAACGCGAAAAACTTAAAAGATTAAAAATATATAGGTTAGTCATGGCAACTGAAAACGAACAAGTTTCTAATAATGCACAATCGAGTGTTGAACTTGCTGTATTTAATTTAGACAGTGTGAGTAGTGTAGCGGACTTACAAGTTATTGCTAATCAAATTGAAAATTTCCTTGTGGTCTGTGGTCAAACATCATTACTTAAAGTCAAAGCAAATGCCCATATAACTACTGTAGCTAATATATATGCTTTAAGTGGAAGTGTGCTTGATTTATTGTTGTATGCAATGTCTCCTCAAACAGAAGTGCTTTCAATACAACGAAATGCTTTGCTTGGTGCGAATTTAATTGGATTGTTTGCAGAGCCTAAACATGAAGCACATGCAAGGATGGGTTTACGTCCCATTTTAGGATTAATGGCTGAATGTCTATATCCTGAAAATGGTAAAATTAAGTCAAATGACATTCGACGTATGGAATTACATCTTAATGCAAGAATGGCAGGGAATTTAGAGACCTATCTAAAAGAGACACAAGCTAAATTAGCGGACTTATTAACGAATGCAAATGCCTTGGCTGTTCAGATTCTAAAATCTCTTCAATCATCTTCATTATCGTCTGTTGCAACGGAAACAACATCGAGCGCATCAGCTGAAAAAAGAGATCCAAATTTACAATTTCAAAATTGGGCAATACCATTAATAGATTTACTCAGTGTTGAGCCTCAAGCAGATTTAACGCCTAAAATTGAATCAACTCCGAGTCATTTTGAAACTTTACTTGTAGAGGCGATTACTTCGATTAGTAACGATTTGCAGAATCAGACAAACCCAAGCTTGCAATACAGTCTTGGTTGGCTCATTCAACAAACACTTAAGGCTATTCAAGATAATCAAAATAAGGGAAATGCCAGTGTTCCGATTAATCAAACTGGTGAATTTGAGCGTCAAACTGATGGTGATATCCTTGAATTTGTCAGTTTGCAAGCAGATGCATTAATGGATCCACCATGTTTGAATCCAGCTGAACCAACAATAAGTGCTGAAACCAATACTGCTCATAGTATTAGCTATTCTATAGGTGCTGAACGAGTTTCCCATGTAGATTTCAGCCTACCTAAGCTGGGATTAGTATTCAATCGACTTTATAACTCCCAAATGGCGGAATTCGATAACGGTGCTTTGGGTGCTCGTTGGTTAATGCCTTTTTCTAATTTGATTGTTCCAAATGAAAAGGGTTATTTGTTTATTGATGCGAAAGGCAGAAAACAACAATTACCATCGATCATTATGAGCGAATCTTATGAAGTTCCATTCCAAGGTATTACAACACATCTAAATGAACAGGGTGATTTAGTCCTAAATTTTGGAACAGAATGGGATTATCAATTTAGTACATTCGATCAAGGTCAAAGTTATCAGCTTACACAAGAGAAAAATTCATCAACTCAAGAACAAGTTGATCTTCGTTATATCTTGCTAAATAGCAAAGCTTATTTACAAACCGTCCATTTTAATTTTAAGAAGACTCAGCAAATTTTGAAATTTGCGTACAATGATCAAGCAAAAATTATTGCTATATTTGTGGATGATCAAGAACAACCACTTGCTCGTTATGGGTACGATCATGACGGAAATTTAGTAGAAGCATATGATGAGAATGGTCACGCTCGTCAGTATTCATACAATGCGTATCATCAATTAACACGTTATACCGATCGATCAGGTCGTGGTCAAAATATTCGTTATGATTCGAATGAACCAAATGCAAAAGCCATTGAAGAATGGGCGGATGATGGAAGCTTTAAAACAACTTTAAAATGGCATCGTCGTCTGCGCCAAGTCGCTGTGTATGATGCTTACAACGTGCCGACCTATTACTACTTTGATTTGGATGGTTTTACTTATCGTATTCGATTAGCAGATGGTCGTGAAAAATGGTATTCACGTGATCAAAAAAAACGAATCACCCGAGAAATTGATTACAGTGGTCGAGAAACCCAACAACAATACAATGCAGAAGGACAACTGAGTAAAATCATTCAACCAAATGGCGGAGTGATTCGATTTGCTTATGATGAACATAAAAATCTAACTGAAATAAAAGATCCTGAAGGTCATATTTGGAAACGCGAATACAATGCAGATGGTTTGATCACCAAAGAGATCAATCCATTGGGTCACACAACACAATATAATTACAATGCCGAAGGTCAATTGATTGAAATTACTGATGCCAAAGGTGGTGTTAAAAAAATCAAATACAACGACCTTGGACAAATGATCTCCTATACCGATTGTTCGGGTAAAGAAAGTGCTTGGCAATATGATGAGGACGGGCTACTTAAGCAACAACAAGCCGCAGATCAAACAGGTGCACAATACATCTATAGTGATCAAGGGATAGACAAAGGACAACTTAAATCCATCATCTATCCAGATGGACAAAAAGAACACTTTGAACATGACCAAGAAGGACGCCTTCTCAAACACATTGATACCAAAGGACAGGTGACTCAATACCACTACAATGCAGTGGGTCTATTAGAAAAACGCCTTGATGCCAACAAACACCAAATTGCCTATCAGTGGGATAAACAAGGGCGTATACAGAAACTTATCAACCAAAACCATGCAGAATATGTATTCGAATACAACAGTTATGGTTATCTCACACGAGAACAGGCCTTTGATGGTGAAGAAAAACACTATAGTTACGATGAGCTTGGTCGACTTAGCCACATTCAACAACCGAATATCATTACACAATTAGGCTACTATGAAGACGGACAAATTGCGTCAAAAACCTACATCCACCGAGAAAGCAAACAACAACAAACAGAAGAATTTGCCTACAATCTCAATAGCCAGTTAATTCAAGCAAAGAACCAATATAGCCAAAACGACTTCTATCGTAATGCGTTAGGACAACTGGTTAGAGAACACCAACACTACCAAGTGCCAAACTTGAAACCACTCACAGCAGTGCTACGTTACGAATACGATGAACTCGGCAATCTCATCAAAACCGTTCGTCCGGATGGTCAGGAAATTAGCCATTTAACGTATGGCTCAGGACACATCTACGGTATTGCCCTGAACAAACAAGACATGGTGGGTTTTAAACGAGATGACCTACACCGAGAAACAGAACGCTATCTAACTAATGGTTTAATCCAAAGCAACCAATACAACGACGTTGGACTACTGATTGCACAGCGTATACATGTAGAACAAGAAACAGCAGATCGAACACAACATCAGGCACAACGCCAATACACATACGATGCCAACTACTTACTGACCCAAGTGCAAGACAGCCAAAAAGGCAAACTCAGCTACCAATACGATGCAATTGGACGCTTAATACAAGCGCAAAGCGCAAAGCAAACCGAACGCTACCACTTTGACCCAGCGGGCAACTTAATAGATCCGATTGCAACGCAAAGTGCAGAAATCAAAAACAACTTAGTGAAACACTACCAAGGCAAACACTACAAATACGATGCCCAAGGCAATGTGATTGAAAGACAACATTCAGGCCAACAGTTGAAACTGAAGTGGGACAACTTAAATCGCTTAATCGAAAGCGACCACAACGGGCAAATTACTGAATACGGCTACGATGTCTTTGGACGACGCCTGTATAAAGTCAACAAAGCAAATAATAGCCTCACCTTATTTGGTTGGGATGGCGATTTAATGATCTGGGAATCAAAAACCAGTTCAAATCCAACAGATAAAAACAACATAGAACTAGGCAAGCAAAGCTATACCAAACACTATATCTATGAGCCAAATAGCTTTGTACCGCTATTACAAGCAGGGTATCAAAGTTTCATTAAATTGATAGAAACACCGAATTACCAAAGATTTAAAACAGAACCCTATTCAATCTATAAAGACCCAGTATGGCGAACAGACACAAGAAATAATAGAGCAGAGTTAGAACGGATTGCGTTTTACCACTGTGACCAAGTAGGAACACCTCAAGCCTTAAGTAATGAACAAGGCGAATGTATTTGGGAGTTAACACTGAATACATGGGGACAAACACAACAGATCAAAGCAAAGAACCAAGAGAACCCATTAGAACAAAGTGATATCCGTTTCCAAGGGCAATATCATGATGAGGAAACGGGATTACATTACAACCGTTACAGATATTACGAACCATTTAGTGCACGGTATATAAGTAAAGATCCGATCGGTCTATTAGGTGGTTTAAATAACTCAGCTTATGTGAGTGATCCAAATCAGTGGATCGATCCGTTGGGGTTGGAAGAAACTCTTGGTAGCGCTATGAGAGAGGCATTTGTTGAACGCATTCCTGGAGCAAAAATACCAACTAGACTTAAGGATGCACCAGAACTATATCAAATGACTGATAGGGTACTTACTGGTATGAATGTAAACGCTACTGCTGCAGCTTTAGTTGGTGTAACAGCATCTGCAGGTTATGATGGGAATGGGAAGTATAATGTTAGAGGCGGAAATGCATACGGAGTTGCTTTGGAAGTTACTTCAACAAGAGAGGTTATTAATGCGGGTACGCAAACAGATGGTAAATATTATGAATTGTGTGCTAGCGCAGGACTAGGATTAGCAGTACAAACTTGTGTTGGTTATTCAAGGGGGGGAGGGGTTTATGGAAATGCTTCAGTGGGTGTGGGATTGGGAGCAGCTGTAAGTGGAGTAAGTGGGGAGAAAAGATCAAAAGATGCCTTGGCTCCTGAAACAAAAATTGATTATGATCAAATTAGGCAAAATCAAAGAATGCTTCCAACAAAACCCTTAGATTTCGGGGGGCTAAGATAATGACTGATGGTTTAATTGTTTTAATTTTTATTTTGAGTTTGCTTTTTTTTATAATAAGTTTTTGTTTAGTTCGGTTTTATTTGTATAAATATCTTTTAGAAAAAGGAGAGGTTGAAAGTTATATTGATTTTAACTTAAAAAGTATAAATCATATTGTATATATAAAAAAAATTTTATTTGAAGGAGGGGAGGGTGGTTATTATAGTGAAAAAATAAAAATTTTTTATATAGTGCAAATAGTATTTTTGGTCATGTTTTTAATTTCTATATTTGTTATGTTGAGGTGATCTTTGATTAAATTTTTGTTTATATTTTTATTTTCCCCTTTTTTTGTATATGCAAACTGTATTGATATTGATTATTCGATAGCGGATAAAGTTATGGAGAATAGTTTATATAATTTACAGGGAAATAATAAGAAAGTTAAGTATAATATTAACAAAATGAATGATAATTTTTATAAAAGTTATTATTATGGTTATTCTTATTTGGTTGGGAATAATGTTCTAGTGGATTATGAAAAGGCTGAGATTTTTTTAATAGAGTCAGCTAAATATTGTTTTTCGCCGGCACATTATTCCTTAGGTTTTTTGTATCTAGAAAAAAATGAGGTTGAAAAAGCTAAGAAGTGGTTTTTGTCTGCCAAAAACTTGGGAGATAGTTTAGGGGCTTATCAATTAGCTTTAATTTATAGAGATCAAAATAATAGTAATAAAATGTTAGAAAACTTAGAGTTTTCAGTTGAAAACGATTTCTTGCCATCAATTACTGAGCTTGGAGTGCAATATTACGATGGGAAGATAATTCGGAAAGATAATAATAAGGCGTTCCATTATTTTCAACTAGCTGCTAATATGAATGATTCATTAGCACAAAATAATTTAGCTTGGATGTATGAGCATGGCGAAGGTGTCGAAAAAAATATGGTTAAAGCTAAATATTGGTATAAACTATCGTTGAGTAATGGATTTTTATTAGCTAAAGAAAACTTAGAAAGACTAGATGTTTTAAATCAAAATTAGTAAATTTAAAGCCTATTGATATTGTATTTTAAAAAAATGAAATAGTAGGCTAGAATTTTTATTGTGTTTATGGCTTTGTTGCACAAAGTTATTCTTAAGGGCTTCTTCAGCCATATAATTTTCAAATGAAGAAGCTTACACACAAAATCTACCGCACAACCAATTGGCCTGCATATAACCGAGCACTCATTAGATAAAAACAACACAGAACAAGGCAATCAAAGCTATATCAAACACTATATCTATGAGCCGAATAGCTTTGTACCGCTATTCCAAGCAGGGTATCAACACTTTATACAACTGATAGAAACACCGAATTACCAAAGGTTTAAAACAGAACCGTATTCCATCCATAAAGATCCAGTGTGGAGAACAGACTCAAGGAAGAGTCGAACAGAGTTAGAACAGATTGCGTTCTACCACTGTGACCAAGTTGGTACACCTCAAGCTTTAAGTAATGAGCAAGGTGAATGTATCTGGGAGTTAACACTGAATACATGGGGACAAACACAACAGATCAAAACAAAGAACCAAGAGAATCCATTAGAAAAAAGTGATATCCGTTTCCAAGGGCAATATTACGATGAGGAAACAGGATTACATTACAACCGTTACAGATATTACGAACCATTTTGTGCGCGCTATGTAAGCAAAGATCCGATCAGTCTATTAGGTGGTTTAAATAACTTCGCTTATGTAAGTGATCCGAATCAGTGGATCGATCCACTGGGGTTGCAACTCCAAAAAAGCGATCATGGTTTTAATCATTCAATAGGAGCAAATGATGCACTAAGAACTTATGAAAGAAATCAAAAAAATAGAAAAAATTCCAATAATGGAGTTTCTCCAAATTACGTAACCGCATTGATTGAGAAAGCTGCATCTGGTAAAGCAATGTGTGCTAGTGTTGCAGCTGGTGTAGGGGGGGGTGGATGTGCCAGCTATAAGGGTGATGGAGTCATAGAAAGTAATTTGGAAAGAAGTGTTGGATTGTATGGGGGAGCTGCAATAATGAAGGACAAGAAATATGTTTGGGGAGAAAGGCAAGATGGTAAATATTATGAAGGGTGTGGTGCCACTGGCAAAAAGCAGTATTGTAGTGGAATAAATGATGATCAAACTACATATGGTTATACACAAAAAGCCATTGCTGGTAAAGTAGCTGGAGTCAAGTTGTCAGAAGGCAAGCAAACGACAACAGATCTAAAATTACCACCTATACCTAGACCAGCTGAAGTTCCAAGTAAAATGGGTTATCATACTTTGGATTTAGTAAATCATGGTTTATTCTAACTCTAATGTAGAAGGTTAAGTATGAAAAAAATAAGTTGTGTTATAATTTTTTTAAGCCTTTTATTTATAACGGCATGTCATAATTCTTCTAAAATAACACAAGATAATCAGAAATATGAAGTGCTTATTAAAAAAGCAGAAGGTGGTGATACTGTTGCCCAGTATAATTTAGGAGTTTTATATTTAAACGGAGATAATAATTTCAAGAGGAATATTAATGATGCTATATTTTGGTTAAATAAAGCTGCTGAAAATGGTGATTCTGATGCTCAATATAATTTAGGAGTAATTTATAGTAATAATGAATATGGACAATTACAAGATTTGGAAAAATCAAAAAATTGGTATGTTGTATCAGCTCAGTTAAATAATTCTAAAGCATTGAATAATCTTGCAAACTATTATAGGGATGGTATTCAAGTTCCTAAAGATTTAGAAGTGGCTGTAGAAATGTATAGATTATCAGCTAATCAGGGATATTCTGTAGCACAAGTTAATCTAGGAAGTATGTACTTAAATGGATATGGAATTGAAAAAAATATTCATAAGGCATTTGATTTGTTTAAATTAGCAGCTGAACAAGATGATCCTGATGGTCAATATTTAATAGGCAGCATGTATGCTGAGGGACTAGGTGTAAAAAAAGATATCGAATTAGCTAAATTCTGGATAAAGAAATCAGCAGATCAAGGTAATTTAGCTGCAAGACAGCGATTGAATAAGTTGGAGAATTAGGTTCTTTTTAGTCTATTCAGTAATATAGCTTTCAAAAAATAACTTTTATTTATAAAATTAGTAAATGAAAGTTTAGGTATATGATGTTTTAGAATTTTTTTTGAATCAATATATTCCACTAAAACCATGCAGAATACGTATTCGAATACAATATTTAGGGTTATCTCACACGAGAACAAGCCTTTGATGGTGAAGAAAAACACTATAGTTACGATGAGCTTGGTCGACTTAGCCACATTCAACAACCGAATATCATCACACAATTTGGCTACTATGAAGACGGACAAATTGCGTCAAAAACCTACATCCACCGCGAAAGCAAACAACACCAAACAGAAGAGTTTACTTACAATCTGAATAGCCAGTTAATTCAAGCAAAGAACCAACAGAGCCAAAACGACTTCTACCATAATGCGATAGGACAATTGGTTAGAGAACACCAACACTACCAAGTGCCAAATCTGAAACCAATGACTGCAGTACTACGTTATGAATACGATGAACTCGGCAATCTCATCAAAACTGTTCGTCCGGATGGTCAGGAAATTAGCCACTTAATTTATGGATCAGGACATATCTACGGTATTGCCCTAAATAAAAAAGACATGGTTGGTTTTAAACGTGATGACCTACACCGAGAAACAGAACGTTACCTTGCCAATGGTTTAAGCCAAAGCAACCAATACAACGACGTTGGATTACTGATTGCACAGCGCATATATGTAGAACAAGAAACAGCCAATAGAACACAACATCAGGCACAACGCCAATACACTTATAATGCCAACTACTTGTTGACTCAAGTTCAAGATAGTCAAAAAGGCATACTTAGTTATCAATACGATGCGATTGGTCGCTTAATACAAGCGCAAAGCTCAAAGCAAACTGAACGTTACCATTTTGACCCAGCGGGCAACTTAATAGATCCAGTTGCAACGCAAAGTGCAGAAATCAAAAACAACTTGGTGAAACACTATCAAGGCAAACACTACAAATACGATGCCCAAGGTAATGTGATTGAAACCCAGCAGGCAGACCAACAGTTGAAACTGAAGTGGGACAACTTAAATCGCTTAATCGAAAGCGACCACAACGGGCAAATCACTGAATATGGCTACGATGTCTTCGGGCGACGCCTGTATAAAGCCAACAAATCAAATAACAGCCTGACCTTATTTGGCTGGGATGGTGATTTAATGATTTGGGAATCAAAAACCAGTTCAAAATTAACAGATAAAAATAACACAGAACAAAATAGTCAAAGTTATACCAAACACTATATCTATGAGCCGAATAGCTTTGTACCGCTATTCCAAGCAGGGTATCAACACTTTATACAACTGATAGAAACACCGAATTACGAAAGATTTAAAACAGAACCGTATTCTATCCATAAAGATCCAGTGTGGAGAACAGACTCAAGGAAGAGTCCAACAGAGTTAGAACAGATTGCGTTCTACCACTGTGACCAAGTTGGTACACCTTAAGCTTTAAGTAATGAGCAAGGTGAATGTATCTGGGAGTTAACACTGAATACATGGGGACAAACACAACAGATCAAAGTGAAGCACCAAGAGAACCCATTAGAACAAAGTGATATCCGTTTCCAAGGGCAATATTACGATGAGGAAACAGGATTACATTACAACCGTTACAGATACTATGAACCGTATAGTGCACGTTATATCAGTAAAGACCCGATAGGGTTATTTGGTGGTATGAACACGTCGGCTTATGTAAGTGATCCGAATCAGTGGGTTGATCCAATGGGCTTGCAGCCAGAAGAAGGAAAAAAATCGGGATTAGGTATTGGCTTTCTATTCCCAAATACAATGTCTGGGTTTGCTAGAAAACCCGAGGATGCTCGTACTTTAAGATCATTAGGTGTAATACGTAATAATAACTTGGCGGCAGCATCTGTAGCAGGCTATGGACCTTATGTTGTGGCAGGAACTGCGGCAGCTGGATCTGCTGCTGCACCAGTTGTAGGTAGAGTGGCTGCACCAATTGCCCAGAAAGTAGCACCGCTTATTGGTACTGGAGCACAATTAGAAGGTGCAGGTTTAACTGCGGCTACAGTAGCTAAAGCAGCAGGTACTTCAGCGTTAGTAGGTGGCGGTATGGATGCTGGTATCCAAGCATATACTTGTAGATGCGTTAAAGATATTAATCTTGTACGTACTGGAGGAGTCGCTGCCGTTAGTGCTGTAACGAGTGGATGGGGAGCTACAACATCAGCAGCAGCTGGTTTTGGGCAAGTTGGTTGGAAAAGTGTGGCATACCCCAAATATAGGGAAGTTTGTTAAGAATAATGCTTCAGGCATGGTTATTTTTGCGAATGAGCAAGTCATGGGGCAAGCTGGTTCAAGAGCAGTTAAAGCTGCAACTGAAAAAGAAAAATCAACTAATAAATAAGGTGAAGTAATGTTAACAATTTTAGTGGAAATAATCATGGGAGTATTTATAGCGAATTTCAAAGCTACAGAACATCCGATTATTAATATTATTATACGAGGTATTATTATTGCTGTAGTTATGTTTTTATTGATGGTCTTCTCAGATCTATCAAATGGTAAAGACAGTTCTATTGGGCTAGCACTAGCTATAAGTATTGGAGTAGGGTTAATAATTAGCTTAGGAGTTTTTTTAATTGAGATAATAGCAAATTATATTGATAAGAAATAGTGATGGAATATATTTTAAATTAGGGTTCTTTCATAAATCATTTTTTACTCAGTTCTAAATTATAAATCCCTGCGATTAAACTGAATCTTAATCCCAATCTTTTGCCACGGTTGCGATATCGCTCAGCAAGGATTTTGAAGGTCTTCAAAGTCCCAAATACATGCTCAATCCCAATTCTTCTTTTATTGATTTCTTGGTTATAAAGTTTTAGCTACAGGATGTAGTTTACAGCGCTTTTTTGCTTTTAATGGCAATAGACTATTTGGATACACCGTATAAATCCCTTGATAGCCTTTATCTGAAAGGATAAAAGACCCTTTAAGAATTTGATTCAGGTTACGTTTGAAAAGCTCGAAATCATGTACAGCACCACGACTCGTGCATAAACTCAGAACTTGCTGTGTTCTATAATGGATAATGGCTTCTACTTTAAAAGTATGTGCCTTCTTCTTACCACCATAGCTTTTCTTCTGTTTTTTTTAGGTCTTTGTATTAGAATTTCTGTGGCATCTACGATCACCACATTCCAGTCGATACCTTCGCCTTCAGGCAAACTCTTGGGTAAATTAAATAGATTGGACTTGATCAGGCAATCCTCTACGTGGCGGACGATTCTTGAAGCAGTAGGCTCTGACACACCATAACTCGTTGCGACATGAAACAATGTTCGATATTCACGCCAATAACTTAAGCACAGAAGGATTTGATCTTCTACACTTAACTTAGATGGTCTACCTTTAGCAGGTACAAGCATATTTAGCTGTTCAGTCATTAAATCAAAGGTTGACCATGAGATGCCTGTATATCGCTTAAACTGTGTTTCAGAAAGCTTCTTTGAGTCGATGTATTTCATTCGCACATTATGCATGAATATTTAAAATTATTCGGTACAAATAGTCAGCAAGGGATAGATCGTTTTTTGATTTATGAAAGAGATCTATTTAAGAATTCAACTGCAGAGAAAAGTTATGTTTGAAAATATTGATATTGATGCTTTAAAGAAAAAAATAAATTAGCATCGTCCTCTCTCCCCCTGCAATGGTAAAAAATCTACAATATGTATCACATTATCAAAGCAATAGTTTTTTCTCCATACTCAATTTTTCTAGAAGTTCCAAAATAACGAAAAACAATTTGCTTCCTATTTAAGGCATTTAGAATAAAATTGGAAAGGGTACTATCACTTAATGCAAGACTAACACTGCCAAAAACCTCTTTACAATTTTCTAAATACCATTCTTCAAGCTCATTATCAGAGAACTTACCATAATCATGTTCAACAAAGGCATCAAATTTCTTTAGATACGATGTAAGACAAAGAGTGAAATAAGGATCAAGTCTTTCGGTCGCCCCTAAATCAGTAAAATCAATTGTTTTGTCAACAATTTTTTCTGGAAATAAATATAAATGCCCCGCATCAAACCAGAACTCAATCGCTATATAATCCCAATCAAGCAATGTGATTACTTGCGAGAATTCTTCGAAAAACATATGTATAGCTTTTTTACAATCAGAAGATAACTCATCACTGCCTTGATCCAACCTACCGACATGATCACTACTAAAAGTTAAAGAGTCATCATATTTCTCAATATCATATAATGCCATTACGCTTACTCCAGTCTTGTCCCTTTCTTATCCATATTTCTCAAAGTTACTCTCATTTCACGATTAAAGTTAACAAGGTACTTTGCTGCCTCTTCATTCGTCATATTTGGATAGGTACGATTTACGTTATTCAAATAATTTTCAATCCTTATACTGTAATATTGATGTGGCCCCCTATGATTTGATAATCGCACACCATTCTCTGCGCCGTTTATATTAAACCCACCCTTTGAAGATTTTTTGTACTAATGAATGGCTTTGTTGCACAAAGCTATTCTTAAGGGCTTCTTCAGCCATATAATTTTCAAATGAAGAAGCCTACACACGAAATCTACCGCATGTAGTGGTTTAATAAAGTTGGACACTAAATTAGGTGATAATGTATTCACCAAAGAGGTGCTCAATGAAAACAAGACGAACATTCACTCCAGAATTCAAATTAGAGGCAGCTAGCCTTGTGCTTGATCAAGGCTATTCAATTTCTCAAGCCTGTCGTGCTTTAGATGTTGGACAAACAGCATTAAAACGTTTGGTCGATCAACTTCAACTGGAACGTACAGGTCAAGCTCCAACAGCCACTGCTTTAACTCCCGAGCAAAGAGAAATACAGCAACTTAAAGCTCGTATTCATCAACTCGAACAGGAGAAGATTATTCTAAAAAAGGCTACAGCTCTCTTAATGTCAGACGAATTCAAACATATGTGTTGATCGATCAATTAAGAAAGCTAAGCTCTGTTAAATTATTATGTCACGCCTTTGGTGTACTTTGTTCAAGTTACTACCATTACTGTTCAAAAAGTAAAAGTTCGAATCCAGATCGCATCAAGCTTAAAGTGATGATCAAGAGTCTTTTTAGACAGAGTCGTTGCTCTCTCGGCAGTCGTGGAATTCGATCAATGCTACTGAATCAAGGTATTAGTGTTGGGCGCTATTTGGTACGTAAGTTGATGCGTGAATTGGGGCTTGTTTCCAAACAGCGTAAGAGGCACAAGTATCAAAGCAATGTTGATGATATTCCTGTTGCCCCAAATACATTAAATAGGCAATTTAAACCTGCTCAACCTAACCATGCTTGGAGCAGCGATATTACATATATTTGGACAGGTAAAACATGGGCTTACCTTGCTATCGTTCTTAATTTATATGCACGTTGAATCATTGGTTGGTCTATATCAGCAAAAGCAGATCAGCATTTAGTGATTAAGGCTTTAGATGAAGCATGGCATTGTAGAGGAAAGCCTGTTGGTGTCATCTTTCATTCTCTTGCGAAGCAATGCTTCTCAGGTAGCCAATATAAAAGTCATCTCGTTCGACAGAGGTTAGAGCATTATGACATGCGACAAAGTATGAGCCGAAAAGGTAACTGTTGGGATAATGCTCCAACAGAACGAATCTTCAGGAGCCTTAAGACTGAATGGATTCCTAAACTCGGATATCACTCAATTGAAGAAGCAAAGCTAGATATCGGTCTGTATCTGATGAAATATTACAATCAGATTCGACGACATCAATTTAATGATGGCATCAGCCCTTGTGAGGCTGAACAAAAACTTAAAACTATGTCCAATATTTGTTGACCTCTACACTGAATAAAGTTACTACAGAGTTAAATCAAGATAAAATCGATTTAAATAATAGGGTAAATATAACACTCAATAAAAAAACCGAGCAAAAAAGCTCGGTTTTTTTATTGTACGTAATTTTATTTTTCAACAAACGCACGTTCAATCACATAATCACCAAGAACACCCATACGTGGAGATTCTTTTAAGCCATGTTGGTCAAGAAGTGCAGCTACATCGTCAAGGAATGCAGGAGAACCACATAACATTGCACGGTCAGTTTCAGGATTAAAACGAGGTAAGCCGATTTTCTCGAAAAGAGCACCAGTTTCAATCGCAGTTGTAACACGACCTTGAGTATGGAAGTCTTCACGTGTAACTGTTGGGTAATAAATTAACTTTTCTTTCGCACCAAGTTCCCCAAAGAACTCATGGTTTGGAATTTCATTTTGAATAAGGTCTTGATACGCCAACTCTGAGATATAACGTGTACCGTGTACAACGATGATTTTCTCGAAACGCTCATAAGTTTCTGGATCACGGATAGTCGAAAGGAAAGGAGCTAAACCAGTACCTGATGATAAAAGATACAAGTTTTTACCAGGATTTAAATCATCAAGAACAAGTGTACCAGTCGGTTTTTTAGAAACTAAAATTTCATCACCAACTTTTACTTTTTGTAGGATTGATGTCAAAGGACCATCTGGAACTTTAATAGAGAAAAACTCAAGTTCTTCTTCATAGTTCGCGCTAGCAATCGAATATGCACGCATTAAAGGCTTGCCATTGACTTCTAAACCAATCATCACAAATTGACCATTTTTAAAACGCAATGCTGTATCGCGAGTCGTTTTAAAACTGAATAATGTGTCATTCCAGTGGTGTACGTGAGTAATCTTTTCGACGTTAAAAGCAGCCATTAAAGGTCTCAATAAATTATCAAATTAGAACAGCTTGCTATTCTAAACTAAAACCATTCTCGATAAACTGAATATATTTAATTGAGCTTATCAAAAAAAGTGATTATGAATGAGCTGACTTTACCTGTGATTGGTATAATGAGATCTCCCTACAAAGAAAAGTTTGGTATTCCACGTCAGCCAAATTTAGTAAATGTTGAAAGTTATATTGAACTATTGGCGCCATATAATGATGAATTGGCTTTTGAAGGTATACATGATTTCAGTCACTTATGGCTGATTTGGCAGTTTCACGATAATAAAAATCAGAATAATCAAAAATTTAAGCCACAAGTCAGACCACCACGTTTAGGTGGAAATAAAAAAATGGGGGTCTTTGCGACAAGAAGCATGTACCGTCCAGCACCTATCGGTATGTCAGTCGTACAATTCAAAAAACTTTTTAAAGAAGGTGATTCTTTGAGATTGTATGTGTCTGGCAGTGATTTACTAGATGGAACACCCGTTATCGATATCAAACCATATATTCAATATTCTGATGCCGTGGTTGAGGCGACGAGCGGTTATGCACAGGATAAGCCAATTCAAAAAAAAGTTGTTTGGTCAAAAACTGCTGAAACTCAGCGAAATCAACTGTTGGATCAACAATGTGTCGCTGAAAGTTTAATAAAGGAATTGGAACAAGTTTTGTCATTTGATCCAAGACCATCTTATCAAAATGATCCTGAGCGAATTTATGGGCTAAGTTTCGGCCTCTTAAATGTCAAATTTAAAGTGGATACTGAGGTTGAGATCGTTGCACTGGAACTTTGTGCAAACGAATAAATTGTTGGACTGATGTATTTAAAGCTGAATTTGATCTAATGAATTTAATTGTAAATTCTGAATAGGCTAAAGGCTAATGTTGAATAAAGAATTTGCTATAGTTGGGCTCAAGGAATGGGGCAATTTGAATGAATTTTAATTTTGAAATTGATACAACATGGTGTTTAGAACAACTACTAAAAGATGGTCGTATTTTAGAGCGAGATAAGTTGCTCATACAAACCCGACACCGCCAAAAAGATCAATTTAAATGGCATCCATTGCAGTGGATTGCTCATTTTGAATTGGTAGATCAAGTTCAACCTCAACATAAGTTAACATTGCAACGCTTATGTGAGTGGTTAGCATTAAAAACACAACTCCAATATTATGTGATCGACCCGCTTAAAGTAGATGTTGCAGCACTGACTCAGGTCATGTCACAAGAATATGCATTCAAAAATAAAATTCTTGCTGTGGAGGTGCATCCTGATCAGATCTTAATTGGTACAGATCAACCATTCTTGGATGATTGGGTTAAGAATTTAGAAAAGAGTTTAAGTCCTAAAAAAATTGTTAAGGTTTTACTGAATCCAGAGCAGTTACAACGTTACTTGATTGAATATTATCAAGTGAGCCGAGCAGTAAACTCTTCTCAATATTCAGGAGCTTACGACCGACAGAGCCGAGGTGTTGAATCCCTTTTACAATTGGGTGATAGTCAAAATCCTGATGCCAACGATCAGCACATCGTAAAATTAGTCGACTGGTTGCTTCAATTTGCCTTTGAACAGGGTGCGAGTGATATTCATCTTGAGCCTCGTGCGGAGAAAGGACGTGTTAGATTCCGTATCGATGGTGTGCTGCATACGATTTATAACATGCCTAGCAATACACTCACGGCAGTAATTTCTCGTATTAAAATTCTGGGTCGTATGAACGTTGCAGAAAAACGACGTCCTCAGGATGGGCGTTTAAAAACGCGTACACCTAAGGGTCAAGAAACTGAACTGCGTTTATCAACTCTGCCTACTGCAGCAGGCGAAAAAATGGTAATGCGAATTTTTGATCCTGAAGTATTAGTGAGGAGTTTCCAACAACTGGGTTTTGAAGGAAAACTGCTAGAACAATGGAATGCCATTACCAAAAATAGTCACGGCATCATTTTAGTGACAGGTCCAACTGGTTCAGGTAAAACCACAACCCTGTATTCATCAATGAAACAACTTGCGACTGAGCAATTAAATGTTTGTACGATTGAAGATCCTATCGAGATGATAGAGCCGAGCTTTAATCAGATGCAGGTAAACCCTGCAATTGATCTTCATTTTGCCGATGGTGTACGTGCCCTCATGCGCCAAGATCCAGACATTATCATGGTAGGGGAAATCCGAGACCAAGATACAGCGAATATGGCGATTCAAGCTGCGTTAACAGGTCATCTCGTACTTTCAACACTTCATACAAACGATGCACCTTCAAGCTTGACTCGTTTACATGATCTAGGGGTGCAGCCATTTTTAACAGCGGCAACAATCTTAGGGGTATTGGCGCAAAGGTTAGTCAGAAAATTATGTTCTCATTGTAAAGAAAAACGGGAAATTAATGCTCAAGAATGGGAACATCTGACCTATGGGTATTTAGTGAAGATGCCTGCTCAAGTGTATCATGCCAAAGGTTGTGAACATTGTCGTCACACAGGGTATAAGGGTCGGGTGGGTATATATGAGTTTATGCCTGTGTCTCTAGAAACAAAACAAAAAATCAGTGCTAATCTTAATTTAGATGAATTACGTGCTCACGCAAAAAAAGAAGGTGTAGAGCCGTTGCGTATTGCGGGTGCTCGAAAAGTCCTTGAAGGGGTAACGACATTAGAAGAGGTACTAAGAGTCGTACCACTAAGTTAATTGTCAAAGATTAATAAATATTCATATTTCTTAAGATTCGCTTCAGCTTTGTTTGTTTTAATAGCTTCATCGAAACAAACATCACATGAAAAGGTATAGAAAATGAAAGTTTTAAATCAAGCTTTAATCGCGACAGTTTTAGTCGGTGCAACTACATTTGCAATGGCTAATACGGCAGTGAACCAAAGTGCTGTTAATCATGCAGCCATTGCACCACAAGCAATTACGACTGTTAAAAATGCTTTAACTGCCAAAGATGATACCCCAGTGAAATTAAAAGGCTATATTGTTAAGGCAACTGGTGATGAAAAATATCAATTCCGCGATAGCACGGGTGTGATCACTGTGGATATTGATGATGAACTTTGGCAAGGTAAACCAATCTCTGCAAAAACACCTGTTGTATTAATTGGTGAAGTGGATATTGATTATAAGCCTGCTAAGCGTGTAGAAATTGATGTAGATCAAGTTCAATTTTAATGAGCTATCTACTGAATTGAGTATTTGATTTATGGCTTTTAAGTACTCAAACCAAAAAACCACATTCTCCAGAAATGTGGTTTTTTTATGCATCTTTTTTTGAAAAACTTTATAGTGAATGAATTGTGGCTTAGTGAAGAGAGACATGCGTATATTGTTAGCAGAAGATGATGTGTCACAAGCTGAAAGTATCAAAGCTTGGTTAGAAATGGATGGATATAGTGTTGATTGGGTCGAGCGTGGAGATCATGCGATATTAGCAATTGAGCAGCATCAATATGATTGTTTATTACTTGATCGTGGATTACCGAAAGCAACTGGTGATGACATTCTGACACATTTAAGAAAACACCAACACAATACACCAGTTATTTTTATTACAGCCCAAGACAGTATCCAAGATCGTGTTGGAGGACTTGATTTGGGGGCTAATGATTATCTAGTTAAACCATTCAGTTTAGATGAGCTCTCGGCGAGAGTGAGAGCACAATTACGTACTCAGCACAAAGGCACGTCTCAAATCCTAATGTATGGATCCGTGAGTTTGGACCCCCAAACCAAAGTTGTTAAATTGAATTCAGAAATTGTCAATCTCACAGCGAAAGAGTACCAAATTTTATATAAGTTGATGCAACATCCTGAACGTGTTGTGACACGTGAACAACTAGAAGAGTCCTTATATGCTTGGGGTGATGAAATCGAAAGTAATGCAGTTGAAGTTTTTATTTATCAGATTCGGAAAAAAATAGGCTCAACCATGATTAAAACGATTCGCGGATTAGGTTATAGAATGAATTTAGATCAGGCTTAAGGTAGAACAGCGTTGCATCAGCACCCTATTTCTTTACAAAATCGTCTTGTTAAGTCTTCAATGCTCAGTTCGATGTTGGCGGGCGTTATCGCATTAATTCTTTTATTGGTGATCTCGCTTTACCAAAACATGCAGACCCATGACAATATGATGGATGAAATCGCCGATTTGATTTTGGTCAGTGATATTTCAAGTCATGTGGGAAATGAGTTAGATGATTTAAGTGAACAATTTGATATCAAATATGAATTAAAGCTCGATGAACTTATTTTGATTGAATCCCAAGACCTTGCTTTCAATCAAATTGGTTCCAAGGTGTTTTTTCAGAATGATCACTTTGGTTTTGTTTGGCTAGAAGGACGATTATTTCGTTATTACAGTGAGCAAAGTGATCAGCAAATTCTAACTATGCTTCAACCCATGTCAGCGCGTGTTGATCAGTTATTCAAAAGTTTGCTGGGCTACGGTGGTGTTCTCATTATTTTATGGGGCATTCAATGGTTTATTCTACACTTTATTATACGACGTCAGTTTAGATCTATTCACCAACTTTCAAAATTAATTTCCCAAAAGACTGTTAAGGATTTATCACCGATTACACCTTCAAAACCAGAACTAAAAGAACTGCAACCTATTGTGAGTCAAATAAACCAAATGATGGAGCGTTTAGATCGGGCAATTACTGCGGAACAACGTTTTACAGCTGATGCATCCCATGAATTAAGGTCGCCACTTTCTGCGATTCAAATGCGGTTACAACTTTTAAAACGAAAATACCAGTCTGATCATGAGGATTTGTCACAAGACTTAGAGCAGATTCTAAAAGATGTGAGTAGGGGCTCAAATATTTTAGAAAATTTACTTTTGTTGGCTAGACTTGATCCGTCTTCAACGCAAGATGTACCGATACAGTCCATAGATTTAGACCGTTTGACGAAAGAGGTTTTACATTCAGTACAACCTTTGAGCCAAGAAAAAAATATTCAGTTTAAAACTGAGTTAGGAAATCATGCGATTAAGGCAAATCCTGAGTTAATGTTTAGCTGCATTCGAAATTTAGTCGATAATGCAATCCGCTATACGCCACAGAATGGAATCGTTGATATTTTAATCAAACAAAATAATAATGAAATTCTATTTGTGATTGAAAATGAAGGTCACGGCATTGAGCAAACAGTGATTGATCGGCTGGGAGAAAGATTTTATCGTCAGTTAGGCACACGTACAACGGGCTCAGGATTAGGATTATCAATTTGCCGTAAAATTGTCGAATTACATCAAGCCGAGATTGTATTTAAGAAATCAGAGTTAGGTGGTTTAAAAGTTGAAATAAAATTTCATTAAAACCGATTGTCTATAAAGTTGAAGAAATAAAATTAAAGAAGCAGTATGGGCTGATTCATACTGCTTAGTTCCACGATTATTATTATCAAATTTTAGAATTTTTATTTTGTCAAAATGAGTCGATTATTTCGTGTGAGACGAAGGCGATATTCTTCTCCTGCATGCATGATGCGAATTTCTCTGCCTAGAGCAAATAGATTATTTGAGTGAAGCATTGGTAATGCTTGGTGGTTTTCGTTATTACGTGTAAATAAGCTAAATGGTGCGTTCATTCCTTGGACTCCGTGGTATGTGGTGAACGATTTAAATGATAATCATTATCGAATAGAGCTGTCAACGATAATTTTTCTCATTTATAAAAAAACATAAAATGCTTACAATTAAGCACTCATTTTTTGAAAGAAAATCATGTCAAAAAAAACACTTAATGTTTCTATAGCGTTGTTATTCCACAAAAATCAAGTTCTTGTAGGATGGAGAGAAGTCTCTTTACATCAGGGGGATAAAGCTGAGTTTCCTGGAGGAAAAGTGGAGTTAGGTGAAACTCCTGAACAAGCTTGCAAGCGTGAAGTTCAAGAAGAGGTGGGAATTTTTCTAGATCATGTCTATTTATTCGATATTATTACGCATGAATATGAAGATCTAATCGTAAAATTACACATTTATCAGGCTTATGTTGATCAGTCTCTACTAGATCATATTCAAAGTCCTTGGACATGGCATGATCGTTCAGCACTAACCATTTTGAATTTTCCTAAAGCTAATGATGCCATTGTTAAACGACTACTCTGGCCGAATAAAATTGCAATAAAAAATATAGATCGTCTCGATACAATCATTGATCTTAATCGAGTTAGCTATTTGAGAACTAAAAATGCTTTAGATTTTGCGCTGCATCTCAACCAGAAGAATCAACTGGATCAGCTCATTATCAATCGTGATGTGTGGATAGGATTATCAGAATCAAATCAGAAAAAAGTATTTGCCGTACAATTTAAACATGATCAATTGATGCAATTAAATTCTGATTCATTTATGGAGGAATGGAAGGGCATTAAACGCATCGCATCCTGTCATGACCATTCTAGTGTCAGTCGAGCTGTAGCGTTAGGTTTTGATGCAATATTTTTAAGTCCAGTACTGTGTACAACATCGCATCCTCAGCAAGCACCCTTAGGTTGGACGCAGTTTGAATTGTTATCAAAAGATATACATATACCAGTTTATGCGCTAGGCGGTATGAAGCCTGAATTATTAGATCAGGCCATACAACATGGAGCTTATGGAATTGCTGGTATTCGTGCTTTTTAAAGGCATTAAAAAGTAAAACTCATGCTTAAATCAAAATTTCTTGATTTGGTTTTGTGCTTCTTGGATGAGTTTTTGATTTTTTTGGAGTTGACCTGATTTCAAAATAATTTGCCAAAGTTGTCGCTTCATCGTTGCTGTTTGAGCATAACTGAGACCTCGTTTTGCCAACGATTCAGCATTTTTTGCCTCATTTTTTTGATTGGCAATCATCGCGAGATACATATAGGTCTCTGCAGATTGAGGGGCAAGTCTTTGTGCTTGGAGTGCGGCTTTCTCAGCTTCACTCCATTTTGCTTGACGAAATGCATGATGGGTTTGTTGCATTAGATTTTTAAATGCGGGAAGTTGGCGGCCATCATCGAATTTTTGAGTTGAGCTTTTCTGTTCAGGAATAACAATTTGTAATTGTTCCCGTTTAATCTCGGGTCGATCATAAGGCGTAATTTTAATACCATCGGCATCTTTTTGAGATGGTGTTGTTTTAGTCTCAGGTTGTTTAGGTTTCTGAGACGGTTGTGAGTTTTGAGGGGAGGTTAAAGTTTGGCAACCGCCTAAGAGTAATATGCTGGCGAATAGTACGCTAAAATTCAGTTTTTTCATTAACCTTAACTCCTCCTAAACTTATTTTAAGGATTATAACTTCCACTCGAAAGTACTCGAGTGGCATTCGTATTTAAATCCCGTTCCATTTCTGTTTCGCTCTCACGAATATATTGGTCGATGCTGTCTTCTGCTGGAATTTCTTCTGCATTCGTTTCAGGAACGTAAGTCGGCTCTACTTGGTAGTGTGGTAAGCCACATGCTGTTGCGCGACGAGGAACAGTATATTTAAGTATCGGTACATAGAGCGCACCTTGACAACCTTGTGCTGAAAGCTCGCCGCTATTTGAGTCAATCCAATGCCATTGTACCTCATCAGGTTGACGTAAATTGACTGGTTTTTGCTTCAGTTGCTTCATTACGTTGGTCCACACGGGTAAAGCGCCAGATGAGCCCGTTAAGCCTGTGACTTTATTGTCATCTAATCCAAGCCAGACAACTGCCAAATGATTACCTGAATACCCCGCGAACCAAGAATCTCTTGTATCATTGGTCGTACCTGATTTACCCGCTAGATTTAGATTCGGAGCGAGGCCGTTATAAGCAGCACGTCCTGTACCTGCCGACATCACACGTTGTAATCCGTAATTTAAAATATAAGCAGCCGATGGGTCGATCGTTTGTTGAACATTTAAACTATAGCGATTAATGAGCTGACCATTGGTATCAACAACTGTTCGGATAGATTTTGTAGGATATTTAAACCCTCCAGTTGCAAAGTTGCCATAAATATTCATGATTTCCATAGGCGACATTTCAACAGCCCCTAAGAAAATCGATGGGTAATTTGGAATAGGTGAAGTCACGCCAAACTTCATTAAATGATTGGTAAATGAAGAAAGTCCAAATTCTTGTCCTAAGCGAACTGTAGATAGGTTATACGAATTGGCTAAAGCTTGAACCATTGGGACGTAACCATACGAAGTTCCGCTATAATTTTTGGGTGTCCAAGTCTGATTGCGATCGACTGGCACACTAATTGGCGAGTCTTCGATTGCCGTCGCCCAGTTATAACGACCAGATTCCAAAGCAGTTAGGAAAATAACAGGTTTTAATAATGAGCCTACCTGACGTTTTGCATCAACTGCGCGGTTAAAACCTGTGAAGTCAGATACTGAACCTACGGCTGCAATCAATTCACCATTTTCAGGGTGAGAAACTAATACCGCGCCTTGAAGCTCTTTCAAGCGTGCAGGATTGGTCTTAGACAGTCTTGATACTGAATCTGTAAATGATTTTTGTACTTTGATTTGTGCGATTGGATCTAATGTGGTGAAAATTCGAAGACCTTGTTTCGTTAAATCGCTTTCTTGGTATTCTGTTTTGAGTTGACGACGAACGATGTCTAGGAAATCAGGGAAGCGAGCTGGGCCTAAAGTCGGTTTTTTAATCACGTTTAAAGGTTTAGCTGACTCAGTTTCATATTGCTCTTCAGTCAAATATCCCATGACTAACATATTGTTTAGAACAACATTACGGCGTTTTAATGCACTTTCAGGATTTCTCCAAGGATTGTATAAGCTAGGACCTTGAACGAGTCCGACAAGGAAAGCCTGTTGCGCTATACTCAATTCTCTAAGTGGTAAACCAAAATAAAATTGAGACGCTAAACCATAGCCATTGATCGAGTAATTACCATTTTGTCCTAAATTAACTTCATTCAAATATGCTTCCAGAATTTCATCTTTGTCATAATGAAACTCAAGCAACAACGCCATAAAGGCTTCATTCACTTTACGTTTGATTGTACGTTCAGGGGTCAAATAAAAGTTTTTAACCAATTGCTGTGTGAGTGTAGAACCACCTTGACGCTTACCACCAGTAACGTTGCTTACAACTGCGCGTGCTGTACCACGAAACGAGACGCCGTGATGATGATAGAAGTTGCGGTCTTCAGTCGCAATAAGCGCTTGAATTAAAGGTTTAGGAACACGATTGAGTTTAATGAGAACACGGTCCTCGTTGTGTTGAGGGTAGATTCCCCCAACTAACATTGGTTCTAGACGGGCAATCCCCGTACTCGATGGTTTTGTTGCTTTAATCTCTGAAATTTGACTAGCGCCAAAACTGACTTGGAGGATTTGTTCTGGTTCTACACTATCACCAAAATCGAAACCACGCGTGTGGACATATATAGTATTGCCTTGAACCAAAAAATTACCTGGCTTGGTATAGTCTTCAGCGTTTTTATAACCCAACAGACCTAGCTCTTGAATGAAGTTTTGTTGCTCAACGGGTGCATTAGCATAAACTTCCAAGGGGCGTGCATATACTTTCGCTGGAATATCCCAACGATTGCCTTCAAATTTATCGCGAATAATATTATCTAAACGGATTAAATAAATACTAAAAGCCACAAATGCAGAAATCACCAGCACTGAGAAAATCAATGCAATTAAGCCAATACCACGTTCAAACTTCATAGATCAAAAAGCAAAACCCTGTTTTATTGCGCTCATCATGCGAAGCTTTTTTATAATTTGCAATAATTAAACTGTGAATTTATGCCTTTTTTAGATAAATGTAATGATTTATCTAATTCAATATTAAGGAGAAAATTAAGATTTTAAGTTGAGAAAATGTGAAATTATTCGTGAAATTCATAACATGAAACAGGCTTGAAATATGTAAGTCACAGAATGATGATGATATGATACTCAACAATTCATCTGGAGCCGTAGCATACGTGCAACTTTCAGCAAAGTCATTTCGTAATATTGGATTAATTGGACGACCAGATAAATCATCTGTGGTTGAGACTTTAAGTCTAATTCATGACCATTTGATTAGTTTAGGTTTGCATCCAGTTTTTGATTCAGAAACCGCTAAATTGGTCCCTTATAAAAATTCGCAAACGGTCAGTCGAGCTTTATTGGGCGAAGTTGCAGATTTGGTGATTGTCGTAGGTGGTGATGGTTCATTGCTTCAAGCGGCTAGATCTTTAGTGAAATACAATACTCCCGTCATCGGGGTAAACCGTGGGCGTTTAGGTTTCCTAACAGATATCAAACCGACAGAAGTTTTATTTAAATTAGATCAAGTCTTGAAAGGTGAGTTTCAGCTAGATCGCCGTTTTTTATTAGAAGTCGAAGTTCGTAGTAAAAATGAACTGATTTATGATGCAATAGCATTGAATGATGTGGTGCTGCATTCAGGTAAGTCAGTCCATATGATTGAGTTTGATCTTCATATTGATGGTCAATATGTTTATCGCCAACACAGTGATGGTTTGATTGTATCGACACCTACGGGTTCAACAGCATACGCACTTTCTGGTGGCGGTCCAATTTTGCACCCAAGTATGGATGCGATCGCGCTAGTGCCAATGCACCCGCATACGCTTTCTTCTCGTCCGATTGTGGTGGGTGGTCAAAGTGAAATTAAAATTCAAATTCGTAAGAATCGAGTGTTGCCAATGGTGAGTGCTGATGGGCAACACAGTGTTTCTTTAAATGAAGGTGATTGGTTGCATATTCGCAAACATCCTTTCAAACTTACTTTATTACATCCACCTGGATACGACTTTTATATGGCATGTCGTACCAAACTAGGATGGAATCAAGATTACGATTCATTTCATCAGCAGGACTAAACATGAATATTGAACAAATGTTATCAGTTTTGGATGCAGACATCGTTGCTCGTTTAAGAACTGCCGTTGAAATCGGTAAATGGCCAAACGGTGTAGCTTTAACTCAAGAGCAGCGTCAGATTTCAATGCAAGCAGTCATTGCTTGGGAAGCTAAAAATCTGCCAGAAACAGAAAGATCAGGCTATATTGATAAAGGTCATAAAGAGGAAGGTGATGAATGTGATTCACATGTTCCAGAGCCAGAATTTCAACCTATACGTTTTGTATAATCTTCTATGTTAAAAAAAGACACCTGATGGTGTCTTTTTTTAATCCGAATTTAAAATTGATGACGTGACTGCCAGTATTCTTCAGCCAAAGTCTGTGCTTGTGTAAATGTTTCAGCCACATTCATGGTGTAGAGTGCGATAGCCATAGTTTCAATAACAGCCACCTCTCCGTAAGTATGATGGGAATCACCTAACCATACGGCTTTGAAAGTATCTAAGTTCAACTCTTCTTCAATTGCTGAACGATCAGCTGTGAGTTTCGGAAGTTCAAGTTCATACAGTTCACCGTCTCGTATACCGCAAATTAAGGTTTTTGCATCTGGGTTACGTTCAAATTCACCGCCTTCACCTTTAATCACCGAACTGTTAACGTAACCTAATTTGGCAGCAGTCTGTTGATGAGAACTGCGATACGCTGGGTGAAATATCGCTTGCAAAGTGGCTTTGGCATTAAAGGGATTGATGAGTCGTGAAAGTGTATGAATGGGTGAGCGTAAGCCCATAATATTGCGTAATGCAATTAAATCACTCAAGGTAGGTGAAATGGCTTCGAGTGGTATATAGGCAAAGTTATGCTGATTAAGTTCTGATGCCACTTCGTTTTCATTTTGACAAATGGTATAACCTAAATACTCTAAAACTTGTTCTGTATATAATCGATTAATGGTATGTCCAGAAGCCCCATGCATTACAATACGATGACCATGTTTTGCTAAGGTTAACGCCGATAAGATAAACCACGGATAGTGTTTGCGTTTCCCCGCGTAAGAAGACCAGTCTAGGTCGACATCAATAGCTTCAAATTTAAGTTGATCACGAGTCGCTTGCACAAAGCCAGCCAGTTCATCCACAGATTCTTCTTTCACTCGTAAAAGCATTAAAAAAGCACCCAGCTGAACGTCTAATACCTCATTTTTTAAAATCATCTCAAATGCTTGATAGGCTTCTTCATAGGTCAGTGATCGCGCACCATTTTTTCCTTTGCCAAGAATACGAACAAATTGCGCAAATGGATGTTCAAAGTCTTTATATAAATTACGTTTTGTATTCATGATCAATGCAGTTGGATGTTCTTAATGACAGTGTAACGTGGAATGATGCTTGGAATAAAAGCTAAATATAAAACTTAATGACCAAGCATTATTTTTAGCTTTTGAGACTGACCAAATTGTATGAATTTTCAAGCGCTTTTGTCCATGACAACTGGAAAAAAACGGGATAGCATGAAAACTTATAAAAAAATGAAGTGTAAGGAACACAAGAATGTTGGCATATGATGCAGATTTAGAATTATTCCGTGATAATTTCAAACGTTTTATGAGTGAGCACGTTGCTCCTCATTATGAGCAGTGGGAACGTGAAGGAAAAATGCCACGTTCAGTGTGGAATGCACTTGGTGAAAATGGCTTCTTGTGCGTAGATGTTCCTGAAGAATATGGTGGTTATGGTGTTCCAACAGAATATTCTTTAATGTTGGTTGAAGAGTCGGCACGTGCAGGTTATAGCGCATTATCGACAGGTATTTCATGTCACTCAGAAATTGCAGCACCATATATTCTACACATCGCGAACGAAGAACAAAAAAAATACTGGTTGCCAAAAATGGTTTCTGGTGAAGTGGTGGGAGCAATTGGAATGACAGAGCCAGGTGCTGGTTCTGATTTACAAGCCATCCGTACGAATGCCATTTTGAATGGTGATCATTATGTTTTGAATGGCTCTAAAACCTTTATTTCAAATGGTCAGCATGCAGACTTGGTTGTGCTTGCCGTTAAAACAGATCCTCAGGCACGTGCTAAAGGCGTCTCACTTCTATTGGTTGATACTCATATAGAAGGGTTTAAAAAAGGCACAAATCTCGACAAAATCGGTTTGCATTCGCAAGATACTTCGGAACTCTTTTTTGACAATGTCAAAGTTCCAGCTGATCAGCTTTTAGGTCAAGCGGGTCAGGGATTTGCATATTTGATGCAAGAATTACCACGTGAACGTACAGCGATTGCTGCGACAGCATTAGGAGCAATTCGAGGTTCAATTGATGTGACAGTTCAATATGTCCAAGAACGTCAGGCTTTTGGTCAAAAAATTGGACAATTCCAAAATTCTCGTTTTGTTTTAGCACAAGCGAAAATCGATGAACTGGCTACAGCCGCTTTTTATAATCAAAACCTAGCATTGTATAAAGAAGGGAAATTGGATGTTGAAACAGCAGCTGCATTAAAAAGTTTCAGTACAGATATGCAAATGAAAGTGGCGGATAATCTACTGCAACTCTTTGGTGGCTATGGCTATATGACGGAATATCCTATTTCACGCTTCTTTGTGGATGCACGTATTCAACGAATCTACGGCGGAACCAACGAAATCATGAAAGAAATCGTAGCACGTGGCATGCTAGGACGTTAATTTTTATCCGTATTTACATCTCGCTTGAGGAATACAAGCGAGATGTATTCGAATGTGTTTTCAATTTTAAAACTTATAGAACGAACTGATTTAAAAAAAAAGATTAAAGCTATCCTATTCAATGTTCTTGTCTTTTTTCTAATTTATAGCGCGTATTGGATTGATGATTATTTCAACTGTATATTTTTAAGTCTTATTGCCATAAAGTTTGGTTGCTTAACATTTGAAAGCTAACTATTGTTATACTGTTTACATAACTGATTCTGTAAGGCGACATTACAATGATCAACGATGATCAAAACACGACGAATTCTTTAGACTTAGCTAAAATCCGCGAAGATATCGACTCAGTAGATCAACAACTCCAACAACTGATTAACCGTCGAGCACGACTTGCTGAAGCTGTAGCAAAAGCAAAATTTGCTTCTGAAGAAAATCCAATGTTTTATCGTCCTGAGCGTGAAGCACAAGTTTTGCGTAATGTGATGGAGCGTAATGAAGGTCCTTTATCTGACGTGACGATGGCGCGTTTGTTTAGAGAAATTATGTCTGCGTGCCTTGCTTTAGAAGCACCACAAAGCATTGCTTTCCTTGGTCCAGTAGGAACTTACACCCATTCGGCAGTACTGAAGCATTTTGGACATGATGCGGTTGTGCGCCCACTTCCTACAATTGATGAAGTGTTCCGTGAAGTCGAAGCAGGCAGTGCACATTATGGTTTAGTTCCTGTTGAGAACTCATCCGAAGGTGTGGTTAACCACACGCTTGATTGTTTTAAAGCGTCACATTTAAATGTGATTGGTGAAGTTGAATTACGTATTCATCATCAATTTTTGATTTCTTCAAATACGCGTAAAGACAGCATTAAACAAATCTATGCGCATCAACAAACTTTAGCTCAATGTCGTGGCTGGCTCGATGCTCATTATCCAGGTGTTGAACGTGTGGCTTTGAGTTCGAATGCTGAAGCTGCTCGCCGTATCCGTAATGAATGGCATTCTGCGGCAATCGCATCTGAAACAGCTGCGAGCTTATATGATTTAGAAATCTTACATAGCAATATTGAAGATAATCCAGAAAATACAACACGCTTCTTAGTTATTGGGCGTGAAAAAGTACCACAAAGTGGTAATGATAAAACTTCTTTATTGATCTCTGCACATGACCGTGCAGGTGCGTTATTAGAAATTTTAGCGCCGTTCGCTAAACATAACATTAGCTTGACCAGTATCGAAACAAGACCTGCTTTGCCTGAAAAATGGGCTTATGTATTCTTTATCGATTTAGAAGGGCATATCGAACAAGAGAACGTACGTGCGGCTGTCGAAGAAATTCGTCCATTAGTCAAAGAAATCCGTGTTCTTGGTTCATACCCAATTGCGGTACTTTAAAAAGAGTTGAAACTTAGATATGTCTCAACCTTTATTTAAAAAAGTTGCATTTATTGGGCTAGGATTGATTGGATCAAGTTTAGCACGTGTCATTCAAGCACATGGTCTTGCTGAAAATGTTGTGGCATCTACGCGATCTGTTCAAACGTTAGAAGATGCTAAAGCTTTAGGTTTGATTAGTGAAGGATATGCAGATGCCGAAGATGCAGTGGTTGATGCAGATTTAATCGTTCTTGCTTTACCTGTGAGAGCAACACAATCTGTATTAAATTCAATCAAATCTGTGATTACTCCTGATACCATTATTACAGATGTGGGTAGTACTAAAGGTAATGTGGTTGAGGCTGCAATTGCAGTTTTTGGTGAGCAGTTACCCGCCGGTTTTGTTCCAGGGCATCCAATAGCTGGTGCTGAACATACTGGTGTTCATGCAGGTAAAGTGGATTTATTTGCTAACCACAAAGTGATATTAACGCCGTTAGCAACAAGTGCTGAGTGGGCAGTGCAAAAACTGATTCAATTATGGCAAGCTGCTCAAGCTGAAGTGATTTGTATGGATGTGGAAAAGCATGATGAAGTGCTCGCGCATACGAGTCATTTACCACATTTAATGGCATTCAATTTGGTTGAGCAACTGGCAAATCGTGAAGATAATCTGGACATTTTCCGTTATGCAGCAGGTGGTTTCAGAGACTTTTCTCGCATTGCAGCGAGTGATCCACAAATGTGGCATGACATATTCTTTGCCAATAAAAAAGCGATTTTGAATGCTGTTGATGGCTTTGAGAACCAATTGGCTCATATTCGACAGCTCATTGAAAACGAAGATTCAAAAGCACTCATGGGATTGCTTGGACATGCTCAAGCAGCACGCCAACATTTTAACCATATGCTTGCCAAGAAACCTTTAATGGAGAACAAAACTGTGACACAGCAATTTACTATTCTGCCGGGTGCTAAATCATTTACTGGAAAATTTAGCGTGCCAGGTGACAAATCTGTGTCACACCGTTCAATCATGTTTGGTGCGATCGCTGAAGGTACAACACATGTTACTGGTTTCTTAGAAGGTGAAGATGCCTTAGCAACACTTCAAGCATTCCGTGATATGGGTGTAAATATTGAAGGTCCAAAAAATGGTGAAGTCACGATTCATGGTGTAGGAATGCATGGCCTTAAAGCTCCAGCAAGTGAGCTTTATATGGGTAACTCTGGGACTTCAATGCGTCTTCTGTCAGGGATGTTGTCAGCGCAAAAATTTGACTCAGTGATGACTGGTGATGCATCGCTGACCAAACGACCTATGGAGCGTATTGCAAAGCCACTCCGTGAAATGGGTGCTCAAATTCAAACAACAGGTGAACGTGGCACACCGCCAGTATCGATCACAGGTAATCAGCAACTTAAAGGTATTCATTACGATTTACCGATGGCTTCTGCACAAGTGAAGTCTGGAATTCTGCTCGCTGGTTTATGGGCAGACGGTGAAACGTCGGTGACTGAGCCAGAACCTACACGTGATCACTCAGAGCGTATGTTACGTGCATTTGGTTATGATGTGAAAACTGAAGGTAACCGTATTTCTTTACAAGGTGGTGGCAAGTTAGTGGGCACGAATATTCAAGTGCCTTCAGATATATCATCTGCTGCGTTCTTTATGGTGGGTGCTGCCATTACTGAAAATTCAGATGTAACACTTGAGGCAGTGGGTATTAACCCGACTCGTACGGGTGTGATCGAAATTTTGAAGCAAATGGGTGCTGACATTTCCGTCGAGAACGAACGAATTGCAGGTGGTGAACCGATTGCTGATATTCGAATTCGTGGTACTCGTACTTTGAAAGGCATTCACATGCCAGAAGATCAAGTACCTTTAGCGATTGATGAATTCCCAGCATTATTTATTGCTGCAGCTTGTGCTGAAGGTCAAACAGTCTTAACTGGTGCAGCTGAACTTCGTGTAAAAGAGTCTGATCGAATCCAAGTGATGGCTGATGGATTGAAAACGATGGGTGTTGATTGTACGCCTACGGATGATGGCATTATTATCGAAGGCAAAGGTAAGTCTGGTGACTGGTCTGCTATCTTTAGAGGTGGTGAAATTGAGTCACATCATGATCATCGTATTGCCATGAGTTTCTCCATTGCGGGTCTGCGTACTTCAGGCGAAATTAAAATTGTGGGAACTGAAACCGTTGCAACAAGTTTCCCAACATTTACTCAACTCACTGAACAAGCAGGTTTATCTATTCAAGTTAGTGAATGATACGACCAAAGATTTGTATATTTCTTTTCAAACAGCCAAGCAAAAGCTTGGCTGTTTTGTTTATATTGCTTATTCTAATTCCATATAATTAAAAAGCCTTTGGACGAGGAAATGAAAAAACTACAATTTTTAGTTGATCAAACGAAATATGCTAAGGCTCATTCAAGTCATTCTCATGATAATGCACAAACTTACGTTACAGCATTGTTATCTGAACAGTTGGTACAACATGGATTTCACACTCAAGCTACGAATCAGCATGAATTAGAAGTCAGTGTCTCTGATCACCCAATTGCTTTAGGGGTGAACTGTAATCAACCAGATGGCGAAGGACATTTTGTATGTGAAATAAGTGCGCATGCAGATGAGGAACAGGATTGGTTCCAAAAAATTGAGACGCAGAGTGTGATTAAACAACTTGCGCAAGCCGTAGAGCAGACATTAAGAGAAGACGAGTCTTTCCAATCGTTAGAGTGGAAATCCTAACAAGGGATAAAACAAACCCAATGTAAAGAATTTACACTGGGTTTTTCTGAAACACGTAATATTTATATTAAGCCGTCAGGAAGCGAGTGATCGCGACGCGAAGTTGCTTCAAATAACCTGTGAAGAAGTGATTAGCACCAGGTAGCACTGTAATAATATGGCGTTGAGGCTTTGCCCATTCAATTAAATCGGATAATAAAGTGACTTCATCTGCCTCACCATGAATAAACAGAATATCACCTTTAATTGCTGGAGTAACGTAGTGACGGATACCAGCAACTGTGGCTGTTGGTAAACCACATAGAATGACTTGTTCAGGTTGAATTTCTTGAGGTAGTGCATGATATGCCTTCGCCATAACGTGTGCACCAAAACTAAAGCCTCCAACGTAGAAAGGCAATGTAAGGTGTTTTGCACGTACTTGACGAATGACTTCTAAAATATCTTCTGTTTCACCAAATCCTTCATCGTGAACCCCTTCACTTTGACCTGATCCACGGAAACTTGGACGATAAACGATATAACCACGCTCAAGGAACATTTGAGCTAGCAGAGTGGGAACTTTGTGCTGAGGAGTACCACCTTGAAGCGGGTGAGGGTGACAAACGACCGCAAATCCTTTTACTTCAGACTGAGGATAATCTACAAAAACCTCAATTTTGCCAACAGGGCCTTGAATGAACATTTGTTCAGACATAAAAATACCGATTAACGTGCAGGAGAATCGTATATTTTAACGTCAATAATTAAAAAAAACACAATTGGAAATAAAATAAATCTACTGTTATAGTTTGATTAATTGTTTTTTGATCAGGTTTCTATGTTTGCCTTAATTTCTCCTGCTAAGACATTAGATTATGAATCTACACTTCCAACTGATGAACATACTTTACCAAGATTGCTTGACCACTCACAACAGCTTATAGACGTAAGTCGTAAATTGTCTGCTTCAGAAATCGCCAAATTAATGAGTGTAAGTGAAAAAATTGCGAATCTGAACGTGGAACGCTTTAGAGATTGGCAATCAGACTTTGATTTATCAAATTCACGCCAAGCAATATTTGCCTTTAAGGGCGATGTTTATACAGGTCTGGATGCGTATTCGCTTACGCAAGCTGATTTAGAATATGCTCAACGCCATTTAAGAATGCTATCAGGTCTCTATGGATTACTCCGACCACTGGATTTAATGATGCCTTATCGTTTAGAAATGGGCACGAAATTAACAAATCCACGAGGTCACAATCTTTATGAATTTTGGGGAGATGAAATTACCCACTTGATCAATCAAGACTTATCAGAAGCCAAAAGTGATTTATTGGTCAATATCGCATCCGATGAATATTATAAATCGGTGAAAGAAAGCAAAATTAAAGCTGAAATTATCAAGCCCGTATTTTTAGACCAGAAAAATGGAAAATATAAAGTAATAAGTTTCTATGCAAAAAAAGCGCGTGGATTGATGGCACGTTATATTATCGAAAATAAACCTAATACTGTGGATGATCTTAAATCATTCAATACGGATGGCTATTATTTCGATGCTGAAAGTTCTTTGAAAGGTGAGCTCGTATTTAAACGTGATGAGCAGGCTGCTTGAAAATAAATAGGCGGTAGCGGGGCAAGGTGTCTGATGATTGATTCATATTTAAAACAGTTGAGAAGATACTGGGCCGCTACTGCACAACAGCTTGAACTATCCTCAGAGGATTCCATATCTATTCTTGATAGATTAGAAGTTCATTACAGTGAGCCTCATCGGCATTATCATACAGTGCAGCATATCGTTGAATGTATGGATCACTTACAATTGGTTCTACCAAATTTAAAAGATCCTTTATCAGTCTCTATAACTCTTTGGTTTCATGATGTCATATATGAGCCTAAGGCACACGATAATGAACAACAAAGTGCTGATATGATGCTGAACATCATATCTCCCCACATGGAGATGAGGAGATGTGAGAAAATTTATCAGTGGATATTAGCGACCAAAGAGCATCGTGCTTCAGTTGATTCAGACCTTAACTATTTACTTGATATTGATCTTGCAATTCTCGGTTCAAACGCTAAACGTTTTGAAGAATATCAGCAGCAAATTCATCAAGAATTCAGTTGGGTACCCTCTGAAATTTATACATTAAAACGAAATGAAGTTCTTAATAGCTTTTATCAAATGGAATCCATTTATAAAACAGCATATTTTCATGACACTTTAGAAAATCAAGCCAAACAAAATTTAGAACGAGCATTAGTTAGCTGATTTGAAAGCAGCTAATGCGCGCTGTCGACTCATCTTTAAATCAATAATAGGTTTTGGATAATTGAGTTTAAGATTCGGATTTTTAGCATAAGGCTCATGAATGATTTTCGCATCAAGATGAGCTAATTCAGGTACCCATTTGCGAATATAATCACCTTGACTATCAAATTTTTGTGATTGACTAATGGGGTTAAAAATACGGAAATAAGGTACAGCATCTGTACCTGTTGAAGCACACCATTGCCAGCCACCATTATTTGCCGCTAAATCTCCATCAATCAAATGTTGCATAAACCATTGTTCGCCTTTACGCCAGTCGATGAGCAAATTCTTACTAAGGAACATGGCGACAATCATTCTGACACGATTGTGCATCCAACCTGTTTGAAGCATTTGACGGATTCCAGCGTCCACAATTGGAATACCCGTTTGTCCAAATTTCCAAGCATTTAATTCATCGGGTGCATCACGCCATGGCACATTAGACGTATTTAAATTGAATGGTTGATATTTCGATAATCTTGGAAAATCAAATAGGATGTGTTGATAAAATTCTCGCCATAATAACTCATCTAACCAAGTTTGTTGACCATCAGAGTAGAGATGAAAATTGCCGTTTGAGCGACTAAAAATTGCAGCCAAACATTGTCGAATCGAAATAATTCCTAGATTTAAATACGGTGATAATTGACTGGTTGCATCAATGTTTGGAAAGTCGCGTTGTTGTTTGTACGTCTCTAAATTCTCGTCAACAAATTTCTCGAGCATTTGTAGTGCAAATGACTCTCCAACAGGCCATTGATATTTAATCTGAGCATCAGGATAAAAATCATGTATCGATGGAATTTTGGAAGTATGAAAGCGTTGTATAAGCTCATGAGGCTGTACTTTCGGTACAGCGAGTGGTTGAGGAACAGAGATATTCAAGATTTCATAGCATGCACGTTTATAAGCACCAAAAACTTGATAAGGCTGGCGACTCTTATTGCGAATTGATCCAAGTGGGAAAATTGTGCGGTCATGATAATACTCGACAGTCACTTGATGCGATTCTAATAAGGTCTGGACTTGCGCATCACGATGTAACTCATTCACGCCGATTTCAATGTTGGCGTGTATCGCAGTAATTTGATATTTATTTGCGAAAGTTAATAATCTAGCTGGTACATCGTCCCATTGGGTAACGATTTCCACCACAAGTGGGATATTGAATTGCTTTAACTCACTTTCAAGTGATTTAAGTTGGCGAAGATAAAAGTCAATTTTAATCACTGCATCATCATGCAATTTCCATTGTTGAGGCGAAAGTATCACCACCGCACAAGTATTCCCATGCCGGTTTGCCTCCATTAACGCCGTGTTATCCCTAACTCTTAAATCCTGACGAAACCAAATGAGATTCATATGATTAATATCCAAATATCCTCAGGAAATTATAAGAATTTGAATCATTTAAATCGTTAAGCATTGTAATTTTTTGCATAAAAAAAAGGCGAAGCAGAAGCTTCACCTTTTTGTCCTAAAATCCGTAGATCTTAGTGGTGGTGACCACCTACACCGTGAACGTGACCGTGATCTAACTCTTCTTGAGTTGCTTCACGGATTTCAACGATTTCAACATCAAATGTTAAGTCTTGACCAGCAAGCGGGAAGTTAGCATCAACGATTACGTTTTCGCCTTCAACCGCTTTAACAGTCACAATTTGAACGCCATCATCAGTTTGCGCTTGGAATTGCATACCAGCTTCGATGTTGTCTACGCCTTGGAACATTTGTTTAGGTACTTCTTGAACTAAATCAGTGTTGTACTCACCATAAGCTTCAGCAGCAGGAATCGTTACTGTAAATTTGTCACCAGTCGTTTTACCTAACATTGCTTTTTCTAAGCCAGGGATAATGTTGCCAGCGCCTTGCAAATATGCAAGTGGTTCACCTTGAGATTGATCGAGAGTTTCACCCTCTGCATTAGTCAATTTATAGTTAAATAAAACCACAAGGTCATTTGCAATAACTGTCATGTTAATGATCCATTCAAATATTTTAAGGGTACATCATAAAGTGAAAACCAATTTTTGTAGACAATTTTCTAAAAAAAATGCAGTTTCGATAATTTATAACGCTTAAATATTACATTGGGGCGTCTTTTAGATTTTTCAATGCAATTTGATTTTAGGTGCTATTTTTCTGGTCACAAAATCTTTGGCTGTGAGTAACCCTGCCTGTGCATAACCATAAATCGTGGCTTGATGCAGTCGGTAAAGCGATACATACATCGACTTCGCCACAAATCCTTGAACATTGACCTGACCAAGTAATTCACCAACTGCTTTATTCTCACTTAAAGATACAAGTGAGCCTTTGTCAGAAAAATTGAACATCGGTTGTGATTTCCCTGAAATTCGCGCTTTCATTGCATCAACGAGGAAAGCAGCCTGTTGACTTGCAACTTGCGCACGCGGTCCTAAAGCTGTTTCACGGGCATCTAGAATACAGTATGCGCAATCACCGAATGCAAAAACATTCGGATCTGCTTTTGTTTGGAGTGTTGCAAATACGTGTAAGCGACCCATACGATCTTTTTCGAAGCCTTCTAGGTTTTGAATCACTGCTGGAGTTTTAATGCCTGCAGCCCAAACTTTTAATTGTGCTGGAATTGAACTTCCATCATTAAAGTAAATTTGATCAGCATCCACTTTTTCGACACGCTTAGACGTTAAAATATCCACATTCATGCGCTTAAGCTGCTTAGTGCTGTGGTCTGACATTTTTTCAGAAAGAGCCGGTAGAATACGATCCGCGCCTTCAATTAGTGAAATTTTGACGTTTTTAGGATCAATTTTATTAAGTCCATATTTAAAGAAGTTTTGTTTGGCTTGAACTAATTCCGCTGCAAGCTCAACGCCAGTTGCACCTGCACCTATAATGCCAATATGCAGCTCACGATGGTCATTATTATTTTGAGCTTCGATATAAAGATGAAGTAGATGCTGCTGGAACTGTTCAGCCTGTTTTGGATTATCTAAATAGTGACAATGTTCTTGCACACCTGAAGTATTGAAATCATTGGAAACCGAACCAACCGCCAGAATAAGAGTGTCATAACTTAGCGTTAAATGATCAGTAGATTGGTCATAGGTCGATGCAACAGGTTTGAGCAATTGAATGGTCTTGGCTTCACGATCTAATTGTTCGAATTTACCCAATACAAACTCATAATGATGCTTCGCAGCATGACCAAAATAGTTTGTTTCTTCATCACTAGGGCTTAACGTACCTGCTGCAATTTCATGTAAAAGTGGTTTCCAAATATGTGTAAGCTTTTGGTCCACTAATGTAATTTTTGCTTTTTTCGATTTGCCCAGCGTGTCACCCAGTTGTGTTGCTAGTTCTAAGCCACCAGCACCACCACCCACAATGACAATATGATGAAGATTCGACATTTAATATTCCTATTTTTATGGCGTCATAAATAAAAAAGAGATGGGGTTAATATGCCATCTCTTTTTTAAAAGAATTGTTCTTTTTGTATTACAAGTTACAGATTTACAATAAAAAACTGCAATCAGTTTAAAGGATAGATTTTTGGGTGACTTGTACTGCTAGATCCAAAACTAAATAATTGTTTAAACCAATTCAAAATACTTTCAAACCATGATGCTTCATCAATTTGAAGTTCATCTTCAATCAATACCGTTTGAATGAGTCTGTTATTTTGATAGATATGAATACGTGCCAACTGCTGAATTTGCGCAATAGGTGCGGTTAATGATTGTGTTAGTAGCTCGACGTTCATATGCGTTTGAGTTTGCTGTAAAGGCTCAAGAGCTGAAGTGAATCCAAAAGCATCTGCTTGAATCAAACGATGAGTTTGATTGTCAAAATTACGCATATCAATCATTTGATTCGCGTTATACAAAGAGGTCGTCACGATACTTGGCTTTTTAGTTTCGACTTTGAACATTTTTAAGGTAGATGCGACTACAGGGAGTTCAGCAATTAGTTGCTTATTTTTAATTGCAATTTCATTGCGTGTATAAGCATAGGATAGGTTTAAAAGCTGATGTGCGATTTCAGCGCGTTTGAAGCCACTTTGAGCACCGAGTACCACAACAATAAGTCTTCTTTGATTGAGGTCAAATTGTTGAGTTGGTCGATTCGCAGTGAGTGCAAGATTATAGCCTGCAGCACGAGTAAACCCTGTTTTCAAACCATCAACAGTGGCATCTTGTTTGAGTAAGATATTCGTTGCACGGTGAAAATGCTGATTGTAAGTAAAACTTTGCTGTTTCGAGTAGTCAAGGTAATTGGGTGTTTCATTGGTGAGCGCTTGTGCGAGCACGGCTAAATCATGCGCTGTTGAATAGTGCATGTCCATTGTAATGCCCGCTGGATTGGCAAAGTTTGTATCTTTCATGCCTAGCGCTTTGGCTTCTTGATTCATGCGTTGAACAAATGCAGGCACTGATCCTGAAATTCGTTCAGCCAATGTGACAGCAGCATCGTTGGCAGACATGATAATTAAGCCTGCCAAAAGCTGATCAATCGTAATTTTTTGAGTCGGCTTCAGATACATCTGAGACTCATCCCATTGAACTACATTGACGACTGGTGAGGCAGTAATAACTTCATTTTTGTTAATTTTACCTGCTTGAATGTCTTTCAGAGCGATGTATGCCACCATCATTTTGGTTAACGAAGCTGGTGCACGTTGGACATGGCTATTGTGTTCAGTAATGACTTGACCTGATTGTGGATCTAAGACAGTCCATGCTTCAGCTTCTAAACTTTCTGGTGCAACTTCGAACAAGGAAGCATGTGTGATATTTACTATAAAAAAACTAAAAATTATGAGTAGAGCAGAGTAGAGTTTCAACGGGTTTACCTATATAAGCCAATCCAATGGCATAGATCATCAAGCACACCGCATGCTATGCCTTTTTTTTCTGAAACTCTAGTCAGATTTGTAGACAATTAATACGAATCGCGCAACTCCAAGTAAAAAAATGCTAATCTAAATACAAGTTGGTTCTATAGTTTCTCAATTAAGACATTATGTTGCATTATCAGATCGAATTTGACGACTTTCGTCAGCATCTCATTCACGTTACTGTTCGTTTCGTTGCTCAGCCAACTCAAGTATTGAGCTTGCCAACTTGGATTCCAGGAAGTTATCTCATTCGAGAGTTTTCAAAACATATTGAGTCTGTTCGTGCCTATGATGAAGATGGTCGAATACTCAAGATTCGTAAAAATGAAAAAAATAAGTGGCAGTTATTTAATACTGATTTTGAGCTGATTACGGTTGAGTACGACGTCTATGCATACGACCTCTCAGTACGTGGTGCTTATGTTGATGAAACACGCTTATATGTGAATCCTGCTTGTGCATGTTTAGGTTTAGAAGGACAAGAAGATAAAGCGGTAGAAGTTGAGTTATTTTTGCCAGATGAATTGAAACATTTCCAACTCGCTACAGGATTGGCATCTAAAAGTTTAGTGCGTGGTCGCTATACGCTTAAGGCAAAAAACTACGCTGAATTGATTGATGCACCATTTGAGCTTGCAGATCAAACTCGTTTTGCTTTTGAAGCAAATGGTATTCCGCATGAGTTTGTGATCTCTGGCAAACATGCGATGAATATCGAACGTATGAAACAAGACATTGAGAAAATCTGTGCGACAGAAATATCGATGTTTGGTTCGGCACCTTTCGAAAACTACACCTTTATGACCATCGCGACGGGTAATAGTTATGGTGGTTTAGAGCATCCGAACTCAACCAGTTTGATTTCTCCACGTGATGATCTACCTAAGTCCAATGAGCCTGTTGAACCTTCCGCTGATTATCAGCGTTTCTTAGGGTTGTGTAGCCATGAATATTTTCATTCATGGTTGGTGAAATTTATTCGCCCTGAAAATTTTGTGAATTATGATTTAGACAAAGAGGGCTATACCTCTTTGCTGTGGATTTTTGAAGGCTTTACGTCCTACTATGATGATTTGATTCTACTGCGTAGTGGTGTGATTTCTCAGGAATCTTACTTGAAGTTGTTAAAGGCGCAGATCGATCGTTATTTGCAAAATCCAGGTCGTTTTGTTCAAACTGTTGCAGAGTCAAGTTTTGATGCATGGGTCAAATTCTATCGTCAAGATGAAAACTCTAACAATGCTGGCACAAGTTACTATAACAAGGGTTGCTTAGTAGCACTGTGTTTAGATTTAGGTTTACGTTTAAGAGGTTCAAGTCTTGATGCATTGATGCGTAAGCTGTATGAAAATGCGCAAAAGGGTATACAGGTTCATGAACGTACCATCTATGAATTATGCCAAGAATTAACAGGTGATGATTGGTCTGAACAAATTAATCATTTGATTAATACCACGGATGAGTTACCGCTTGATCAATTGTTCCCTGAATTTGGCTTAGACTATGTTTTAAAGCATGATAAATCTTTACCATTTGGTTTAAAACTTCTAGATAAACCTGAAGGCGTATTAATTCAGTCTGCTCGTCGTGATGGCGCTGGTGTTAAAGCTGGGCTTTCTGCTCATGATATTATCATCGCAGTTGATGGTTTAAAGGCGACCACTAAACAACTCGACAAGTATGCAAAATTGGAAGGTACTTTTAATGTGCATGCTTTCCGTCGTGATGAATTAATGCAATTTGAAGTTCAATCGGGTGGTAGTGAACTCACTGAAGTAGATCTTAAGGTTTCCGATCAATCTAAAGTTGAGAAATGGCTTAAAGCTTAATTTACTTAGACTATAAAGTTCATGAAAAACCCATGCTTAGCTATGGGTTTTTCATAACTACAGTTTTCGTCTTAGAACTTCCAAACGCTTTTCAAATATTGTTTTGTCTTTTGAGTATTTTTCAAAAGCAATTTGAACCTTTTTTATAGATTCTTTTCTTCTGTTTATGTCGGTTTCTGTAGCGTAATTTTGACCATAATTTACCTCACTTAAATGAGCTTCTGAAACAAGTCTATGAGCAGAATCTATAGCAGTTTCAAAAGTTCTTAAAACTTCTTTAAAATCTTTATGCTTGTTCACATTTTTTTCTTGATTAAGCCACTGTTGAAGATTTATTAATTTGTCGTAGTAATACAGATTATTGAATTTATCTTCGTATTTTTGCTCTTCTAAATCAAATGAGCTGTGTAATTCATAACCTTTAGCGCGGATGAGTGAGTTTTTTAATTGGTATAAGATGGTGTGATATTGATTTGAAATAATCTTGAGTTCTTCAAACTTGGATAAAGTTTCAATTGTTGTATGGAATTTATAGGCATCTTTCCATGATTCTAGGGACTTCAGTACGAAATATAGGCTGATCCAAGCTGTGATTATCCCAAGAAATTCAGCTAAAGATAAGATTTCAAGACAAATATAGTTATCACAATAGTGCGATAACTTGTTTTCATTCAATGCATAAAAGAAGTAGTAAAGAATTGATAAAAATAAAAGCAGCGTAATAGCCTTTAGGAAAGCTTTTTTTATGTTCATAAGAAATCCTTATTCTTTTGAATAGGATAATTAAACTTTTAAGATTAATAGAGAAATAAAAAAGCTCACATAATGTGAGCTAAATTTGTGTCATAAATGATTAACAAAAAAACATTAGTTCCCTCGATAGGTTGAATAACCATAAGAACTTAATAACAACGGAATATGGTAATGATCTAAACTACCATCAATCACAAAAACCACTGGCACTTCAGGGAAGAAAGTACGCTTGTTGTTTGCTTTAAACCAGTCGCCAGTTTTAAAAGTTACTCTGTAAACACCTTTTTGAAGATCTGTTTCGGCTGGATATAGAGTCTTGATACGACCATTTTCATCCGTTTTAGCTTCGTTGAGCTTTACCCATTTTTCACCCTGCTGCGCTTCAAGGGTAACTGCAATATTAGAAGACGGAAGACCAGTTTCTTGATTAAGCACATGAACACTTAAAGGATTTGCCAATGTGAATGTTGAAAATGCAAAACCTGAAAGAGCAAGTGAAAATTTTTTCATAAGTATCAACTCACAGTAAGCAAATAATCGAAAAGTGTACTTAAAATGAGAGATTATTTAAGTTAATTTATGTATAAAAAAAGGATGCAATCGCATCCTTTTTACTTTTTTTTACAATAGCTTGAGCTTAGCGTGCGCGTCCACGTGGAGCTTTTGTATTTGGGCGAGTAGTACCATTGGTCTTACGACGTGGTTTCTCATGTTCTTCCATTTGCCAAATACGTTTAGTACCCGATTTTTTCTTAGTACCATCTTTATTGACTTTCTTATTAATCGGCTTGCCACCTGTACCGCCTGGTTTCTTCACATAAGAGCGTGAGCGGTATGGCTCTTCTGCAGGAACATTTTGAAAGTCAGGATAAAGTAATGGTTCAATTTCTCTAGTTTCGCCAGATTCAAGACCCATCTGTACTAAGTCGATTGATCCAATTTTAGTGCGAATAAGACGTAAAGTTGGGAAACCCACTGCTGCAGTCATACGTCGAACTTGGCGGTTACGACCTTCGCAAATCGAAATTTCAACCCAAGAAGTAGGTACAGAAGCACGGAAACGAACAGGAGGATCACGATCCCATAACCACTCAGGCTGTCCAACTTTTACAGCTTTTGCAGGTAGAGTTATACCGTCTTTAAGCTCTACACCTTTACGAAGCTGTTCTAAAGCCTCTTCAGTCACATCACCATCAACTTGAACCAAATAAGTTTTAAATTTCTTATTGGCAGGGTTGGTAATGTACTGATTTAAACCACCATGGTCGGTTAAAAACACTAGACCTTCAGAGTCCATGTCTAAACGTCCAGCAAGACGTAAAGTCGGATCGTCAACGAAATCAGACATTGTCATATGTGCTTCGTCTTTACGAAACTGGGAGAGAACGCCATAAGGTTTATTGAGAATGACGATTTTCATATAAAAACTTCAATAATGTGCAAATAGTGAAAGGTCTGACTTATCAAGAATTTATGAACATCCTGAATTGATCTGAGGATTCGATCAATGAAGTCAAACAAAATAAATAGGGGAATTGGTGACTATTATGCGTGATTCAAAAAAGAAAGTATCGTATTGATCAAAAAAAATATGTAATTCTGACGATTTAATCGGTATAAGCAGGCTTTTATTGGTTTATGACAAGTGCTTTTAATTTAATCAATACAATGCAAACGTCGATCAGACGCTAAAATTTAACTCAATTTAAGATGTTGGGTTGTATATGAAAAAAAGGATTATTGGATCACTCATTGCAATCAGTTGGATGCTTACTGCTTGTCAGCCCCCAACTTCGGGCGAAACAGCAGGAATACAATATCCATATTTGTACTGGAAACTTCAACAGCAAGCGTTGACAGTGCCATTAGCGATACCTGTTGAAGGCGTAAAAGAAACTCAATTAGCAGATACTTGGGGGGCGGCACGTTCAAATGGTCGTACACATCAAGGAATTGATATTTTTGCCAAACGAGGTACGCCTGTATTGAGTGCAACACAAGGTATTGTAAGTCGTATCGGCACAAACAGTTTGGGAGGTAAAGTCGTCTGGGTGGTAGGACCTCAGTTAAGTCGCCATTACTATGCACATTTAGATGAATATGCAGCACACATCCAAGAAGGTGACTGGGTTGAAGTCGGTGAAGTATTAGGATATGTGGGAAATACTGGCAATGCGATCAATACACCTCCACATTTACATTATGGGATTTATTTAACGAGTGGTGCTACAAATCCATATCCATATTTAAAACTAAAGGAATAAGTCTCGTTAATACAAGTAAACAAATGAGAGAGCCTTGTAAGCCTCGTAACACGTATCAATTTTAATCCTCTGAAATTTATATAGCTTACAGAATGAAAGTTACGATGCAGTATTTTGATACAGCTCTATGCTCGCAGTTTCATGCAAAAGGGTTATGGTTATTTGTACTGGTCTAATTCATTCAAGTGAAAAAGAATTCAAGATCAGTATCAAAATCTGATAATCATGGAGATATGAAATGAGTAATCAATACAATCAAGATCAAAATGAGCAACAGCAACAAAATCACCAGCAACGTCAACAAGGTCAACAGCCACATCAACAGCAGCCCAATCAGCAGCAACAGCAACAAGGTCAACAGCCACATCAACAACAACCGAATCAGCAGCAACAGCAACAAGATCAACAGCAGCAGAATCAGCAACAGTCCCGTCAACAATCACAACAGCAATCTGATTTAGATCAACAAAATCGTTAATCCATTAATCATGAATTGAATGGGAATTTAGGGATGAATGCCCATTCTTGTCAGTAAATTCAATCATTAACAATTTAAAGTGAATGACACGAGGAAGATAAGATATGGCGAATAAGTCCAAGTTAAAAATTAAAGATTTAAAAGATCAAATTAAATCGAGACTTAAGAAGATTTCTAAGCATGAATCTAAGTTAAAAGATTTAAAGAAAGCGCTCAAAAAGCGTAAATAGCAAAAGACCCTCATGTGAGGGTTTTTTTATGGAAAATCATTAGAAATATACAGTTTATGAACGAATCTTTGTAAAGCAATAATTTATAGTCAAGATTGAAATTAATCTATGATTTGAAATGATAAAAGATTATTATTCTCAATTAGAAGTTTGGAAATATTAGGGTGTATTTATGAAAATGTATCAAGTTGATGCCTTTACTACAGCGTTGTTTAAGGGGAATCCTGCAGCTGTAGTGGTCAGTGAAGAATGGCTTGATACATCACTCATGCAAAATATTGCATTTGAAAATAATTTGGCTGAAACGGCTTTTGTTAAAATTATTGATGATGAAAATTATGAAATCCGTTGGTTTACACCTAAAGTTGAAGTCGATTTTTGTGGTCATGCCACTTTAGCGAGCAGTTATGTACTTTTTAATGAGTATACTCAAGCGAAAAAAATTAAATTTCATGTCAAAGATTTAGGAATTTTTACCATCACTCGACAAGATGATGGAAAAATTACAATGAATTTCCCTGTTCGAATCCCTCATTTAACTGAAGAGTTTCCTGAGTTATTAAAAGAAGTGGTTGATCGTCCAATCAAGGAAATTTATCTAAATCAACAAGCTTATATTTTAGTCTTGGAAAGTGAACAAGATGTGCTTGATGCCAAACCTAATTTTGCCAATATTAATGCAATTGCTGAAGCATATGAGGTTAGTACTTGTATTACAGCATCCGATCATCCTGATATTGCTATAACTGCAGCATCAGAACAATATGATTATGTGGCACGTTATTTTGCACCACATAAAGGCATCAATGAAGATCCTGTAACAGGTTCTATGCATACAGGATTAGCACCCTTGTGGGCTGAGAAATTGAATAAAACAGAACTTATTGCTTTTCAAAGCTCAGAACGAGGTGGCGTGTTGTATTGCCAACTTAAAGAGAATCAAAGAATTGAAATTTCTGGCTATGCCAAACTTTATATGAAAGCTGAAATTTACCTTTAAAGCATAAACCCTATTGATCATACCCTTGTCAGGCGTGTGATCAATTTTTTTTATATCAATAATTGGAAGAACAATGCTAACTCGTTTTAAAAAACTTTCACTTACTTTAATGATCGTTGCGATCAGTTCTAGCGGTTTAGCGCAACCTGTTTTGGTTAAGACTGAACAAAATATTGAAGAATACAAACTAGAAAATGGTTTACGGGTAATTTTGGCACCAATACCTAAAGAAAATAAAATTTTTATGAATATGGTGTATTTAACGGGAGCTTTGAATGACCCACAAGGTAAAGGTGGTTTAGCACATTTACTTGAGCATCTCGCGTTTAAAGGCACAGAAAATGTAAAAGGAGATGAGTTTCAACGTCGTCTAGATCAGCATACGCTCATGAGTAATGCGATGACTGACTACTACTCTACCCAGTATATGAGTGTCATCCGTCCAGAAAAAAAAGCCATTGATGAAATGCTGTATCTTGAGGCAGAGCGAATGGATAAGCTCGTACTTCAGGAAAAATTTGTTCCGTCAGAAATCGCAATCGTAAAACGAGAGCGTGAGGTTCGAATGGATCAACCTTTTTCAGTATTGATGGATCAAATTTGGAAATCTGCTTACGGAAATCAGTATCTAGGTCGTCTACCGATTGGTGATTTAACTGAGCTTCAGTCAATCAACATGAAGGAACTGAATCAATTTTACCGACAATGGTATGCACCGAATAATGCAGTTCTAGTGATTGCAGGTAAATTTAATAAAGCGGATATCCTGAAAGCAGTGGATAAAAATTTTAATCAAATTCCTGCGCGTCAAATTCCTGAGTCAACCCAAGTTCCAGTGCTTGATTCGACCAAGATCAAAGATCGTCAATTTATCGTGCAAAAGGGAAGTGATTTAGGTAAATACAATATTTATCTCAATGGCGCCCAGCAAAAAACACAGACTGCACTCGCTTTAGCACCTTATTTATTTACAATGCAACCTAGTGGTCATTTGTACAAAGATATTGTAGAAACAGGTACGGCTACACAGGTTCAATCGACGACATGGTTAACACCTGATTTTAATCTTGTTTTTATGGGGGCAGTGTATGCTCCTAATCATGATGAGAAAAAAGTTGCCAAGTCTCTAGAAAAAGGAATTGAGAAAAAGCATCAATTTAATGAAACAGAATTAAATCGTGTCAAAAACATGATTAAAAATGGTCAAGAGAGCATGATGACCAATGCTTCTTCTGTGGGCGGTTTCATTAGTGATTATGTGGTTTCATCCAATGGGGATTGGGCAAAATATTTTAAAGATCAAGCAGAGATACAAAGTTTAAATGTCGATCAAGTTAATCAGGCAATAAATCAATTCTTGGTTGCTGAGCATCGTATTTCGGGAGACATACAACCTACGCCTGAGGATCAAAAAAAGGCACTCGAGCTAGACGCTCATGAGCAAGAATCAAAAACTTTAGATCAAGTTACAACTCAAGAAGAGCCTTTAAAAGACCCAGCTGTGTATAAAGCTGAAGTGGCTGAGCACCTAAAAAATTCCAAACAGTATGTTGAAAATTTAGAGAAAAAAATCAAGCGTGGTACTTTGAAAAATGGGATGCAGTATGCACTATTCCCAACGTCAACACGCGATGACAAAACTTACGCATCGATATCTTTAAATTTCGGGACAGCACAATCACTCAAGCATCAAGGTGAAGCACTAGGCTTTATGTCTTATTTGCTATTGAGAGCATCTGAGCAGTATAGCCTGCAAGATATTGCAGACAAATCAATCGAGGCGGGTGGTCGAGCATCTGCGTCTGCTGTTGATAATGGTATTGTGATTAACGTATCTGCGAAGAAAGAAAAATTTCCAGAATTCTTCAAGTTTATTGTCGACGTTATGAATAATCCGAAATTTGAGCAGAGTCAGTTTGACCTCATCAAATCACAAACATTATCGTCATTAAATCGACCATATACAGAGCCTGAAACTGTTGCAGGACTGACTATCGCTAGAATCGTAGAGCGATATGAACCAGGTGATTTGCGATATCATTTTGAACCTGAGCTAGCAAAGCAGCAAATTGAAACCATCACCAATGATCAAATTAAAGCTTTGTACCAAAAGTATTTTACAACTCAAAATGGTCAAATATCGGTGACTGGTGATTTTGATGACAAAGCCATTCTGAAATATTTGAATTCATCTTTAGGTCAGTCTAAGACAAAAGAACCATACCAACGTTTACAGGGCAGTCATATAGATTATCCTGCTCAAAAAGTTCATGCGCTGGCCGAACAGCGTCAATTTGGTAATTATCAAGCGGTTATTGCCATTCCAGTGGGTAGTAATCATCCTGATGCAGAAGCATTATATGTGTTGAGCCATATTCTAGGCGAGTCACAATTATCATCACGCCTTGCCATGGAGTTACGTGAAAAAAATGCGTTGGTTTACAGCTTTGGAAGTAGTTTGAGTTTGGATAATTTTATCAATGCTGGTGCTATAGGTGTAAGTGCTAATTATGCAGCTGGAAAATCAGCTCAAGTTTCTCAAGGTGTGCATAAAGTATTCACTGACTTATTAAAGAATGGTGTGACGGAGCAAGAGCTTGAAGCGGCTAAAGCCAATATTATGAAACAGCGTGTCACGAATTTAGAGGATGAGCGCCGTATTCATCGTGGATTGAACAGCCAGCTTGAACAAAATAAAACACAGCTTTCAAGACTAGAGCGAGATCAGGCATTTGCAAAACTGACGAAGAAAGATATAGATGCAGTGATCAAAAAATATATTAAGCCTGAGTTTTTGGTTGAAGTTATGGCAGATCAGTACGGTAAACCACAACCTGAAATGATTTCTAAGCCTAAAAGTTAGAACCACAATGTACGATTCAAAAAGGCTCATTCGATCGTGAATGAGCCTTTTTTTCAAAGCTTATAATATTGCTGCGCATTTTTACAAAATATCTGTTCAACAACATCTGAATTATAGGCAGCGACAATGTCGCTAAAGGCATCAATGATATTTGTAAGTGATGTGCTCACTTTGTCCATCGGAAAGTTGGATGCAAACATGACACGATAAGGTCCAAAACATTGTAAAGCATGATTAATCATAGGAGAGACCAATTCAATGATTTGTTGTTTAGATGCTAAGGTTCGTCGTGTATGAAATTGATGACCCAAAACTGGCATGAAGAGTCCAGACATTTTTGTATATACATTCGGACATTGAGCTAATTCTGCAAGATCTTCTTTCCAGTGGAAATAGATATTGTCTCGCGCAGTTTGGGTAATTCCTGTGTGTTTACCTACTGGGCCGAATAAACCTGCTGGTGTGCCCAAATGATCTAAGACAATCGAAGTCTCAGGAAAACGTTTTGCCAAAGCAATAACATCTTTAAGCTGGCTAGAATAAACCCAAGCATCGAAGCTTAAATTGTACTGGGCTAAGGCTTCAAAACCTTTTAAAAATTTTCGATCAGTGTAGAGATGGGGATCATCGTTCCAAGCATGAATTCCGGGATCTTCATGATGTGCAGCCATTCTTCGAATACCACGAAAATGCGGAGATGCCTTTTTATGCATTTTAAGAATTTTTTTGAAATTGCTTTCACGAGGATCAGCTGTTGCAACGATTCCAGCCAATTTGATGTTTTCTTGAGAAAAAGGAAGCTGCTGAATAAATTGCGTTTCTTCTACAACGCCAGTCCCTTTTTGATGATGCCAGCTGGCTTCGACATGTACAACACGGCTCACAGTATAATGTCCAATGTCTTTGTGGTAATCCGCTGGTAAATAGGGTGCTGTGATGTAATCTGTAAGTCCTACTGTCTCTATTAAATCTTTAGGTTTTACGAGACGAACGACTTTATCCAAGATTTTTGGATGTTTTCCAAAAAGCTTAACAGCTAAAGCGGCAGCATGCGGTGTGTGATAAGGATCCCATTGATGGATATGTGCATCGACGATGGGAAAGTTGAGTTGATTCATCGCTATCCTTAGTTGAGTCATCAATAAGAATAACATACGAGAAATTGATCATTTTTTGAATTGCATTTTCGTTTGAATATTAGAGTTTAATCATTAAAAAAGCCCCCTAAAGGAGGCTCAATGCACACAATGCAAATCTATTTAATGATCGTGGTCATGTTTATTTGCATGAAACTCTTCATTACGACGGAAGCGAAGGTAGTTCTCAAACTGTTCGCAGTATTCGTCATAATTATCTTCAAGCATCATATGAAACTGTTGCATGATATAAGACATCACTTGTTCTTTAGCATCACGCATTTCATTGCCATCTTTAAAGTTATTGGCAGCAACCCATGTGTTAAAACGAGCAGTACCAAATAGCATCGCAGCACTGACTTGACCACGAGCATCGGCTGGTTTAACAGTAGAACCTTTTTCAACACGGCAAAATTCATTGGCTTGCTTAATAAATTCATCAGCACGTTCGAAGAAAATCGCATTCAATGCTTCTTCTTCAGTGACATCAGTCGCTTGAATCTTTTGAACCATGAATTGTTCCTAATAAATAACTTAATTCAAGCACTATTATAGGCAAAGGCTTGCATAAACTAAACCTTTCACTTAATCTAAAAATAGCCTAAGTAATTTTTATGAGCCTTTCTATGCAAGATGCTATCGCAGTTCAAAATTTAAAAAGTGATATTGCGTTACTGAGACAGAATATTTGGCCACCTGCCGATCTTGCGAATGTCGAAGGTCTACCCATTTATTATGGAAGCAAAGAGCAAGTTGCTGCATATTACCAGCAGTGGACAGGTCTAATCGAAAGGGCACAAGATTTATTTCAACCTTTTATGGAAGACGAGGTTTTAGATGCCGTTCATTTACCGAGTCATCTAAATTTACCGCTGTTTTATTTTCATGTAGATCGAATTCGCATTAACAAAACACGTGCAAAGGAATCAAAGACTTTTCGTGGTATTGCCAGTGTATTAGAGAAGTGTGGACAGTTTGAACCTGAACAAGTTTTGGCAATGAGTCGTTGGTTGGATCATGATGACACTGCTGCATTAGTTGCGCATCGCGAATTTATAGATTTAAGAACTTATGTATTTCAGCATGGGCAAAGTGAATATACGAGAACACGTTTTTATGTAAATGGGATTGTCTTAAGTGTTGAGCCTCATTTCGAGTTGGTTGATGCTCGCGATAAACCACGTAAGCAAAGAAATGACTCATATAGCGATCCATTGGCGGATAACAACACGTGGCGTATTTATGGTAAATATCGTTAGTTGAGCTGATTGAACTTAGTTTTTAGACATTAGAATCAATGATTAGCTACTTTATAAGTACAAAGCTTCTACGATCAATATCAAAACCTATTGATAAGTAGTGTTTAAAATAGTCATCACAAAAAATAACTAATTTAAAGAATGATGACTGAAAAGATTAAACAATTTAAAAAGGCGTGGATGTTATTCCGTCAACATGATGAAAATGGATTAAGTGTATTCTTCGTTTTAGCCATACTTCAAATTTTAATTATTGGTACGAGTGTTGGTTTACCGTATTTGTTTAAGCTGCTGATTGACCAGACTAGTGAGCCTGATCATTACTATTCGATTCGAGACTTTTTTCAAATTCATCTACTCTATTTATTCGCCGTTGCTTATGCACTCGCTTGGTTTTTCAATGAGGGGATGAAGAATGTAAATAATTTTGCCATGTCTATGATGATCAGAAATGTTGATGCATCCATGCTTAAAGCTGGTGTATTTAATTTTCTAGATTTGAAATTAAAAGATCAACGTCAACAAGATATCGGTGTATTTAATGCAAATTTAATTCGTGGCAGCGAAGCACTTGGTACAATTATTTTTACTATATTTTTTGTTATTGTTCCCACGGTATTTAAAATCTTAGGTATGGTGTATGTGCTCGGAAATACGATCAATCTAGAATTTGGTGTGTATTTTTTCGTATTCTCAGCTTGTACAGTTGCTTTATCGCTCATCATTACCTTTAAGACACAAGATATCTTTACGATTATGTATGGTGCTCGAAATCAACTGAATCAATTTGTGATTGAAAAACTCCAACAAAGTTATGATATCAAACTCAGTCATTCGAAATATTACGAATTTGAAGAGTTTAGCCGCAGAATCGATGACTATAAAATAAAGACTCAGGATACCTATAAAAAACTTCAGTATCTCATGATATATCAACTGTTATTTGTGTCATTTTTTCTTTTGGTATTCATGGTTTTATCAGTCTATATGTTTGAATATCAAAGTTTTAGTTCAGGTGATTTTGTTTTAGTCAGTACCTATATTATAGGTTTAACCATTCCTTTAATGATGATGTCTCAAAATATCATTCATTTGAAAGGTCATATTGTGGCTATTGATCAGTACCTAGAATATTTTGAATTGGAACATGAGTCATTCAGTACGAATGATCTAACAGCTGAGGAACAGAAAGAAAGTGCGGTGGCGTATTCGTTTCAAAATGTGACATTTGATCTAGGTCAGCAGACGATTGAAAATTTTAATTTAGACATCGTGTGTGGAAAAATATATTTAATTCAAGGTCGAACAGGTATTGGAAAATCAAGTTTCCTCAATTATTTGGTGGGAATAGAAAAGATCAAATCTGGACGACTATTCTTTAGAAATTTAGAGATCACTTCAGTATTTTCAGAAAAGATATTTGATCAGATTGCTGTGGTCAGCCAAACTCCGATCGTTTATTCAACCTCATTAAGACAAAATTTGATTCAAAATACTGAGATCAAATATTCTGATGAGGAGCTTAAACATTGGCTAAAAGAGTTCGATTTACTCCATTTGCTGGAAAAAAATCAAATTGAGTTAGACGATGATATACAAGAAATTTATAAAAACTTCTCTGGTGGTGAAAAACAACGATTAAACATCATTCGTGCATTATTAAAAAAACCAGAGCTTCTGATCTTAGATGAACCTACAGCAGCCTTAGATGAGAAAACAAGTTCGAAAATTTTAAAAATTATTCAAGAGCGAGTTGAAACGGTCATTATGATTTCTCATGAACGTATGGCGACAGAAATCGCAGATGAAATTATTGATTTCAACATCATTCTAAATTCTATCGATGAGGATTAAATGATGATTGTTGTGGCATGAATATCAATCAAAAAAAGTGTTTTTTAAAATATGTATTTATTTGATTAAATTTAGTCTTGAGCAACGATTCATGTACTTGATGATAGATTTTGATGTCAGTTAAATATTTTTTAGCATGAGCTGAATGATTTTTATGCTATGAAATATTTATGATAATACAAAATCTACAGCTGCTTGCGCATGAATAGAAGTTGTATCAAATAGAGGGACTGAGAATTTTAGATCTCCTATAAGCATACAAATCTCAGTGCATCCTAAAATGATTCCTTCAGCGCCAGAAGATATTAATTCTTCGACAATATGAATATATTTCTTTTGCGAAGCTTCGCTAATTATGCCTAAACATAATTCGTTGTAAATAATATCATGAACAATTTTTCTACTCGCTTTATTAGGTGTTATTACTTTAAGTCCTTTTTCCTCCAATCTGCTTTTATAAAAATCTTGTTCCATCGTAAATGCAGTACCAAGCAGCCCAATTTTTGTAATTTTCTGGCTCATGATTTCCATGGCTGTCGCATCTGCTATATGAATAAATGGTACGTTGGTTGATTCCTCAATATAAGTTGCTACTTTGTGCATTGTATTTGTACAAAGTACTATGCCATCTGCACCTGCTTTTTCTAATTGTATGGCTTGATCTCTTAAATAGATTCCTGCATCTTCCCATAATCCTTTGCGTTGTAACTCCTCAATTTCAGCGAAATCAACGCTAATAAGAATAACCTTAGCAGAGTGTAACTTGCCAAGTTTCGTTTGAACCATCTTATTGATTTGTTGATAGTACAAATCAGTCGACTCCCAACTCATTCCACCTAATAAACCAATTGTCTTCAAGTTCGCACCTTTAAAAATTAAATATTTAATTTATCAATATAATGAAAATTATCGAGTATGAAATTGCTACTTTTTAAAATAATGACTTAATCAAAGTGAGAAAAGTTCAGCTTTTGATGTGTATTTTTAGGGATGAATGTATATAAGTTTAGCAGCAGAATTTACCAATCTTATGGTTGAGTAAGCTTCTCATCGGAAGAATTCACATTAACCCAGAACTTAGATGCCATAAATAGAGGAAAATTATTGTATTGCTGAACAATCCATGTATAGAGCATTCTGGTTCAAAATCTTGTAGGATATCAATCAAAAGGCTCATTCATGAGCCTTTTGATGAGTGATTTGAAAGATTAAAAAGTCTATTGTTCATAAGATTTTTAAAATTAAATCAACGTGTCTACAACACCTTTTAATACACCTAATCCTAGTGAATCAATTGTTCCATTAAGTGTTTCATTTACGCCAGTGCCAATTTTCACTAAAGGATCTTTTAATCCTACAAGAGAGCCGACAGTACCAAGCAAATTAGTCACTAAACCTGCACCAGATACTGCTTCAATTTCATCTAATGTAAGTTCTTTTAAAGTTGTTGGATTTGAATTATTCATTGTATTCACCATTCATGTTTGATTTTATTTTCAAGTAAATCGAATAACTAGCGTTAAACGATAGACTCATCATAATGAATGCATTTTGTATGCCAACTAATAAATAATGATAAATATATAATTTAGGTATAATTAATAATATGGAGGAGTGATTAACGGATTTTTCATGAAAAAATTCATCATTTTTGTGCAAATGTCACCGAATTGGTGCATTGATCGATTTGAATGATGGTTGAGAATTTAGCGCGTTAATTTCTTAAATTGATTTCACTCAACCAAATGAGTTTATATTTCATAGAATTATTTAAGAGTTGAGCGTAAAAAATTACACTCAACTCAACTCAACTCAACTCAATTAATTGATGTACATTGCTGAGCTTTAGGATTATTCAATCCTCGACTATGTGTGAATACTGCAATTACAGCTAAAGAGATAAAAATCAATACACTGTAAATTAAGGTGCTGGTATTGAAGTGATCTACCATAAAACCACCAAATAATGCGCCTGCTGCAATCATGATTTGGAACATACTGACAAAAAGAGGCATCCCTTTTTCAACCGCATGTGGCGCATGTAAAAACATCCAAATATTGGCTGTCGTAGGAAAGGCACCAAAAGCAAAACCCCATAATGCTGTAAGAATATATGCACCAGGTAAGAATTTGGCATAAACAGGGAATGTCAGGAATACGATTGCTAAACACAATGCAACAGCAAAAAGCGTATAGCGGACATTGATATTGCTGCTATAACCAGAGAATGCATTGCCTAAGAAGCCTGCTGCTCCATAAATAAGAAGTAATGAACTGATGGTTGAACCATCAAATCCTGCTTCATTTTTATAGAATGGCGCCAGGTAACTGTACGTTGAAAAATGCGCTAATCCGATAAATAAAACAATGATTAACCCTTTACGAGCTTTTGGATCTCGAAACAATGCGGGGAGATCACTATATTGAATAGCTGAAGTCGGCGGTAATTTCGGTAGGAATTTAATTTCAAATAACAGAATAATGGCACCAATCACTGAGGTGATCATAAAAGCATTACGCCAACCGTAAATTTCACTTAGCCATGTTCCAACCGGAACACCCAGCACAGTTGCCAGAGTCACGCCAGCCATGACGATAGCTGTTGCTTTGGCGATGGGTAGGTGAGGAGGTGCAACACGACCACTTAAGGCGATTGCAGTTGCCCAGAATCCGCCTATCGCGATACCCAAGAAAAAGCGACTCAATAGAATCAAAGTGAAACTTTCTGAATAGCTCGTAATGAAATTTGCAATGACCATGACCGCTGTGAGTGCGATTAATAAATAGCGTCGATCAAGTTGCTTCACCCAGACTGAGATAAGCGGTGCTGCGAAAGCACCCATCACGCCTGGAAGGGTAATGAACAGGCCAGCAGTACCGACTGAAATGTTGAGATCTAGTGCGATTGCATTGAGCACACCAATAGGGAGAAACTCACTGGTCACTAATATAAAAGCGGTGATGGAAAGTGTAATAACAGCAAACCAATTTCCTTGATTTTCTGTAGGAGATGGAGAATGAACAGCGGTTTCAGTCAGATGAGATTCAGATTTCATTGACCAACGCTCCTTGAAAATAATTTCATAATGATTGTTATAAAAATAAAATATTTGAATTTAAGATCTGGGTCAATTAATTTATTAATGATCATTATAAAATTAATTGGGTTGAATATGCAGGAAAGTTCAAAGCCAATAAATCAAATGGATAGTGCCAAATCACTATCTAAGGGGCGTGGACGTCCTAAGTGTTTTAATGAAGAACACGCACTTGAAAAAGCCATGACACTATTTTGGAAATACGGTTATGAAGCCACGTCAATGAGTGACTTAACATTCGCCATGGGAATCACTGCACCTAGTCTTTATAGTACGTATGGTGATAAATCTGAGCTCTTTAATCGTTGCATTGACTATTATCTCAAGCATGAATCATGCTCGATGGAAATGATTTTTAAACAGGCATACTCCATAAAATTAGCAATGGAACTCTATTTGATTGAAAATCTAAAACGACTGGTGCAAGAAGACAAACCAAAAGGATGTATGTTGGTCGTGTCGACAATGAACTGTTCGATTCAAAATCAACAAATACAACAATCAATTTCGGAAAAAAGACAGCTATCTAAATCGAATTTACTAGAAAAATTATTAGCTGCCCAAGCCTCAGGTGAAATTAGTGCACAAACTAATATTCAGGCAATGACAGATTATTATATGACGATTTTACAAGGGCTAAGCTTGCAAGCACGTGATGGAGCAACTTTTGAACAATTGGAAAGTGTTGTACACATGGCGATGCAAACTTGGGATTGTTTTTAAGTCAGAACTTCTCATTGACGAAAAGTTCTGACTTGAATTTTATGACTTGATAAATTTTCGACTGACTAGGAATTGTTCAGTCGCTTCCAAAAGTTTTTCAGCGTAAATTTCTTGCTTTGCCGTCAACCAACCTAAGGCGAACCAGTCACTGGCTTCTAATTCTGTTTGCTGTAAGTAGGATGATGAGGAAGATAATACTTGATATTGTTCAGCTGCATAATGTGCATCATTAAGCGCCTTGCCGTATTTTTGTAAATTTTTCACATCAAAAATTTGTGTTAAGACTGGGAAACTGAATCTTAATTCACTTAAATGTATTGCCAATTGGTCAAGACTTTCAAAGTTAGAGGGATCAGCTTCATTTAGACATTCCTGTAAAACTTTATACTGTTGTTGAAGCGTATTTTGAGCATAGGTTTTGAGGTCTTGGGTTTGCACCTTCTTAGAATTGCCTAAACTAAAACTCAAAAGTTCAAGATAGTGTTGAACGTTTTGGGTAGATTTGACTAAGTTGTTTAATTTTTCTCGGGCGTAGAGCACATCTTTGCTGAGCATTTCAGCAGTTTTAGGGTTTTGCAGAATAGCACCTAAGGTGTGTTGCATATGCTCATAATGTTTTAGGTTTTCAAAATGACTTTTAAATGCATATAACTGATGTGCCCATTTATCTGTGCTCTTTGATGTCCAGTCTTTAAAAATAGATAGACTTAAAAACAAATAGTTCAAAGCAATATGTGCTTGTTCGATGTGTTCCTGTTCAGCCACTTCCGCAGAAATCGCAGCAATATTCGGCAGCAAATGTTGCATATGATGACCGATCATCATTCGAATCGTTTTTTCTGCGCTTTCTTTTTTTGCAACGATCCATTCTTTTTCAGTTCGCGCTGGGCTTACAACTAAATTTGAAACCAATAAATTTCCAAACTCAGCTTTACTTCGAACATCTAGCCAAAGTTGATATTTTTTGACCCACTCAAAACTAAACGCTAGTAATGTTTCAACTTTTCCTTGTTTGAGTTCAAACTCTACTTCATGAATCTCATGTTCTCGATCACCTGATCGTACAACGCCAATATCTAGACACACTTCAATTTCAGCATTCTCAAAGCTAATTACTCGGACTGTACGTTGAATGTCTGTTTCAAACTGCAAGACTAATTGGTCAAAATCACCTTTTAATGCGTCATTTAAGACCTTATAAGCTTCGGAATCATCTGAATAAATAGATAGATCTAAATTCGGTGCAGCTTCAAGATTACCTAAATTATGATTATGTTCGAAACGGTGTAAATGACTTTTACTTTTCGTCGCTTTTAAGGTTTGAACCCATTTGGTATTTTCAAGACGTTGTCGAATGGCTATGCCATGCTGAGAGAGTAGGCGATCTGGAGTGTCATAGTACTTTGCTTGCATTTGAATGAGTTCAGACTTTTTCGGATCGATTGCTTTTAAAATCGCATTTCGTCGAGATTCTGGGATCTGAAACTTTAATTCAATTTCAAGCATGTGATTTTCCTAATTGATCAATCATTTTCATAGAAGTAAGACATTTGATTGCCTTTTAATTTAAAGGGGATTGTAACTGATTCAGTTAGAACCACAATCTTGACAATTCACTTACATTTAATTGAATGAATGATTAATCACAATATTTGTAAGATAAGCTTTTCAAGTGCGATTTTTTGAATTATGGTGGTCAAAAAAAAGGACAGGAATACAACAATGAATGCTTATGTAGAGCCGTCTTCATCGCAAGAAGAAGCTAAACTTCAATTACCCATCAAGAATTACTCAGAATTTTATCGTTTTTATTTGACTGAACACCGCAGCATTATGAGTCGTCGTTTACATGCAGCAGGTAGCTCAATCGGTATTTATTTTTTTACTCAAGCGATTCGTCAGCGTAAAGCTAAATATCTAGTCTACGGATTAGTTTCAGGCTACGCATGCGCGTGGGTGGGGCATTTTGTTTTTGAAAAAAATAAGCCAGCAAGCTTTAAACAACCGTTGTATAGCTTTATTTCAGACTGGAGAATGTTATCGGATATTTTGCGCGGAAACTTGAGTTTGAAAGATCGTAAATTTGATAAAATTGATAGCTAAATTTATATATTGTTAAAAAAGCTCAGCAGATTCTGGGCTTTTTTTGTCATGAAATGTTTTAAGAAAGCTACACAAATATATGATTATATGATAGCTGGAGAGGCTTAACATCCAATGAATAAATCCAAATTATAAATATTGGGATTAAATAAAAAAATTAACGTATTCAGTTAGATGAGTTAACGGTATTATTCTGATAAACCGCATATAATACATATTATGTTAATTTGAATAATACTGAAAAAAAAAGAAGATGAACTATATATAGAACTTTTATTATGAGAGTAAGTATTTTTAATGCGAAACATACTTCTGTTTGATTTGGATCAAACTATTTTGAATAGGAATGAGTCACTTATTCGTTTTATAAGTTGGCAAGTAAATTTTTTCCAATTAGTACCACAAGAACTAAAAGATGCATTTATAAAAAAATTTATTGAATTGGATGATAATGGAAATGTTTGGAAAGATATCGTTTACAGTCAATTAATCAAAGATTTTAATATAAAAAAATTTACTGTTGATGAATTACTTAATTCTTACATTACTGATTTCAATAAATTTTCAATTGGTTTTGATGACGTCCAAAAAGTCATTTCAGATCTTTATCAAAAGGGATATAAGATTGGGTTAGTCTCCAATGGAAGAAGCCCATTTCAGGAACATAATTTTTATGCTTTAGGTCTTACCGAATATTTCTCGACTATCATAGTTTCAGAAGCGATTGGCTTGAGAAAGCCCGATAAAAAAATATTTGCTTACGCTTGTAACCAGTTAAATTGTACACCTTCTGATTGTATTTTTATTGGTGACAATCCTAAAGCTGATATAGAAGGTGCAAAAAATGTTGGTATGAAAACTATTTTTTTTCACCCAAATAAAATACTAAAAAAAGCAATTACAGATGAGAGTATTCATCATTATGATGAATTAGAGCGAGCCATCAATAGAATAAATAATGGAGGCTTATGATGAATGATAAAATTAATTTATATGAAAACGTTTTATAAAATTGAATGAATTAAGAAAATGTATTGATAATATTGGTGCTTCACTCATTTTCATACTATCCGAGCGCTTTAACTAAACTAATAAAACTAGGAAAATTAAAGGCTTAATCTGAGTTACCCTCAGTAGATCTCTGAAAGAGAAAACAATCAAATTGTTAATTTTAAAAAACTTTCTGATGAAGCTATTTAAGTCCATTAGTTGCCGGCAAGTTTTACGATTGATTATTGATGAAGTTATCAAACATCATGAATTAAGTACTGAATCAAATAATTAAACGCATCTATTTAATATAATTGAGATTATACAAAATTATTGACTGTACTTTAATGGAAGAGGGAATCCTTTAAGCATTTACTGTACATAACATGCCAAAAGGTGTTTTCATACTAATTATGAATGTGTTCTTCCAAGGCTTTGTCCTATAATGTTTTAAATTTTTAGTGTTTGCCTAGAGTTATTCTTTATGCGCGGTTTGTATTTAATCACCAACGATGATCCTATTGAACTTCTATTAGCAAAGCTTGAAGGAGCGATGGCAACTTATGAAGTTGCAGTACTTCAGTATCGTCGTAAAAACGTTGCGAAAGAAGATCAAGCTTATGAAATTGAATACATGAAGAATATGTGTAATCAATATAAGGTTCCTTTTGTCATCAATGATGATTTAGAGGCCGCAGTCAAATATGGCGTGGGTGTGCATCTTGGTCAAGATGATGGTTCAATCCAAGAGGCTGTGGAAAGATTGCCAAAAAACGTCTTAATTGGACGTAGTTGTAATAATTCTATTGAACTAGCTGAGCAAGCGATCGCAGACGGCGCAAATTATGTAGCATTTGGTGCAATTTATGCGACAGAAACCAAACCTGAAGCAGGCAATATTGGTTTAGAAACGTTAAAAGCTGCAAAAGCAAAATTAAATGTACCTATTTGCGCGATTGGTGGTTTGACGGTTGAAAATGGTGCTGAAGTGATTGCTGCCGGAGCAGATCTTTGTGCTGTCATTAGCGATGTATTGGGTCGTTCGATGTCAACTGTTGGTCAACGTGTTTACGACTGGTCAGAGCTATTTGCTAAACAAGCTTAAATTTTTTACTTTTTTGAGTTGAGTAATTTTCATGAGTTTATCTCCTAAGCAAGAACAATTATTTAAACAAGCCAGCAAACATATTCCTGGTGGTGTGAATTCACCAGTACGTGCCTTCAATGGTGTAGGTGGTACGCCAGTATTTATTGAAAAAGCTCAAGGTGCATACCTGTACGATGTAGATGGCAAACGCTATGTGGATTATGTTGGTTCATGGGGACCAATGATTTTAGGACATGCACACCCTGCGATCATTAAAGCTGTTCAAGAAGCCGCTGTTGATGGTCTAAGTTTTGGTGCACCTACAGTGCATGAAACGACATTGGCAGATATTATCTGTGAAATTATGCCGTCAATTGAATTGGTACGTATGACCAACTCAGGGACAGAAGCAACAATGACTGCGATTCGACTTGCACGTGGGTATACAGGTCGTGACAAGATCGTTAAGTTTGAGGGTTGTTACCATGGACACTCAGATTCACTTTTAGTGAAAGCAGGTTCTGGTCTACTCACAAGTGGTGAAGGCGAGGCGACATCAGCGGGTGTTCCTGCTGATTTTGCTAAACATACATTGACGCTTCCATACAATGATATTGCGACTTTAAAAGAATGCTTTGCTAAGTTTGGTTCCGAAATTGCGGGTGTTATTGTTGAACCTGTTGCAGGTAACATGAACTTGGTCAAACCAATTGATGGATACTTGCAAGCCATTCGACATGTGTGTGATGAGCATGGTGCAGTCTTCATTATTGATGAAGTGATGACTGGATTCCGTGTGGGATTAGGTGGAGCTCAAGCACACTACGGTGTTACGCCTGATTTAACTACGCTAGGTAAAATTATTGGTGCAGGTCTTCCTGTAGGCGCATTTGGTGGTAAGCGCGAGGTGATGGAATGTATTGCACCTCTAGGTAAAGTTTACCAAGCAGGAACTTTGTCAGGTAATCCGCTGGCAATGAGAGCTGGGATTGAGATGTTTAAACATCTTCGTCAACCAGGTTTCTATGAAAATCTAACCGCACAGCTCGAAAAGTTATTGACTGGTTTACAGACTGCCGCTGATGAAGCAGGTATACCATTTAAGACTCAACAGGTTGGAGGTATGTTTGGATTGTATTTCACTGATCAAGAAGACATCACAAGCTTTGATTCAATGTTGAAATGCGATGTTGAAATGTTCCGTAAATTCTTCCATGGCATGTTGGATGAAGGTGTAAATTTAGCGCCTTCTGCTTTTGAAGCCGGCTTTATCTCAAGTGCGCATTCCGATGAAGATATTGCGTTCACTATTCAAGCAGCTAAGAATGTATTTGCGCGTTTAAAATAGAATTTTTTTGAAAATCTATTAACATAAGCCTACAGTGTAAATACTGTAGGCTTTTTTGCACGTATAAAATTCACGGACTTAAAATAGAAATGAAATTAAAACATTATTTAACTTTAGAAGACGCGGAGTTCTTACTGACGCGTGCGCAACAATATGCGATTGATAAAAAGTTGAATGTCAGTATTTCTGTTGTAGATGAAACTGGAAGTTTACTTGCAATGAAACGCATGGATGGTGCCTCTCCGATGACTGCGAATTTGTCAGCCGAAAAAGCAAAATGTTCAGCTTTGAGCCGCCACCCATCTCAAATTTTTGAAGAGCTGATCAAAGATGGGCAATTGGGTTTTCTGACTGTTCACTCATTGTCGGGAATGTTAGAAGGTGCAGAACCCATTATTTATCAAGGGCAATTGGTGGGAGCTGTGGGAGTTTCAGGTGCTAAATCTTTTGAAGATGCTGAAATTGCGCTGCATGCCATAGAAGTTTTCTTGGCTTTAGCTGATTAAAGTGGCAATGTCATATTTTTATACACCACCCAAAAAAATTGAACTCAGCGGGAGTTTGGCAAAGTGGTCCATTGAAGCTGAACAATGCGTCTTGGTGGTTTTTGGATTTCAACGTTTAGCTGAATATAGCAATGACCAACATCAAGAATTATTAATTCATTTAAATCGCTTAATTAAAAAAGCTCAGGCTTTAGATATTGAAGTGATTGAAATTGAAGAGCAGCAATCATTTTCTAAAGTAGCGCAGTTGGGTGAATTACTCGCAGAAAAGAAACAACTCATTGTGTCTGGCATGATCAATTCACCTATAAAGCAACTTTTACAGCATATCATTTCGATTACTCCTCAAATTTGTGTGGTGAACGATGCTGTTCATGTAGAAACGAAGAGCCAACATTTACAGTGGATTCAGAACTGTGTAGAACAAGGTATTCATCATATGAATACATCTTCCATGATTCGAATGCTGGAATTGAGTGCGCCGACCTCATTTATTCTTTCTGAAAAGGGTATATTGCTGTCTATTGCTGAATACCTTGAATTCGATATTTTAGAAATTGATCCATTTCAAGATTTAAGGCGCTATGGCTTAGATTCGGTCGCAATGGTGAGTTTGATTGGCTTGTGGAGAGCCAATGGCGCACATATAGATTTTGAATCATTTGGGCAAAATTGCACACTTTCTCAATTGCTTCCTATCCTGAGAAAAGACAGCTAGATGTCACAAACAAAACTTAATTCATTTGAATCGTTAGATTGATTTAATTTCTATCAGATATCGGAAAAATCGTCACTGTTTGTCCATTTCAAGATTGTAATTTATCGCTAAGCTTTCTATTATTGCCGCCTTGTTTTCACGATCTGCTAGGAATAGAAATTTGAGTCATTTTCTTCAGGAACATCTCATTCATCGTGATCAAGATTTTATGGTGATTCACAAACCAGCTGGATTACTTTCTGTTCCGGGCAAAACGCCTGACCTTCAAGATTGCGTTATCAATCGTCTTCTTCAAGAAGAACCGCGTACACTTCTTATTCATCGTTTAGATCGTGATACATCCGGCTTATTGGTATTTGGACTCAGCAAAACAGGTCAAAAATCGATTTCGCGCCAATTTCAAGAACGTGAAACGGATAAAACTTATCAAGCACTAGTCGCGGGATGTGTAGAAGGTCAAGGAACTGTAGATATTCCTGTGATTTACGACCCATCGCGTCCGCCATTGCATATCGTAGATGAGCATCACAATAAAGCAGCGTTAACGCATTGGGAAGCAGTTGAAAAATTTCAAATTCAAGATCAGTGGGTGACACGCGTAATATTAACGCCAATCACAGGTCGAGCACATCAACTTCGCGTTCATATGCAGCATTTAGGGCATCCCATCGTAGGGGATACTTTGTATGCAACACCAGCGCAACAAGCTTTGAAAGATCGACTCTGTTTGCATGCAGAGCAGTTAAGTTTCAATCATCCTGTTACCGGTGAACGACTGAACTTTCATTGTCCAGTGCCGTTCTAAATACACATTTTTAAATCAGCATACGAATATTTTATGATCTGATCATAATGAAATCTTGGTTATGATCAATTAAATAGATCGGTGCTAAATATTGCTCACTTTTTGGTGGGCTTTATGTCAAAATATATTGCTTATAGACGTTAAATTTTGCTCAAATCATCTCCTGTTTGAGCATAAGTTTTCAGTCCTAACTTGAGATAAGGTGGAAAAATTGCAGCAGTTTGCTATTGGTCAACGTTGGTTATCAGACACAGAGACAGAGTTAGGTTTAGGGGTTTTGATTGATGTAAATGAACGATCAATTAGTATCCTCTTTCCTAAAAGTGACGAAACCCGTGTCTATGCACGTAGTAACGCACCTTTATCTCGAATTGTGTTCAATGTGAATGATGAGCTTCAAGACCAAGAGGGCATCGTCTGGAAAGTCGAATCATTAGAAGAGCGTGGTGGCGTTATTCGTTATAACGTCATTCGTCAGTTACAAGATGGTACTGATGAACGCAAATCATTAAATGAAACCCGTGTTGGTGCGACGATTCAATTGTCTAAACCACTTGATCGTTTACTGGCAAGCCAAATTGATTATAAAGAATGGTATGACCTGCGTATTGAAGCATTACAAATGCAAGCTAATATGCAAAATAGTCCATTACGTGGCATGGTGGGTGCTCGTGTTGGATTGATTCCTCACCAATTTTATATCGCGCATGAAGTAGGTAAGCGCTTTGCTCCACGTGTCTTATTGGCGGATGAAGTTGGTCTAGGTAAAACCATTGAAGCAGGTTTAATCATACACCAGCAACTTAAAACAGGACGTTCTGAACGCATCCTGGTTTTAGTTCCTGATTCGCTGCAATATCAGTGGATGATTGAAATGCGTCGCCGTTTCAATTTGAATTTCTCGCTATTTGATTTAACGCGTACTGCTTCGATCAAAGAACATGATCCAGAATTGAATCCGTTCTTAACTGAACAGTGCATCATTGCATCTGTTGATCTCATGATCGACCACGAAGATTTACGTGAGCAAGCACTTGAAGCCGGTTTTGATTTGCTTGTGGTGGATGAAGCACATCACTTAATGTGGTCAGAAGAAGAAGGTGGTAATGACCGCTATGACCTTGTTGAAGAATTTGCTGAAAAAACAGCAGGGGTACTTTTACTGACTGCAACGCCTGAACAGTTAGGTGTCGAGTCTCATTTTGCCCGTTTACGTTTACTCGATCCACAACGTTTTAGTTCGCTTGATCGTTTCTTAGATGAAGAGGAAAAATATCAGCAAACAGCTCAAATTGCAGAAGTGCTGATGTCGGATCAGGCTCTTGAAGCTGATCATTTCCAAGCGATTGAGCAGTTACTGGGTCACAAGATTGAAGATGATCCAGAACAGCGTTTCCGTGCAATTCATGAATTGTTAGATCGTCACGGTACGGGGCGTGTACTATTCCGTAATACACGTGAAGCGATTCAAGGCTTCCCTGGTCGCGATTGTCAGCCTGCACCATTACCTGCGCCAGAAGGATGGTCGATGGATGGTAAACTTCGTGAACAAATGTGGCCAGAAGAAGCGCAATTGGACGGTGCTTGGATGGAAACTGATCCGCGTGTAACGTGGATTATGGAAATGCTCCGTACTCAGTTAAAGCATAAAAAAGTCTTACTCATTGCGCGTAGTGGGCCTGTAGTTGAAGCTTTAGAAAATGCATTACGTATCCATGCAGGGATCCGTACAGCAATGTTCCATGAAGGCATGAGTCTATTAGAGCGTGACCAAGCAGCTGCTTATTTTGCAGAAGATTCATATGGTGCTCAGATTTTATTGTGTTCAGAAATTGGTTCAGAAGGTCGTAACTTCCAGTTTGCTTCAGATTTAATCCTATTTGATTTGCCAGCGAACCCTGATGTTCTTGAACAGCGTATTGGTCGACTTGATCGTATTGGTCAAGAAAACCGTATTCAGATTCATGTGCCATATTTAGTGGGCACTGCACAAGAGCGTATGTTCCGTTGGTACAATGAAGCATTAAATATTTTCAGCAATATTTCTCCAACTGCGCAAACCTTACAAGAAAATTTTATTGTTGATCTTAAAGATTGCTTGTTGGCTGATAAAGGTCAAGCCTTTGAAGATTTGCTTGAAGCCGTGAGTGTGCAACGTGAAGCTTTAGAGCAAGAGCTACAAGCAGGACGTGATCGTTTATTGGAATACAATTCTTGTCGCCCAATGGTTGCGCAAGAAATTGTGCAAGCGCTTGAAGAGTATGATGACAATACGACTTTGCCAATGTTTATGAAACGCTTCATGGCGTCAACCAATATTGATTTTGATGAGCAAAGTAATGGCACGGTGATTATTAAGCCTACTGATCAAATGCAAGTCCAAGGTCTGACTTTGGATGAGGAAGGCATGACCGTGACGTTCTATCGTGATCAGGCTCAGATCCGTGAAGATGCGCAATACATAACGCTTGAGCATCCTTTCACTGAAAGTGTCATGGAAATGATCAATACGCAATCGTTTGGTAGTACCAATGTGGCGTTATTGAAATCTGCAGCTTTACCACAAGGTTCAGTTTTAGTTGAGGTGTGGTTCAAAGTGGATGTGATTGCACCGAAAGCATTGAACTTGCCAGCGAGTTTACCAACACAATTGATTCGTGTGTTATTAAGTGAAAAAGGCCAAGATTTATCAGCTAAAATTGCACCAGATATTTTGAAACCATACTTACATCATCTTGATGGTAATAGTTGTCGCCAAGTGGTGAAAGCACGTCGTGATGTCGTTGAACAACGTTATGCACAAGCTTTAGACATTGCAAAAGGTGCTTTGCCTGAATTAAAACAGCAAGCGAAAGAAATCTATAGCAATAAATGGCAATATGAAATTGATCGTTTAAGTTATTTGAAACAATTTAACCCAAGTATTCGCGAAGATGAAATTGCACGTTTGCAGAAGCTTCAAAAAGAAGGCTTAAGCCTTTTAGAAGGTTTAGCTGTAACGCCTGAAGCGATTCGAGTCTTGGTGGTGGTAAAGCCATAAAATAAAAAAAGCACCCTAGGGTGCTTTTTTTAGGACTGCAGAAATTGATTGAAGTCAGGTTTTCTTTTTTGTAAGAAAGCCATCACGGCTTCAATCATTTCAGGTGATGTTAAACGTTCTGCAACAACCTCAGCTTCCTGAACAATACAATTCAGAATTTGATCTTGCTCGGGTCGAATTTGTTTTTTAATAATTTTTAGCGTGGTCATTGGCAGTTGACTCATCTGTTGAGCTCGCTGCAAAGCTAATTGTTCAGGTTGCTCGCAAATCTGATTGATGATTCGACATTTTAGCGCCTCTTCCGCTGAAAATTTTCGACCTGTGAGCAATAATTCGGCAGCCATATGATAACCAGCCAACTCAGTGAAAAGAAGGCTGGTGCCACCTTCTACAGATAATCCCAAACTTACAAATGGAATTTGAAATTCTGTATCGGGGTGAGCGTATACCATGTCACAGTGAAATAGCATAGTGACGCCAACGCCTATAGTGCAGCCACGTACCGCAGCAATAATAGGTTTAGAAAATCTTGCGATCGCTTTTAGGAAGACAAAGGGTGGTGTAGCATCAGCGGCTAAACCAACATATTTTTGAGCGGCAGACATAAAATCTTTCAGATCATTTCCTGCGGTAAAATCATGTTCGTTACCCTGTAAAATCACAACATTCACTTGTTGAGATTGATTTGCTGCATCCAATATTTTTGCAATGTCATTGTACATTTCCCCAGTTAAAGCATTTTTTTGCTCGGGGTGATCAATTTTGATGGTCAGGATTCTATTCTCAATCGTGACATGAATAAAAGGGTTTAGTGAATCTAAATTTTTTAACATGGCGGCATTCCTTGTCGCAAATTAAAAAAGCTCAGTAGACACGATTGTATACTGAGCTTTTATTCGTGCCTTATTGGCATTAAAGTCGATTTAAAATTTGCTCAGCATCTGAATAATTCATGTATTTTGGTACGGCATAAATTCCATGGGCTTCAGTAAAAGCAGATTTAATCATCTCTGGGAAATCTTGCTTTTTTAAATTCGGAATCTCAGTATCGATTTTCAAATCTTTGAGTAATTGCTTTACGCTTTGAATGAATATATTTGCGGCTTGTTCATCTGAAGTGTGTGACGAGCTTAAACCAATTTTCTTCGCTGCTAGTGCTAAGCGTTTTTCTGATGCTTTACGATTAAATTCTAGAACATGAGGCAAGATAATGGCATTAGCGCGTCCGTGTGGGATTTGATATTGAGTCCCTAATTGATGTGCCAAAGCATGTACATAGCCAATTCCAGCGCTATTCATTGCCAAACCAGCATAATGAGAACCGAGCGCCATTGCTTCACGTGCTGCAATATTCTGACCATCTTCAAATGCAGTTTTTAAATTTTCCATGATCAATTTCATGGCTGCACTGGCGTAATAATCTGATTGTTTGTTGGCGAATCCGCTTACCCACGATTCAATTGCATGAGTAAGGGCATCGATACCAGTGTCAGCAGTGATAGCAGGTGGCATGCCTTTCATGATGACGGGATCTAAAGCAGTTGCTAATGGAACGACTTTGGGATCAATAACTAAGCCTTTAATATGAGTTTCACTGTCTGAAATAACTGCGGCAATGGTAACTTCAGAACCTGTACCTGCGGTGGTCGGAATCACGAACAATGGATATGCAGGTTTACGGCTTTTTAAAATTCCAAAAAGTTGTTTAGGCGATTTATGGTTTGCGGCTGCGAGCGCTAATACTTTTGCTGTATCAATCGTCGAACCACCCCCTATACCCAATACGCTATCGCATCCGGTATTTTTAAACAGTGCTAGAGATTTTTCGACAATTTCACAAGTTGGATCAGGTTTTACATCAGAGAAAATAACAACTTCAATCCCATTGTGCTGTAATTGATCTTGAATGGGTTGTATGACACCTAATTTGACTAATACTGCATCAGTCACAATCATCACTTTTTTCATGCCGAGCTGAGCAATATTGCCACACAATTGCATTGATGAATCCTCACCCGCAAATACGAGAGGATGTGATACTGGGATTGCAAGGGTGAGGGCTTTGACAGCCATGAGTTGAGTTTTTGCACGTAAAATAGTGGCAATCTGAGCCATAATGATCAATCTCTATCCATGAGTTTGATTTAGTTATAGGATAATCATTGTCCAAGTACATTGGCGATAATCATCAACACATTGGTCTTAAATTACAATTTTATCAAAAATATAGCGCAATTAAACTGAGCAAAATAATGGTTGGATTTTGATCAGAATTCATGATAGAAATTAGAAAATAATTCGAAAATTTAAATCGTAAAGCTGTAGTTTTTACTCGGCAATCAGGAACTCAGGACGAGTTTAAAACGATTAAATCAGCTTTCGGTTATGAGTCATTACATAACAACAATGATGCGTTATTGGGAGTCATTTCACATGGAAGTAAATCAGCACAACAACCAATTTGAGTTTTTACCGACTCATATTCACTACTTAATGTATTGGGAAAAGAAATCGCCAAACCAAGATTTCTTGGTTCAGCCTTTACCAAATGGTCAGGTGATTAAATACACCTGGGGAGAAGTGGCCAGTCAAGTCAAAAAAATGGCTGCTTATTTACAATTTCTGAATTTGCCAGGCCGCTCACAGATTGCAATTTTTGGTAAAAATAGTGCGCATTGGATCATGGCAGATCTAGCCATTTGGATGGCAGGGCACGTGTCGGTTCCCTTATATACGACTCTCAATGGTGAAGGCACCAAATATGTTCTAGATCATAGTGAAACTAAGGCTCTGTTTATCGGTAAGTTGGATGGCATTGGAGATAGTTGGAACGATGTAAAACAAATCATCCCGCGAGATATGCATTGTATTAAATTGCCATTGGCGCCTGACTATAATGCGCCGACATGGGATGAAATCACTGCGAAAACAGCACCAACCAGTGAGCCTTATTTTCCAAACGAGGATGAGCTTGCGACCATTATTTATACCTCGGGCAGTACAGGTCTACCTAAGGGCGTTATGCAAAGTTATAAGACCTTACTCTCACCTGCGAGTGAGCTGAAATCTACGTTTGGTGTTTCAGAAAAAGATCGTGCTTTATCTTACTTGCCGCTAGCTCATGTTGCAGAGCGTGTATTTATTCAATCATCCGTGATGATTTGTGGTTTTACCGTTTATTTTGCCAATTCATTAGATACATTTATTGAAGATCTTAATCGTGCAAAACCAACGATCTTCTTTTCTGTGCCACGTTTATGGACCAAATTTTATTTGGGGATTAATGAAAAAATTCCACTTAATGTACAAAACGTGTTGTTTAAAATCCCATTCTTGGGCAATAAGATTAAGCAAAAACTCTTGGCAAAATTGGGTTTGAATCATGTTCGTTATGCTTTAACGGGTTCTGCACCTTTACCCGTAGATATTATTAAATGGTATCGTAATTTGGGCTTAGAGTTGCTTGAAGTTTATGGAATGACAGAAAACTGTGGATACTCGCATATCACACGTATGGGTGAATATATGAGTGGATATGTCGGACATGTTCAAGCACGAGTAGACTGCAAGATTGATGAAAATGGTGAGATTTTAGTCAGAAGCCCAGGAACCATGTTGGGTTATTACAAAAACCCAGAAAAAACAGCTGAAGATTTGACTGAGGATGGCTATTTAAGAACAGGTGACATGGGTGAAATTGATGCGACTGGCCGTCTAAAAATTACTGGACGTGTAAAGGACATCTTTAAAACTCAGAAAGGTAAGTATGTAATGCCTGTACCAATTGAACAAAAGATTGGTAATAACCAAATGATTGAATCTGTCTGTGTTGGTGGTGCAAGCCATAAACAGCCGATCGCCTTTGTGATGTTGGCAGAAGAAATTCGCAATAAATTACAGCAAGATAATAAACGTGATGATATCGAAGCAAAATTAATTGAGTTGAAGAATGAAATTAATGAAAAGCTTGAACCGCATGAAAAAATTGCATTCTTTGTGGTCATCATGGATTTGTGGACGATGGATAACGATATGTTGACGCCGACTATGAAGATTAAGCGTAATAAAATTGAGGCGAAGTACGAAGCACTTATTCCAACTTGGGTTGCTCAAAATAAAGAAGTAATTTGGGAAAAGTAATAAAAAAGCCCTTCAACTGAAGGGCTTTTTTGACACTCAATATTCATTCTTTCAGATGACGTGCGCCTTCTAAAATCATTCGGATCATCGTCATCGTTTGTTCAGCTACAACTTTTCTTTCATCGTGTGGCATGTTGATTAATTTAGCACCCATAGTGAATACCAATTGAGTAATCGCTTTTGCAGCCAATTCTGGATGCTTGATTTTATGAGGGTTATTTTGCTCAAGACGAACAAGATCATCCATGAGTTCTTGCTGAAAATAATTGAGCTGTTTTTCAACCGCCTCTTTATAAGAGGCAGAACCAGTATAACCTTCACGTAACAATAGGCTCAGATTACCTTCGTCAGCATCTAACTGTTCAATAAATACTTCAACTGAACTACGCACAATACTTGAATTGCGAACTGCTTTTAATCGAGCTTGATGCAAGATTTGACGTAAAACAATACCTGAGCGATCAATCAATTCAATGGCAAGTTCATCGATATCTTTAAAATGTCTATAAAAACTGTTTGGAGCGATTCCTGCTTCACGAGCAACTTCGCGTAAGCTTAAAGATGCGATGCTTTTTTGAGGTCCGATAAGATTGAGAGCAGCTTGGAATAATTCTTCTTTCGTGATTGTGGCTTTTCTTCCGACTGTACGTGCAGTTGGATGCTCCAAAATGGATGCGGATTCACTGGCATGCAGAGGAGAAAGAGTAATCGTAGAGCTGCTCATAAATATCAGAAGTTTACAGTTAGAGTTGCATTATATCGCTCTGAGTCAGGATATGGAAATCAATAGATGATATACAAGTGTCTATACAAATATATATACATGTGTATAATAATTCTAAACCCACTGTGATGAGCCCATGATGCAAGCAGTTAAGCCACCTAGAAATTTGATTAAATCCGCTGTAAATGCTGTATTTGATCCAAATGCTGCCAATTTTTGGTTGCAAAAGATCGATCCAACTTGGTCGGTGAATCAATCATTAGGCAAAATTGTTGAACGTACACAAGTTGCAAATGATACGGTCAGCTTAAAAATTGCGGTTAATCGAAAATTTCAGTTTGGTGAAGCAGGGCAACATCATCCAGTTATTGTCACGACACGAGGTCGTTGTTTTGAACGTACCTATAGTCTGACCAAAATCGACACTCAACATGTATTGTTGACTGCTAAGAAAGTCGATCAGGGTGTAGTCAGTTCTTGGATTAACGATATAGCTGAGGTAGGCGATATTGTTGAGTTTGGTGCACCCTATGGAGATATGACACTTGAAAGTGTAAATACACCTTTATTAATGCTGGCCGCAGGGAGTGGTATTACTCCAATGTACAGCTTGATCAAGGCATTATTGCAGCAAGAAAAAAAATTAGCTCAGCCAGTTAAATTGATGTACTGGGCAAAAAAAACAGAAGATTTAGCATTTCAAACAGAGTTGATTGCTTTGGCGAATCAACACTCAAATTTTAATGTTGAATTTTTTGCCACTCAAGATGAAGTAGCTGATTCCCGCTTAGAAGATTCTCATTTAACGGCTATCGAATCCTTAGATCAATATACGGTTTATGCATGCGGTCCAGCAGGATTTGTGCAAGTTGCTGAACAACTAACTGATACTCGTGTTCATAAATTTAAAGGTGAAGCATTCAGTGTTGAACCATTCATTAGTGATGAAACTGGTTTTATTCAGGTCACACTTACGAAATCAAATAAGGTCGTCACGATTCCAAAGGGACAATCAATACTTGCAAGTTTAGAGCAACAAAATATTCGCCCACAGCACGGTTGCCGCATGGGGGTATGTAATAAATGTGCATGCCATAAAGCGCAAGGTGCAACTAAAAACCTCGTCAATGGTGCAGAAAATACTGAGCCTGGAAATCTGCTCAAAATCTGTATCAATTCAGCTCAGTCTGATCTCACTATCGACCTATAAGCGAGAATAATCATGAATATGCCAGTTCAAGCACAATATTTCAAAAACCCAAAAAATCGTGAACTCACTGATGCACAACTTGATGAACTCGCACGTGAACTTGATGCAATTAAGCAGGAAGTTCTTGATGATTTAGGTGAAAAAGACGAAAAGTATATTAAGCGAGTGTATGCAGCGATTCGCTACAGTTCAATACTTGGACGTGCATGCTTATTCGCTGGATGGTTTCCTCCAGCATGGCTTTTAGGCACAGGCTTGCTTGGTTTTGCCAAAATCATGGAAAACATGGAATTGGGCCATAATGTGATGCATGGTCAATATGACTGGATGAATGACCCTAAATTTAAAGGGACAACTTATGAATGGGATATCGTAGGCACATCTGATGATTGGCGCCAAACCCACAACTACAAACATCATACTTATACCAATATTAAAGGTATGGATGATGATATTGGTTATGGGATTCTTCGTTTGTTCCCAGAGCAACGTTGGAAAAAAGGATATTTATTACAACCACTTTACAGTATTCCGTTTTGTTTGTTATTCCAGTGGGGTGTAGCGATTCAGAACTTAGAAATTGGTAAGCGCTTAAAAGGGCGCATGACCAAAGAAGAATTTCAACAACGTTTGAACCCGATGAAAAAGAAAATGGGGAAACAGTTATTTAAAGATTATGTTTTCTTCCCACTCATCGCTGGTCCTGCAGCATTACCCGTTTTCACAGGTAATTTAGTCGCTAATGGTATTCGTAATATTTGGACATTCAGTATCATTTTCTGTGGTCACTTCACCAAAGATGTGGAAGTTTTTCCGAAGTCAGTTTTAGAAAATGAAAGCCGTGGCCATTGGTATATGCGTCAAATTCGTGGGTCTTCTAACCTGACAGGTTCTGAAGGATTCCATATTTTGACGGGGCATTTGAGTCATCAGATTGAGCATCATCTTTATCCAGATATTCCTGCTCGACGTTACCGTCAAATGGGGCCTAAAGTGAAAGCGGTGTGTGAAAAATACGGCTTGAATTACAATAATGCGAGTTTATTTAAACAATATGGTCAGGTTTTGGGACGTATTGTGAAATATGCTTTCCCATTTAAAAAGTAAGAAACAAAAAAAGCCACTCATTGAGTGGCTTTTTGAATTTTAATAGCAAACTATTTTAATTGAATTGATCCATTTGCATTGACTGTGATTGTTGATTCTCCAGCAGCCATATTTTGTGAGTCTGCAACGGGTGCACTCTCTACAACCATTGCGGCACGTGCCATGGCTAATGGTCTTGGTGAATAATTATTGGTGTTCATATTCAAGTTAACCAAGTTATAACTAGAACGATTCCAAGCTTTAGTGAGAACCTGAGCACGCTGTTGGAAATTTTGCGTGGCTTCAGTCAATAACTCATTTTCAACCTGCTTTCGTTTTTCAGTGGAAACAGTGAAATTAATCGATTGTGTTTGAAAATCTTGTTGTAACTCGCTAATTAATTGGCTCGCTGCTTTAAAATCTTTGCTTTCAATATTCACTTCAGCACGGCCACGCCATTCCTTCAGTTTTGTTGAATTGTTGTTGTCATAGACAGGATAAGTGGTCTGAGAACCCGTTTCGACCTTTACTTGGGGGAATTTTTTACTGATGTTGATGGCCTGATTCATCAATTGAGTCATTTGTGTTGAAAGTTGTGCAGGCTGTTTATTACTTTTTTCAATAAATAAAATGGCGTGCATTTCATCATTAGAGACTTGTTTAGAAGCGTCTGCTTGAAGATTAATAATATTAGTTTTAGGTTCTGTGTCAGCAAGTACCGAAAAGCTAATCCCGGTAGCTAAGATCAATAGTGGCAGTTTTAATAATTTCATTGTTATCTCTGTATCTTCACCTGATGAATATTCTACAGAATATTCTAATCTTTTTTGATGGAGAGAAAATGTGATTATTTGGTGATGAGATAGTAGCAATTGTAATATTTAACACAAATTTTACGACTTAAGTCGGCTTAACAAGGCTTTTAAAATGTATTTAAATTGAATTGTAGTTGAACAATAAAAGAATATAACTTGTCTTTGAATTAGTGATTAATAATTTGTAATCCATAGATAATTCTATTATCAATGGTCTAACAAGTAGTATTAGAAATAGATTAAACATTCTGTATATTTAAATAATAAAATTTTAAAAACATGTAAAACAATAAGATAGAGTCTTCATTTGATAAATTATTTATAGTCTGAAACTATTGTCATAAAGAAAATAAGTATTGGCATATAGGTCAAGATTTTTCCATTCTAGCTCTCATCAGAGATGCAGGTATCTCTCTAAAAGAATTTGTCCTTTAGAAGGTTGTTTTCAAGCAATTTCCTAAGGTCAAATAGATCATCGAATGAAGTTGAAGGAAGTCTTGATGTCTAATTCTGCTGTAGTTGAATCAGTAGCACAAGCGTTACGAACTGCTGAATTATCACAAAGTGCAATCGCACCAATTCGCCCAACGTTGGGTGGTGAAGCTGCTGATGTAGATATCGCTTACGCTGTACAAGAAGTGAATACAGCGCGTGCCTTATCAGAAGGTCGTCGTTTAGTTGGGCGTAAAATCGGTTTGACATCAAAAGTGGTTCAAGCACAACTCGGTGTAGATCAACCTGACTTCGGTATGCTGTTTGCAGACATGGCTTATGGTGATGGAGAGGCGATTCCTGCAGGTCTATTGATCCAACCTAAAGTAGAAGCGGAAATCGCTTTGGTGATCAAACAAGATTTAACGAAAGAAAAACACACTTATGCTGACATTATCAGCGCGACTGATTATGCACTTCCTGCTGTTGAGGTGGTGGATAGTCGAATTGAAAACTGGAAGATCAGTTTGATTGACACTGTCGCAGATAATGCATCTTCAGCTGCATTTGTATTGGGTTCACGTCCTGTAAAACTCGATAACCTTGATCTAGTGAATTGTAAAATGATCATGACACGTGGTGAAGAAGTCGTGTCTCAAGGTGTTGGTAAGGCTTGCTTAGCAAACCCTTTAAATGCAGCTGTCTGGCTTGCTGATGAAATGGTACGTCGTGGTCGTCCATTGTTAGCTGGTGACATTATTTTAACAGGTGCATTAGGCCCTATGGTTGTAGCAAACCCAGGTGATGAATTCAAAGTTGAGATTGAAGGCTTTGGTTCAGTGACTGCTGCTTTCGCTGCTGAATAAGTCGGAATTTTGAGAGAGTACGTTAATGAAAAAGATTAAATGTGCAATGATCGGACCAGGTAACATTGGTACTGATTTGCTTTACAAACTTCAACGTAGCGAATGGTTAGAGCCAGTTTGGATGGTGGGTATCGATCCTACTTCTGAAGGTCTTGCTCGTGCTGCGAAAATGGGTTTAAAAACCACTGCAGAAGGGGTTGATGGTCTTCTTCCTTACGTCATTGAAGATGATATCAAAATTGCTTTTGATGCAACGTCTGCATATGTACATGCTGAAAACAGCCGCAAGTTAAATGAACTTGGTGTACTGATGATTGACTTAACACCTGCTGCAATTGGTCCTTTCTGTGTTCCACCTGTGAACTTAGAAGCTTTACTTGCAGAAGGTGAAGTGCCTAACGTGAATATGGTAACGTGTGGTGGTCAGGCGACAATTCCTATGGTTGCAGCAGTTTCACGTGTTCAACCTGTTGAATATGGTGAGATCATCGCGACTGTGTCTACAAAATCTGTAGGTCCTGGCACACGTAAAAACATCGACGAATTCACACGTACAACTGCGGGTGCTATTGAGAAAGTTGGTGGTGCGAAAAAAGGTAAAGCGATCATCATCATTAACCCTGCTGAGCCACCACTTATGATGCGTGACACAGTACACTGTCTTGTTGAAGGTGAGCCAGATCAAGCTGCGATCACTGAATCAGTTCACGCGATGATTAAAGAAGTGCAAAAATATGTACCAGGTTACAAACTTGTAAATGGTCCAATTTTTGATGGTAACCGTGTTTCTATCTTCTTGGAAGTAGAAGGTTTGGGTGATTTCTTGCCGAAATATGCAGGTAACCTCGACATTATGACAGCTGCAGCTGCTCGTACAGCAGAAATGTTTGCTGAACACGTATTCAACAAAGAAGAAGCTTAAGGAGCAACCGCATGTCTAAGATTATTGTTCATGATATGACTTTACGTGATGGTATGCATCCGCAGCGCCATCAAACGACTGTTGAGCAAATGATTGCAATTTCAACAGCACTTGATGATGCAGGCGTACCATTAATTGAAGTCACTCACGGTGACGGCCTTGGTGGTTCATCAGTAAACTACGGTTTTGCTGCTGCGACTGACGAAGAATACTTGTCTGCTGTTGTACCGCGTATGAAGAATGCAAAAGTTTCTGCACTTCTTCTTCCTGGTATCGGTACGGTTGACCACTTGAAAATGGCACATGAAATCGGTGTATCAACGATTCGTGTTGCAACTCACTGTACTGAAGCTGACTGTTCTGAACAGCACATCACCGCTGCGCGTAAATTAGAAATGGACACAGTGGGCTTCTTAATGTTGGCTCACATGGCATCTCCAGAGCGTCTTTTAGAAGAAGCGAAGAAGATGGTGTCTTACGGTGCAAACTGTATTTATGTGACTGACTCAGCAGGTTACATGCTTCCTCAAGATGTAATTGATCGCGTTGGACACTTACGTCAACACTTGGACCCAAGCATTGAGTTGGGTTTCCACGGTCACCACAACTTAGGTATGGGTGTATCAAATACTGTTGCTGCTGTTGAAGCAGGCGCGGTACGTGTTGACTTGGCATCTGCAGGTCTCGGTGCGGGTGCAGGTAACACACCACTTGAATTGTTTATTGCTGTTGCAAATCGTATGGGTATGGACACAGGCGTTGACTTGTTCAAAGTACAAGATGTTGCTGAAGATCTCGTGATTCCAATGATGCACAACCCAATTCGTGCAGACCGTGATGCAGCTACTTTAGGTTATGCGGGTGTTTACTCTTCATTCCTATTGTTCGCTAAACGTGCTGAAGCGAAATATGGCGTATCTGCGCGTGAAATCTTAATGGAGCTTGGTCGCCGTGGTACTGTTGGTGGTCAGGAAGACATGATTGAAGATCTAGCTTTGACTATGGCTAAAGCAAAAGAACTTAACGCATAATTTAAAAGTGATTTGAAAGAGCACTCTTAGGAGTGCTTTTTTTATGAATTTAGAAAAGATACATATAAAAAAACAATTGCGTGAGATGTTTGGGTGCTTATATTGAGTGATTTGGTGTAGAGCGTATCGTGATTGTTAAACTTAAAAACTATTAAATAAAATGGCAAAATGCTTCTGGGTTAATTTGTAAGATATTAAAATATAATAAATTATCCATAGTAAAAGTTAATTTGCTTAGTTACTGAGCTATTATTAATTGTTTATAACAATGAGAGTTTTTAAAGTATTGTTTTTCATCGGAAAAGTCTAAATTTTTTTTAGACTCTAGTCTGATTTCTTCAGAGTGCACAATTTAGCAATATGCTCATCAACGCTGATTTGAGTATAGGATGAAGCCATGCGTCATCAAAAATTATGGCTAGCAATGATTGCTGCAACAACTCTAGGGACAACTGCTGCTCACGCGAATTTTGTGGCTGATTCAAATGTTCAGCTTAAATTTAAAAATTTCTATTTAGAACGTAATTACGATACAGCACCAAATCTAGATTATGGTAACTGGACGCAAGCAATTACTTTAGATGCTAAATCGGGTTATCACGATATTGGTGCAGGCATTCAAGTTGGTGCAGATCTCTTGGCTCAATATGCAATTGGATTGAAATCGCGTGATTCTGTAAATGACATTCATATGCCATATGATAACAGTCAAGGTCGTACAGAACGTGATAATGCTAAAATTGGTGCGACTTTAAAAGTTAAAGTTTCTGAAACTGAACTTAAAGTAGGTGATTTATTGCCGATGTCACCAGTTATTTTCTTCGATCCATCACGCCAATTATTAACTACTTATAGTGGTGCATGGTTTGAGTCGAAAGATATTCAGGATACTAAATTAACCTTGGCATATATTGATGGTATTAGTGCGCGTTACGATAATCAGTATCAAGATTTGACCTTATTCCCAAACAATGATTTTGCGAAGGCAGAAGCTCAAGGTCTCACAACTGATGATGGAATGTATATTGTTGGTGTTGATCACCAGTTTACATCAAAGATTGGTGGTAGTTATTGGTTCGCTGATTTAACTGACATCTTCAAGCAACATTATGTTGCTGCAAGCTATAAAACTAAACTTGATGAAAAAACGAATTTAGATGCACATATTCGTTACTTCGATAACAGTGAAACTGGTGATAAACTTTTTGGTAAAATTGATAGCCAAGCAATTTCTATGGGGGCGAAAGTCAACCATGGTATGCATACCGTTCAATTGGGTTATCAAGAGATGTTTGGCGAGCATGGAGATAAAGCGACACTATTCCCAACATTGGGTGGTTGGGTGCCACAACCTTATTTAGATAACTGGTCAGTCGCGAGTTTTATCCGTAAGGATGAGAAATCTTGGAGTGTGGGTTATACCTATAATTTTAAAGAAATGGGTGTACCAGGATTATCTGCCACTGTACGTCATTTCCAAGGTTGGAATATTGATACGGCAACACCAGGTCGAGGTCGCGAGAATGAAAATAACATCATCGTGAACTATGTTGTGCCAGAAGGTAAGTATAAAGGTCTTGGTTTCAACTATATGTTCATTGATACTAATTATAACAACATCAATGTTCCAGGCACCTTGAGTGATTTAGAAGAGCATCGTGTGGCGTTAAGTTATAGTTATAAATTCTAAAAATGAAATTGATCTCGATATGATGAGTAGGGATTATATCGAGATCTTATTAAGTCATATTCAGAGGGTGAATATTGATTTTAAAAAAATAAGGAAAAACAGTAATTTATTTAATTGGTAAAAAGATGGATGCAATCGTAAATTTGTATCAGTTGAAAGGTACAGAGCAGTTAATATAAGCCTGTAAAACTATCATTTGTAAACATCAACTGATGATTGTTTCACAAATATATGATCAGTTATAGACAGTTAGAGGACTATGATGAGCACTGTTCAAATTCCAGAATATAAAACGGATTCATTCTTTGGTTTAGAAGATAAATGGATCGAAACTGCTGAAGGTGAGTTAACCCATTATCATGAAATTGGTGAAGGCACGCCTATTTTATTCCTTCATGGTTCTGGTACTGGTGTATCAGCAGCTGCTAACTGGTGGTTGAATTTACCTGCAATTGGTGAGCAAGCGCGTTGTATCGCAATTGATACCATTGGTTATGGTCAAACTGTCGTTGCACCAGGAACTCAATACGGTATCCGTGCATGGGTTGATCATGCAATTCGTACTCTTGATGCACTTGGTATTGAAAAAACATGGTTAGTAGGTAATTCTCTAGGTGGTTGGTTAGCATTCCAATTGGCACTTGATTATCCAGAGCGTGTACTCGGTATTGTTTCAATGGGTACAGGTGGTGCAAAACAAACTGCAGCCCTAAAAGCGCATGCAAACCCAGTTTTAACAGAAGAAGGTATTCGTAAAACACTTTCAATGTTCGTTGTAAATAAAGACTTAATTACAGATGAGCTGGTAAAAGTACGTTTTGATTCTGCAGCGAATGACTACGCATCTGATCGTTTAATGGATGTTGTGGGTGCACGTGACCGTGATCGTTTCGAGTTCCCATTAGACTTTGAAAAAATGAAAGATATTACAGTTCCTGTATTATTGATTCATGGTACTCAAGATGTGGTGATTCCTGTGTCTCGTACTTGGGACATTTTAAATATCGTTCCTAATGCTGATGCACATATTTTCAGTCAGTGCGGTCACTGGTCGCAAGTTGAAAAAGCAGAAGAATTTAATACGGTGATCAAAAATTATCTAGCAGTTCATGGTGTTAAATAATTTAAGATCCTAAAAAACTAAAAAAGAGGATGAATTAATCATCCTCTTTTTTAAAACTGAAAATACAGAACATGTGTTTAATACGTTTAAATCTGCATATTGATAATCAATATTGAGCATTGATCTGTTTTAATGCATTAGACTTAAGTGGTAGAGCAAGTCTAGTTAGTTGATGGGTTGTTTAAAAAATAGTCTAATCTAAAGCCTGAATTCATAGAATTTATGATGATATTTGTAAAACTTTATTAGACTAAAGTCTAAGGTGGGCAGTTAAAATAAAATATAAAAATCACCGCTATTTCTAACGGTGATCATTAATTTGAAAAAATTGATTAATTACGATTAATATCAAGATAAAAAACAGAGCTCAGTAAGTCCATAAATTTTTTGACGCCTTCTGAGTTAGTACTTTTTCTATAGCTCGCAAATAAATCGATTGAAGGTAATTCCACGTCTAACGGGCGAATCACAGTGTTGTTCATCGTCAGCGGTGCGATATATCCAGGTAGAAAAGTACAGCCCAGGTTCATGCCAATAGAATTAATGTTAAAGAGGATATTGTCTGCAGTTTGAACAATATTTAAGTTGATTTGATGGTATTTTGCAAAGTCTAGAATGATCTTATTTAGGGTTTGAGATTGCTGTTCAGAAGGAATAATGAAATCGATTCCATCGAGCTCTTTTACTGGAATGCGATCGTATTTAGCGAGTGGGTGATCTTTGGGTAGTAAGAAAATCAAAGGTTCTCGTAAAACAAATTGACTTTCGATTTCATCACTAAATAGATTTTGACGAGTAAAAGCGATATCAATTTCGCCTTTTTTTAACATTTTTGACTGATCCGAATTGTTTAAGCTTAACAATTCAATCTTTAAATCCCGGTTTTGAACACGAAGATTAGGGAGAACGTAAGGAAAAATTTTCATTTCAACGACAGGAACAAAGCCGATACGTAACAATTGCTGTTTAGATTTGGCAATCTGACGAGTCATTGCGACTGCTTTGTCTGCTTGGGCTATCGTGAGGCGAGCTTGTTCAAGGAAGACTTGCCCCTCCTCAGTGAGTTCTACCTTACGTTTTGTACGATAAAGCAAAGGGACGCCAATTTCATCTTCAAGATCTTTAATCTGCTGGCTCAATGATGGCTGAGCAGTATAAAGGCGCAAGGCTGCTTTGGTGAAGTTGAGTTCTTCTGCCACAGCAATGAAATATCGTAGGTGTCGTAGTTCCATAAAAAAATCATCCAAAGATTGATTCATATAATGTCTAAATATGATCAAGTGCGAGTATAGTTCACAAATGGATATTCGGTGAAGTGGGGCTGAGCATATTGAAATATCAACGTTATTATTAAAATGTGGTAAAATTCACGTATTGAGCGATTGATTAATTTATCGATAAAACATCTTGATTCAAACAAAAAAAATATTTCCCCAAAACTCGTTCAAAACTCATTATCTCTGCAAAGTTGAGTCTATTAGTTTGTGTCTAATTTAGTCACAGGAGAGCTTTTCATGAGTGGGAAAATTGATGTGCGCGAAATCGATGCTTTAGTCGATGCACAAAATGGACGTATCACGCCATCTATTTATACAGATCCAGATATCTATGAACTAGAACTTGAACGTGTGTTCGGTCGTACATGGTTATTCCTTTGCCATGAAAGCCAAATTCCAAAGGCTGGTGATTTCTTCAATACCTATATGGGTGAAGATCCGATCATCGTGGTACGTCAAAAAGACGGTTCAATCAAAGCATTGTTAAACCAATGTCGTCACCGTTCAATGCGCGTGAGCTTTGCTGACTGCGGTAACACTCGTGCGTTTACATGTCCATACCATGGTTGGTCTTATGGCGTAGACGGCTCTCTTAAAGATATTCCTCTTGAAGATCGTGCATTCCCTCAAGGCGCATGTAAAGAGAAGTGGAGTTTGATCGAAGTAAACCGTGTGAAGTCTTATAAAGGCTTAATCTTCGGTTGCTGGGATGAAACAACTCCAGACCTTGAAGAATACATGGGTGATATTGCTTGGTACTTAGATGGTGTATTAGATCGTCGTCCAGGTGGTACTGAGATCATCGGTGGTGTTCATAAGTGGGAAATCGAATGTAACTGGAAATTTGCGGCTGAACAGTTTGCATCTGACCAATATCATGCATTGTTCTCTCACGCATCTGCGATTCAAGTATTAGGTGCTAAACCTGATGACGAATCTTCGAAGAAACTAGGTGCTGCGCAAACTGCACGTCCGGTATGGGAAACTGCGAAAGACGCGATCCAATATGGTTCACGTGGTCACGGTTCAGGCTTCTTCTTTACAGAGAAACCAGATGCAAACGTATGGGTTGATGGTGAAGTAGCAAACTATTTCCGCGAAACTTACGAAGAAGTTAAAGAGCGTCTTGGTGAAATTCGTGCGTTACGTCTTGCTGGTCATAACACTATGTTCCCAACATTGTCTTGGTTAAACGGTACAGCAACACTTCGCGTATGGCACCCACGTGGTCCAAACAAAACTGAAGTATGGGCGTTCTGTATTGCGGATGCTGAAGCGTCACAAGAAGTGAAAGAAGCGTTTGAACGTTCTGCGACACGTGCATTTGGTCCAGCTGGTTTCTTAGAGCAAGATGACTCTGAAAACTGGATCGAAATTCAAAAAGTATTACGTGGTTACAAAGCGCGTCAAAACAAACTCATTATGGAAATGGGTCTTGGCAACGAGAAAATTCGTGAAGATGGTATCCCTGGTATCACCAACTACATTTTCTCAGAAACTGCGGCACGCGGCATGTACCGTCGTTGGGCAGACTTGCTAATCCATGAAAAATGGGAAGATGTTGAGAAAGCAGCTGACGAATATGAGAAGGAGCTTATGAAATGAGTCAAGTGAGTTTAGAACTTCACCATCAAATTAGCCAATTCCTCTATCGTGAAGCGAAATTGCTTGACGATTGGAAATTCCGCGACTGGTTAGATACGTTAGCTGAAGATATTTCTTACACGCTACGTACAACACCAAATGCTCAAACACGTGACCGTCGTCGTTCAATTGAACCACCTACAACTTGGGTGTTCAATGATACGAAAGATCTTTTAGAGCGTCGTGTTGCTCGTCTTGAAACAGGTATGGCTTGGGCTGAAGAGCCTCCATCACGTACAACTCATATGGTGAGTAACGTGATCGTAGAAGCTACTGAAGTGGAAGGCGAATACGATGTATACGTTACATATCTTTTGTACCGTACACAAAAAGAGAAAGATGTCACGATTTACTGTGGTAAACGTCATGACAAGATCCGTAAAGTTGAAGGTGGCCTAGGCTTCCAAATTTTCAACCGTAAGATCACGCTTGATCAAGTTACCTATAACTCTCACAACCTGAGTGTATTCTTCTAATGAATAAGATTTTTGTTTGCCAAGTTGACGAATTAGACGAAGGCGAAGCGTTGAAAGTAGATTGCGGCGTTAACGGTATCGATGCGCTTGCAGTGTTTAACAATGGTGGTGAGTTCTTCGCAATGAATGACCGTTGTTCTCATGGTAATGCTTCAATGTCAGAAGGTTATCTTGAAGACGATGGCACTGTCGAATGCCCATTGCATTCAGCTCGCTTCTGTTTAAAAACCGGTCAAGCATTATGTTTACCAGCGACAGATCCAATTCAAACTTTCCCAGTGATTGTTGAAGATGGTGCGTTATACGTTGAGATGGCAGGAGAGTAATCATGGGTTGGCTTAAAGGCGAAGTTGCACTGATCACAGGTGGTGGTTCTGGTTTAGGTTGGGCTTTAGTTGAACGCTTCCTTGAAGAAGGTGCACACGTTGGTGTGTTACAACGTTCACAATCTAAAGTCGATGCTTTAAAAGAACGCTTTGGTGATCAAATTGTTGCAATCGCTGGTGATGTTGCCAACTATGAAGACAATGTCCGTGCTGTAAAAGCAACTGTTGAGCGTTTTGGTAAGCTTGATTGCTTTATTGGTAATGCAGGAATCTGGGATCACTACGCAGATATCGTCAATACTTCAGGTGAGCAACTTGATAAAGCGTTTGACGAAATCATGGGAATTAATACGAAAGCATTAATTCTAGGTGCAAAAGCTGCACTTGATGAGTTGGTTAAATCTGAAGGCTCAATTGTCTTCACATTATCTAACTCAGCATTATATTCTGCGGGTGGTGGTCCTGTTTACACAGCGTCTAAGCATGCTGGCGTAGGCATCATGAAGGAATTGGCGTATGAGCTTGCACCGAAAGTTCGTGTGAATGCTGTTGCGCCATCAGGTATGAATGTAAACATTAAAGGTGCTGCATCATTAGGCCAAGAAAATTTAGGTCTTTTAGATGCGCGTGATCCTGAGAAAATCGCGCGTGGTATGCCTTTGAACTTCTTACCTGAGCCTGAAGAAATGACAGGTTCATATGTGCTCTTGGCATCTCGTCAAAATAACCGACCTTTAACTGGAGTTCTGATCAACGCAGAATGTGGTTTGGGTATTCGTGGTCTACGTCAACCACGTGCTGGTTTCTTTGACGAATAAAATCTAGTCTAAAAAATGGACTTATCGGCAGCCTGTTCTAAGGCTGCCTTCCTTTTAAGGAGTCTCTCATGGCCGTTAAACTTATTTGTGCTTCGCACAGTCCTTTAATGGAATTTGCTTCACCTCAAGATCAGTCAAAAGAGCAAAAAGTACGTGCTGCTTTTGAACAATTATCTGCTGAAGTAAAAGCTTACGATCCAACACTGATCATTACTTTTGGTCCAGACCATTTTAACGGTTTTTTCTACGACCTTATGCCAAGTTTCTGTGTCGGTATCCGTGCTACGGCTGCTGGTGACTGGGATTACGGTAAAATTGACAATAAAATCGATGTTCCTGAAGACAAGGCTTTGGCGCTTGTGCGTCAAGTTCTAGATGAGGGTGTTGATGTTGCATACTCATATCGTATGCAGGCTGACCATGGTGTGACTCAACCATTACACTTCCTTTGTGATGGTAAACTTGATCGTTATAAAACGATTCCAATATTTATTAATGGCGCTGCCGCACCAATGCCAACCACAAAGCGTACCATTGCTTTAGGTCGTGCGGTTGGACAATATATTAAGTCACTTAATCTTGAAAATGAGCGTGTACTTGTATTGGGTACAGGCGGTTTGTCTCATGATCCACCAACACCTCAAATGGGTTCAGTGCCACCAGAAGTTGAAGAGTTTTTAATTGCTGGTCGTAATCCAACTGAAGAAGCACGTAATGCGCGTCAAGCGAAAATTATTGCAGTTGGTCAGAAACTCGCTGCTGGAGATACATCAGTTGCAGTACCGCTGAGCCCTGAGTGGGATATTGCATTGCTTGAGAAATTCAAACAAGCAGATTTTGCTGCAATGGAAGCGATGACTGAGGCAGAAATTCGTGTCGAAGGTGGTCGTGGTGGTCAAGAAGTGCGTTGCTGGATGGCAGCATTTGCTGCACTGAGCGAAGTTGGTGAGTATGAAATGACAACTCACTGCTATGAAGACATTAGTGAGTGGATTGCGGGCTTCGGTATCGTATCTGCGGAATTAAAAGGTTAATCCCATGAGCAATGTAAACAACATCGTCATCGTTGGTGCGGGTCAAGCAGGCGCAAGTGCGATCCTTGAGCTTCGTGCAAACAAATATGAAGGTAAAATCACATTAATTGGTGATGAAACGCATCTTCCTTACGAGCGTCCACCCTTATCAAAAGATGTCATTTTAAAACCTGAAGAAACCAAGATTGAAATTTTATCTGAAGAGAAATTAGCAGATCTTGGTGTGACAGCAATTCGTGGTAATGGTGTCGTTAAAATCAACGCTGAAGCCAAAACTGTCGAACTTCAAAATGGTGATGTTGTTGCTTATGACAAATTGCTGATTGCAACTGGCGGTGCAGCACGTCGTCTTCCAAACTTCGATGCATTAGGCAAACACGTTTACACGCTGCGTAATCTTGAAGATTCACAAGCCCTTGTAGCAGTGTTACAAAAAGGTCAGCGTATCATCCTGATTGGTGGTGGTGTAATCGGTCTTGAGCTTGCATCATCTGCACGTTTCAAAGAATGTGAAGTCACTGTCATTGAAATGGGTCCAATGGTGATGGGGCGTTCATCGCCACGCATCTTGAGTGAATTCTTGCTTGAACAGCAAAAATTGGCGGGTGTGGATGTGCGTCTTTCAACTTCAATTGCAGAGTGCAAGCTTGATGGCGAAGAAATCGTGGTGATTTTAGCCGATGGCGAAGAACTTCGTGCGGATGCTGTGGTTTACGGTATCGGTATTGTGCCAAATGCGCAGTTGGCAGTTGACGCTGGTCTTGACGTTGATCTCGCGATCAAAGTAAATGAAAATTGCCAAACCTCGAATGCTGACATTTATGCGGCAGGTGATGTGGCAACTCAACTTCGTGACTGTGGTAACCACCGACGTGTTGAGACTTGGGAAAATGCCAATCTTCAAGCAGGTATCTTTGCACGCCATGTGATGGGTGTAGAACATCCTACTCCTAATCCAGCATGGTTCTGGACAGATCAGTTGGATATCAACTACCAATTCGTAGGTGATATGGCAGCGGCTGAATGGCTCGTTCGTGGTGAGATTAAACCTGAGCTTCGCGCTGAATCATCATTTGTATTGTTCGGTGTGACTGATGGCATCATCGTGGGTGGCATCACTGTAAATGCGGCCAAAGAAATGCGTCATCTTAAAAAATTGATTAGCAAGCAAGCTGCATTTGAAGCAGATAAATATTTAGATCTTAGCCAAGACCTTCGTAAACTTGTGAAGTAAACTCGGCATGATTGTGCAACAGACCTAGGGTAACTTAGGTCTGTTTTTTATGTGCCTAAGAAAATATTGATTTAATTTTGAGCAAATTATGAATTCTAGTTCCGCGAATATAATGGTCGTTGCGAGTATATTTGCCTTATTGGTATTGATATGGGCTGCAACGCCACTTGCCATTGTATGGAGTGTTGCAGAAATTCATCCAATGTGGGTGCTCATCATTCGATACATTGGTGCATCTATAATTGCTTTGGCGTTGCTCAAAATGATGCGTGATCCACTCCCGTTTGATCATGTATCGCTGAAAAGTTATGTGGCTGGTAGCCTAAATTTAATAGGTGCGCAGTTATTTATCTACTTGGCAGCGAATTATTTAACTTCAGGCTTAATGGCACTGATCTTCGGATTTTCGCCATTGATTGCAGGTCTCATTGGGCATCTCATCCTAAAAACACATAAGTTGTCTATTTTACAATGGAGTGGAATGGTCATTGCCGTATTAGGTCTCACATTTGTTTTCGCAGAATCTGCAGATGAGCGAGTCAATCCTTGGGGTGTGGTTTTGATGCTGATCAGTATGGTGTCGTATATCAGTTCGATTTTTTGGGTCAAACAAATTAATGCACCTTTAAGCCCCATGAGTCAGGCGACAGGTTCCTTAATCTTTTCAGCTTTAGGATCACTCTTAATCATTCCATTCATTTGGCAACAAATCCCAACTGTGCTACCAAGTACGCAAGCGATGGTGGGTTTTTTATTCACAATGATCATGTCATCAATTGTTGCGATGCTGTGCTATTTTTGGTTAATCCGCCGTTTAGCAGCGTCGACAGTGTCTTTGAGTAATGTCATGACGCCAGTCATCGCCCTAATTTTGGGGGCATCCTTAAATAATGAAATTATTCATAATGAAGCCTTGTGGGGGATTGTCGTTGTGATGATGGGTTTGCTGATGTATTTTAATCGAGAGCTCTTGAAACTATTCTTAAAAAAATGAGTGAAAAAAAGTGGTTTTAATCACACACGTACAACTACATGAATATATAAGATTCATAATGTTACAAAAGTATGCTTTAGCCCAAGCTCGAATTTAGGAATACTGAAAAAGTCAGTTCAAATCAGCAAAAAAATTGAACATTTTTTGCATAATTTGGACTGTTTTACTTTAGCTCAAGTTCAAACTTATCTAAAATAGAAGTGGTACAGTTTGAAATCTATACAAGTTATCAATTTGTCACATTAATATTTTAGAATCTGCTGGTGAAAACGATAGAAATCTATTTATTTTATTTCAAAATTCGTTATCATCGCGCCCTCTAGTTATAACTCTACACAATAGGCTAACTAGAACTCTATAAAGCACCGAGTCAAAGGACCGCAAGTCACCCGACTTATTTCTATTAACCCATATCAGAGATGGTAATTCGATATGAGCGTTTCTTCTGTAAATCCTGCACCTAATTCTACTAACGAATACTATTTGACTCGCCAAAGTCAGATGGAATCTAATGTTCGTAGCTATCCACGTAAATTGCCGTTAGCGATAGCAAAAGCACAAGGTTGCTGGGTTACTGATGTTGAAGGTACAGAGTACCTCGATTGTTTAGCTGGGGCAGGAACATTGGCTTTGGGCCATAATCATCCTGCGGTCATTCAAAGTATTCAAGACACTTTAGCGAGTGGTCTTCCATTACATACTTTGGATTTAACGACACCTTTAAAAGATGCTTTTACTGAAGCTTTACTTGCTGAATTACCGGGTGGTAAAGAAGAGTACTGCCTACAGTTCTGTGGTCCATCTGGTGCAGATGGTACAGAAGCAGCAATTAAACTTGCAAAAACATATACTGGCCGTGGCACTGTGATTAGCTTCTCTGGTGGCTACCATGGTATGACTCATGGCTCATTAGCAATGACAGGTAATTTGTCTGCTAAAAACGCTGTTAATGGTTTAATGCCAGGCGTTCAATTCATGCCGTATCCACATGAATACCGTTGCCCGCTAGGTTTAGGCGGTGAAGCTGGGGTTGACGCGCTTACTTATTTCTTTGAAAACTTCATCGAAGATGTTGAAAGCGGTGTGACTAAGCCTGCTGCAGTTATTCTTGAAGCCATTCAAGGTGAGGGTGGTGTGGTTACAGCACCTGTGAAATGGTTGAAAAAAATTCGTGAAGTGACTGAAAAGCACAACATCGTTTTAATTCTTGATGAAGTACAAGCTGGTTTCGCGCGTTCAGGAAAAATGTTTGCCTTTGAACACGCGGGTATCGAACCTGATGTTGTAGTGATGTCGAAAGCAGTAGGTGGAAGCTTACCACTTGCGGTACTTGGTATTAAGCGTAAGTTTGATGCTTGGCAGCCTGCAGGTCACACGGGTACTTTCCGTGGTAACCAATTGGCTATGGGTACTGGTCTTGCTACGATCAAAACGATCAAAGAACAAAATCTTGCGCAAAACGCACAAGAGCGTGGTGATTTCCTTCAAGCTGAATTGAAGAAATTAGCTGCAGAATTCCCATGTATCGGTAATGTACGTGGCCGCGGTTTAATGATCGGTATCGAAATCGTTGATGAGCGTAAACCTGCTGACCATATGGGTTCACTTCCTGCAGATGGTCAATTGGCTGCTGCAATCCAAGCAGCGTGTTTCAACAACAAATTGTTGTTAGAAAAGGGTGGACGTAACGGTACAGTGATTCGTCTACTTTGCCCATTAATTATTAACCAAGCTGAATGTGAAGAAGTAATTGTGCGCTTTAAGAAAGCAATTTCTGAAGCTTTAGTTGCGGTACGAGGCGCTTAATTCATGGTAGATTTTGCAGAACACCGTAAAGCTTTGCTCTGTAATGATGCTGCATCCATTGCTGACTATACGTCAGCAATGGATCAGGCAACTCAAGCAGTAGCAGCTTGGTTACAAAATGACAAAATGTACACAGGCGGTAGCATTAAAGAGCTTCGCAGTGCAATTGCATTTAATCCTTCTAAAGAAGGATTGGGTGTAGAAAAGTCATTAGAGCGTATGGTTGAGTTATTCCTCAACAAAAGCTTAAAAGTACATCATCCTCATTCTTTGGCACATTTGCATTGTCCTACTATGGTCACTAGCCAAATCGCAGAAGTTCTCATTAACGCAACTAACCAATCGATGGACTCATGGGATCAAAGCCCTGCAGGTTCATTGATGGAAGTTCAGTTGATCGATTGGCTTCGTCAAAAAGTTGGTTATGGTGCAGGTCAAGCAGGTGTGTTCACCTCTGGCGGTACGCAGTCAAACTTGATGGGTGTATTGCTTGCACGTGATGCATGTATCGCGAAAAACTGGAAAGACGAAAACGGCAATCCGTGGTCTGTTCAGCGTGATGGCGTACCTGCGGAAGCGATGCGTAACGTTAAAGTCATTTGTTCTGAAAATGCTCACTTTTCTGTGCAAAAGAACATGGCGATGATGGGAATGGGATTCCAATCTGTAGTGACTGTGCCTGTCGACGAAAATGCGCGAATGGACATGGATGCACTAGAGAAAACCATGGCACACCTTCAAAATGAAGGTAAAATTGTGGCATGTGTGGTTGCAACTGCAGGTACTACCGATGCGGGTGCAATTGATCCATTGAAGAAAGTCCGTGAAATCACCAACAAGTACGGCGCGTGGATGCATATCGATGCAGCATGGGGCGGTGCTTTAATCCTATCTAATAATCACCGTGATTTGTTAGATGGTATCGAGCTTTCTGACTCAATCACACTTGATTTCCATAAGCACTATTTCCAAACGATTTCTTGTGGTGCATTCTTACTTAAAGATGAAGCGAACTATCGCTTTATGCATTATGAAGCGGAATACTTAAACTCTGCTTATGATGAAGAGCATGGTGTACCAAACTTAGTGTCTAAATCGCTACAAACAACACGTCGTTTTGATGCGTTGAAATTGTGGATGACGATTGAAGCACTCGGTGAAGAACTTTACGGTTCTATGATTGACCACGGTGTAACTTTAACGCGCGATGTTGCAGATTATATTAAAGCATCGGACGGTTTAGAGTTATTGGTTGAGCCACAATTTGCATCAGTCTTGTTCCGTGTAATTCCTGAAGGTTATCCAACAGAATTACTCGATACACTGAATCAAAACGTTGCGGATGAATTGTTTGCACGTGGTGAAGCGAATATTGGGGTGACTAAAGTCGGTCAGGTTCAATCATTGAAAATGACAACTTTAAGTCCAGTGGCAACTTTAGACAATGTGAAGAACTTGCTTGCGCTTGTACTGGCTGAGTCTGATCGTATCAAAGCTTCAATTGCTGATGGTACATATACGCCACCAATCGATTAATAGATTGTTTGTGAAAAAAGCGCTCAATTGAGCGCTTTTTTGATATCAAAAATTCATAACTTTGACATATTTTTAGATCATGATTAAAGAACCTTTATGCAGAATTAGGGGGGGATAATTATTAAAGAATAAGTATGTAATAAAAATATCAGTATTTAATCGTAATTATTATAAATTATTGAAATATAATTAAAAAATAAATAAGTAGGTTGGTGTAATAAAAATAATAAAATCGTAATAAAGCTGTAACCTTATTGTCATATTATCAAATCAAAATGCATGTATCGAAATAAGTACAATACTTCAATAAAAAGTAGCGTACTCCAAATTTGCATAAATTGAGAGATAACATGATGCGCTTTACAAATATTGCAATTGCATTAGCACTTTCTGGGGCAGCTGTAGCAACAACCGCAAATGCAGCACGTGACACAATTCAAATTGCGGGTTCTTCTACAGTATTGCCATATGCAAGTATTGTGGCTGAAGAATTCGGTAATAATTTCCCTCAATTCAAAACACCAGTAGTTGGTTCAGGCGGTTCGTCTGGTGGTCTAAAACAATTTTGTAATGGTGTTGGTGACAACACAATCGATATTGCTAACTCATCTCGTGCAATCAAATCGAGCGAATTAGCCGAATGTAAGAAAAATGGCGTTAACCAAGTATTAGAAATAAAAATCGGTTACGACGGTATCGTATTTGCTTCAAATGCTAACAAAGCAGCTTATAAATTACGTCCGCAACATGTATTTGCAGCTTTGGCAGCTGAATTACCTTCAAACGGTAAAATGGTAAAAAACCCATATACACGTTGGAATCAAATTGATAAATCATTACCAAATGAGCCTATCACGCTTGTAATCCCTGCTTCGAATCATGGTACACGTGAAGTCTTCCAGGAGAAAATGGTGGACGCTGGTTGTGAATCGTATGCTGCTATTAAAGCTTTAGATAAAGATGCGAAAAAGAAAGCTTGTACAACATTCCGTAAAGATGGTCGTGTTGTCGAAATTGCGGGTGACTATACAGAAACACTTGCACGTTTAAAAACTTCTCCGAGCGCTGTTGGTGTGTTTGGTTTAGGTTTCTATGATCAAAACCGTGACCGTTTACGCGTTGCAACTGTGAACAATGTGGCACCGTCTGAAAACACGATTTTAAATGGTTCTTACCCTGTATCACGCCCTTTATTCTTCTACGTAAAAGGTGAGCATTTGAAATCAATCAAAGGTTTACCACAGTTTACTGAATATTTCTTAAACAAGCGTGTTTCAGGTAAAGGTTCTAAGTTAGAAAAAGCGGGATTAATTTCACTCTCTGACAAAGAACGCGCAGCAATTTTGGCAAACTTTAAAGCAGGTAAAGCTGTTAAGTAATCAAACGACAAACTAATGGCAGGAATTATCCTGCCATTGGTTTTTTCATTGAAAAAATTTTTTTCAAACCATGAAAATTGAAAAGACAGTGGAGAATACATGAATCTGCTACTTATAGGTGTGTTATTGGCGATCATCGCCATTGCCTATCAAATCGGATTACGCAAAAGCCGTAACTTAGCAGGTCAGGGAAATAACTCTGCCGCTTTGCATTCACGTCCTGGTTACTATGGGGCATTAGTTGCGTTGTGGTGTGGTATCCCTGCATTTTTAATTTTGATTGTTTGGAACTTGGTTGAGCCAACGATCTTGGAGCAGGTGGTGCTTAATCATTTGCCACAGGATATTAAAGCAAGTCTAGATCCAGCAAGCCTAAACGTAGTTGTTGACCGTGTTCAAGCAATTGCGTCCGGATTTGGTGTCAGTGACACGGCAACGGCATATGAAGTTGCTGCTGCAGAGCAACTGAGTAAATTTTCAACTATTGGCTCTTTTGCAAAATTAGCAGTTGTTATTTGCGCTGCATTGGCAGGTTTGGTATGGGCTAAAAAAAGAATTAGCCAAGATTTTAGAGCGCGTAATCAAGTCGAGAAAGTCATCAATGTTGGCTTAGCTTTATGTTCTGGTGTCGCGATTCTTACAACACTAGGGATTGTAATGTCGATGTTTGGAGAGGCGATGCGTTTCTTCAGTTTCGTCAATCCTTTTGATTTCTTCTTTGGTACAGAGTGGAACCCAGGTTTCAGTACTTCGGGAAGTGCAGAGGGTAGCTATGGTTTACTTCCATTGTTGTGGGGTACGCTCATGGTCAGTGGGATCGCACTATTGGTTGCTGTACCAGTAGGTTTAATGATCGCGATTTATTTGGCTGAATATGCTTCTCCACGCTTCCGCTCTTGGGCAAAACCGACCATTGAAGTGTTAGCGGGTATTCCAACGATCGTTTATGGTGTATTCGCGCTTATGATTATTGGCCCATTTATTAAAACTGTAGGGGCAATGGTTGGTATTGATATCAACGCAACGAGTGCGCTCACTGCAGGTTTTGTCATGGGAATCATGATCATTCCTTTTGTGTCATCTTTATCTGATGACATTATTACTCAAGTGCCTCGAGCATTACGTGATGGATCTTTAGGATTAGGGGCGACCAAATCTGAAACGATTCGTAAAGTGGTCATTCCAGCAGCGTTGCCTGGCATTATTGGTGCATTTTTATTGGCTGCTTCCCGTGCAATTGGCGAAACTATGATCGTAGTTCTAGCAGCTGGTAACAGTCCTCTTTTACACGCAAATCCATTAGAAGCTGTTTCGACCGTAACGATTACGATTGTTAATCAATTAACAGGTGATACTGACTTTGCAAGTCCGCAAGCATTAGTCGCTTTCGCACTAGGACTTACATTGTTTGTGATTACTTTAGGTTTGAACATTGTTGCACTTTACATCGTGCGTAAATACCGTGAGCAATACGACTAATGAGTACTTCTAATCCTAATACTCTCGAGACAGTTGATTCAGCAACAGCTGAGCAGCTTAGAGAAAAGCGTAAGAAGACTATTCAGAATTCTTTAGCTAAACGTCATCGTAAAGAAAAGACGTTCCGTTTCTTCGGTTTTTCAGCAGTGATTGCTGGCTTATTCTTCGTAGTATTGCTATTCGGTAGTATTTTAGCGAAAGGCTTGCCTGCTTTTTGGCAAAGTAGCATGAATTTGCCAATCTATTTCGATCCAAAGATTGTTGAAGTTGGTCCAAAGCCTGTACTAGCTGAAGGTGAGAATCCAGCTCAGTATGAAGAACGCTTTATTGAGTGGCAGACTGAAGTTGGCATGGTGGATTGGGATGCATTGATCATCAATGCCATGATCAAACAAGATCCTCAACTCGAAGCAGAACGTGATGATTTAAGCTATATCTATACGAGCTCTGAAGCATATCGTATCCGTGATATGGTGATGAATGATCCAAGCTTGGTTGGTAAAACAGTCGATGTAAAAATCCTTGCTGACGCAAATATTGATGTGTGGCTTGCAGGTAATATTGATCGCTCATTGCCAGATGAACAGCAACAACTTAGTCCTGAGATTCGTCAAATTGCCGATGAACTCAAGGCTAAAGGTGTCATCGAAAATTCATTTAACACGAATATTTTCACGAGTCCTGACTCTCGTAGTTCACCAGCGACATCTGGTTTAGCTGGTGCATTCATGGGCTCATTGTTCATGATGTTAATTGTAATCTTTATTTCGATTCCAATCGGCGTTGCATCTGCGATCTATCTTGAAGAGTTCGCACCAAAGAACTGGATTACAGATATTGTAGAAGTCAATATCAATAATTTGGCTGCTGTTCCATCGATTGTATTCGGTTTACTTGGTGCTGCAATTTTTATTGGTTGGATGCATTTACCATTATCTGCCCCTTTGGTAGGTGGTCTTGTGTTAAGTTTAATGACATTGCCAACGGTGATTATTACGACACGAGCTTCTTTAAAAGCCGTTCCACCTTCGATTCGCCAAGCTGCATTAGGATTGGGTGCATCAAGACTGCAAACTGTTTTTCATCACGTCCTGCCTTTGGCATTACCAGGTATTTTAACAGGTGCGATTATTGGTGTGGCTCAAGCATTGGGTGAGACAGCGCCGTTATTGCTGATTGGTATGAGTGCTTTTGTAGCCAGTGTTCCAGCAAGCCCATTCGATCAATCTACAGCGCTGCCTGTACAGATTTTCTTGTGGCAGGGTAATGAACTTCGTAACTTCTTCGAAGGTCGTACTGCTGCAGCCATTATTGTTCTCCTTGCGATGATGATTAGCTTAAATAGTTTAGCGATCTGGTTACGTAAGAAATTTGAAGTCCGTTGGTAGTCGGAGCAAAATATGAATACAGTAACTTCGCAAGTAACTCAAAATTCCTTAAAAAAGGATCAATCAGTGAATTCAGATCAAACACAATTTACATCTCAAGATGCAAATCAAAAAACGTCAACTTCGTTTGTTTCACAATTTGACACGCAAAGCGAAAATAAAAAAGAAGCAAAATCGGATGTTGTAAAATTGAGCACAACTGATGTTCATGTTTATTATGGTGAATCTGAAGCGATTAAAGGCATTGATCTTAATATTTACCAAAATGAAGTGATTGCTTTTATTGGTCCATCTGGATGTGGTAAGTCAACATTCCTACGTACTTTAAATCGTATGAACGACACGATTGATAGTTGTCGTGTGACGGGTAAAGTCATGTTGGATAATCAAGATATCTATGATCCTAATCTCGACGTAGTATTACTGCGTGCGCAAGTGGGTATGGTGTTCCAAAAGCCAAACCCATTCCCAAAATCAATTTTTGAAAACGTTGCATACGGACCTAAACTTCATGGTTTAGCACGTGACAAATATGATTTAGAAGAGATCGTTGAAAATAGTTTACGTAAAGCGGGCTTGTGGGATGAAGTTAAGGATCGTTTGAATCAGCCTGGAACTGGTTTATCAGGCGGTCAACAGCAACGTCTATGTATTGCTCGAACTATTGCAGTTTCGCCAGAAGTGATTTTAATGGACGAACCTTGTTCAGCACTTGACCCAATTGCTACGGCTAAAGTTGAAGAGTTAATCGCTGAGCTTTCAACACAATATACTATTGCAATCGTTACGCACTCAATGCAACAAGCTGCACGTGTATCAGACCGTACTGCCTATTTCCATTTAGGTGATTTGATTGAAGTGAATTCGACAGAAAAAGTATTTACTCAACCTGATCATCAATTGACTGAGGCATATATTACGGGTCGATTTGGTTAATTAAAAATTTAGAAACATAAATAAAAAGAGTCTTCGGGCTCTTTTTTTATTACAAAAATCTGTGGATGGAATAAGGTTTTTCTCTAAAATGGAATTCTTAATAAACTGATATCCACATGACAATGAAAAAAATACTTTGTTTAACAGCATTAATGACCAGTATTTTTATGTTGAGTGCTTGCTCACATACACCAAATCAAAATCAACAAGTAACCACGCAAATCAATACTTCGAATTTGATCGAACAACGTCTCATGAGTCATCTTAGTGCCTTAGAAGATATTGCAGCAGCTCATGGCGGTAATCGCGCAGTTGGAACGGATGGTGGTAAGGCAACTGCAACCTATATTATTGAAGAGGCAAAAAAAGCTGGTTTGCACGCTCAGATGTTGCCGTTTGAAAATCGTAATAAGCTCGTAGGTCAGAATATTATTATCGAAATCAAAGGTAAAAATCCTGATTTAGCTACGATAATCGGTGCACATTATGATTCTGTGACCACAGGGCCTGGGATCAATGATAATGGTACAGGTGTAGCCGTTCTATTAGAGCTATTACAACATTATTCAAAATCTGAAAATCATCCTCAAAATACAATTTACCTTGCATTTTGGGATTCTGAAGAAGATGGTATCGGAGGTTCGCAAGATTTTGTTGCTAAAATGACACCTGAACAGCTGAAGGGAATAAAGGCTTATATCAATGTTGATATGGTCGGTACAAAAAATCCGAATATTTTGGTTGCTGATGTAGATAAATCTTCATTAAAAGATTTAGAAGCCCAGTTTAAGTCTGCTGGATTATCTGAATCTGACTATAAACCAATGATTGATGGCTTAAAGTCTTTACCTAGTCATCCAGAAGATACTGCGCTTGAAGAACATTTAAAATCATTCTTTAAAGCAAAGAACTTAACGATCAAAGAAGACATCACCACTTTAACAGCAAGCGACACATCACCATTTCTAGGAAAAGTGCCGGTCACATCGATCATTTTATTTAATGAACAAGAACGTCCAGGTGCAAACGAGGGGGAGATAATTTTAGATTTTGCGCCATGTTATCACCAAGCTTGTGATACCAAGGATTTAGTTGATCCAAAATCTATGATTATGGCTCTAGAGGCGATTCAACATCTGTTAAAAGTCACCAACACTCAATAGTTGAGATGACTGAAGAATTATTTAGGCGTATCTCATTTGAATTGCATCATAGGGTGCAATTCAATTTTTTTTACTGAATAAAAAAGATTTATTCGTAAACTCGATCGAAAATATGTCTTAAAGCAGTTTTGCTATCTAGCTGAATTTTGCAATACACAGTAGAATATGCGCTCTCTTCAAGTCACATTGTGGCATGGTTCAAAAGACCATCCCGTGGAGCCAAAATCAGCATGTTTATCGTGGCCGGTGCACCAGCACACTCTTCTTTTAAGCAAACGCAACTATTAACTCGTTTACAGTCAATTAGTTCGGTTCAATCAATAGAAAGTCAATGGGTTTATTTATTCGACCAAGCGCTCAACGAGCAACAACAGCAATCAGCTTTACAGCTTCTAAATGATGGTGCGTCATTTGAATTACGCCAAGCAGCCACAGATGAGATTCAAATCTTAGTCACTCCACGCGTAGGCACAATTTCGCCGTGGTCTTCAAAAGCGACCGATATTTTCGCGAACTGCAACACACCGGTTCATCGTCTTGAACGCGGTGTTTTGTTTACTTTGAAGGGTGTAAAAGACGTTTCAAATGAAATTAAGCAAATTCTGCATGACCGAATGACAGAAAGTGTTTTCAATCAAATTGAAGATGCTGCTGCTTTATTCACTGAAACTGAGCCAAAACCGCTGAACTCGATTGATATTTTAGGTCAAGGTAAAGAAGCGCTCGTAAAAGCAAACTCTGAATTTGGTTTTGCTTTATCGGATGAAGAAATTGATTACTTAACTGATGCATTTATCAAGTTAGGTCGCAATCCGCATGACATTGAACTCATGATGTTTGCACAAGCGAACTCTGAGCATTGTCGTCATAAAATCTTTGGTTCAGAATGGACAATTGATGGAGAAGTCCAACCATTGTCATTGTTCCAAATGATTAAAAATACCTATAAAGAATCACCTACAGATGTATTGTCAGCATATAAAGACAATGCTTCAGTGATTGTTGGTTTTGATACGCAACGTTTTTATCCAAAAAAAGATGAAAATGGTCATTATGTTTATAAATACAAGAGCCAAGCTGCCCACATCTTAATGAAAGTGGAAACCCACAACCATCCTACAGCGATTGCACCATTTGCAGGTGCGGCAACAGGTTCGGGCGGTGAAATCCGTGATGAAGGTGCAACAGGTCGTGGTGGTAAGCCAAAAGCAGGCTTAACAGGTTTCACTACATCTAACTTGAATATTCCAGGCTTTGAACAGCCATGGGAAGAAAACTACGGTAAACCATCTCGTATGGCATCTCCACTTCAAATTATGATTGAAGGTCCATTGGGTGGTGCTGCATTTAACAACGAATTTGGTCGTCCTGCGTTAAATGGTTACTTCCGTACATTTGAGCAAAATGTAAATGGTGATGTAAAAGGTTTCCATAAGCCAATTATGATTGCTGGTGGTTACGGTAACATCCGTCCTGACCACGTTGAAAAAGATGCGATCCAACCGGGCGATTTATTGATCGTGCTTGGTGGTCCTGCAATGCTCATCGGTCTTGGTGGTGGCGCTGCTTCTTCTGTAGATAGCGGTACAATGGGCGAAAGCTTAGACTTTGCTTCTGTACAACGTGAAAACCCAGAAATGGAACGCCGTTGCCAAGAAGTCATTGATACTTGCTGGCGTATGGAAGACCACAACCCAATCGTGTCTGTACATGACGTAGGTGCTGGTGGTATTTCAAATGCGATGCCTGAACTGGTAAATGACCACGAATTAGGTGCAAAACTTGATCTTCGTAAAGTACCATCATTGGAGCCAGGTATGGCGCCAATGGAAATTTGGTCAAATGAAGCGCAAGAGCGTTATGTATTGGCGATCCGTCCATCTTCATTAGAATTATTTGAATCAATCTGTGCGCGTGAACGTTGTCCGTTTGCCGTATTAGGTGAAGCGACTGAAGCGCGTCATTTAACGGTTGAAGATCCTTTGTTTGGTAACAACCCAGTTGATGTACCAATGCAAGTGATCTTAGGTGGTACGCCACGTATGAGCCGCGCCTATGACTGTATCGAACGTCACGGTGATGACTTTAATGCGGCTAAAGTGACTGATCTTAAAGATGCGATTTACCGTGTGATTAAGAACCCAACAGTTGCGTCTAAATCATTCTTAATTACCATTGGTGACCGTTCAATTACAGGTATGGTTGCACGTGACCAAATGGTTGGTCCATGGCAAGTGCCTGTAGCAGATGCTGCGGTAACAACAACAAGTTTAGTGGGCTACACAGGCGAAGCAATGGCAATGGGTGAACGTCCACCTGTAGCATTGTTAAATCCTGCGGCATCTGCACGTTTAGCAGTGGCTGAGTCAATCACCAACATCATGTCTGCAAAAATCGAGAAAATCAGCGACATTAAATTGTCTGCGAACTGGATGGCAGCAGCAGGTCAAGTAGGCGAAGATCAAGCATTATTCGAAGGTGTAAAAGCCATCGGTATGGAAATGTGTCCTGCGCTTGGTATCGCAATTCCTGTAGGTAAAGATTCTTTATCGATGCGTACGACTTGGAATGACGAAGGTGAAGTTAAGTCTGTAACTTCTCCAATGTCAGGTGTGATCACAGCATTTGCACCAGTGACTGATGTGCGTAAGACATTAACACCAGAATTGAAAAACTTAGATTCAGTACTTGTACGTATTGATTTGTCTAAAGGTCAATTCCGTCTAGGTGGTTCGATCCTTGCGCAAGTGTATAAAGCAATTGGTTCTGTAACGCCTGACGTAGATAGCTTCGATGACTTCAAAGCATTCTTTGCATTGGTGCAAGATTGGAACAACCGTGGCTTAATCAAGGCTTACCATGACATCGGTGATGGTGGTTTAATCGCAACTGTTGCAGAGATGATGTTCGCTTCACGCTTAGGTGTGGCATTAGAAGATCAATCTGTAGCAAGCTTATTTGCTGAAGAAATTGGTGCAGTATTACAAATTGCTAAAGCTGATTGGGAGGCACTACAGACTGAAGTTTCAGCATCAAGCTTAAAAGATGCGATCAGTGTCGTTGGTACAGTGAATACTACTGATACGCTAACGATCAATGGTTTAACGCTTGATCGTGTTGAACTGCAACAAGCGTGGACTGAAGTGTCACATCAGATTCAACGTTTACGTGACAACGTGGAAACTGCAGATCAAGAATATAGTTTAATTGCGAATAAAGATCATAAAGGTCTTATTGCAAAAGCGACATTCGATTTGAATGAAGAAATTGAAGCACCGTATATCAATACACGTCGTCCGAATATGGCAATCTTGCGTGAGCAGGGTGTAAACGGTCATGTCGAGATGGCAGCTGCATTCGACAAAGTCGGTTTCAATACGATCGATGTCCATATGAGTGACCTACTCGCTGGTCGTGTAAGCCTTGATGAATTTGAAGGTTTAGTGGCATGTGGTGGTTTCTCTTACGGTGACGTTTTAGGCGCTGGTGGTGGTTGGGCGAAGTCAGTATTGTTCAATCCTAAACTTCGTGATCAATTTGAGAAATTCTTTAACCGTCAAGAAACATTCTCACTCGGTATCTGTAACGGTTGCCAAATGTTGTCTCAATTGGCTCCACTCATTCCAGGTGCTGAAAACTGGCCACGTTTCCATCGTAACGTATCAGAAATGTTTGAAGCGCGAGCTGTAAACGTTCGTGTTGAAAAATCTAAATCTGTACTGTTAGAAGGTATGGAAGGTTCGATTTTACCAATTGCTGTGGCGCATGGTGAAGGTCGCGTTGTTGCAGCGGACAGCTCTATTGCTGCATTGAATGCGGGTAATCAAGTGACTTTACGTTATGTTGATAGCCAAGGTAATCCAACTCAACATTACCCATTGAACCCGAACGGCTCACCTGAAGCAATTACAGGTGTGACTTCAACTGATGGTCGTGCAACGATTATGATGCCTCATCCAGAGCGTAATTTCCGTGCGATTCAGCACTCTTGGAAACCTGAAGATTGGGATCAAGATGGTGCATGGTTACGTATGTTCCGTAATGCTCGTAAGTTTATTGGTTGATTAAATCAATAGATTGAAAAAGCCACCTTAGGGTGGCTTTTTTATTAATCTTTAAAAATATTCTTATAAAAATCATGGAAATTATCCAAAATTTTATATTCATGATTCTTGAAATCGTCCAATAAATCTTGATCACCAAAAGTTGGTTCAAGATTTCGCTCTACAAATTCAAAACTCAAAAATTCCGTGAGTTGAAAAGGTACTGAATTCTTGCCAGCTAAACTTAACGAATTTAATTCTTCGATTTTTAAAATAATATGATTGTTAAGCTTAGTAATAATATAGGCGTATCTGTCAAATTTTTCTTTTGAGATATCTTTATTTTTGAGTAGCACGGCGGTACGTCCTATCATTCTTGCGTGATGCTCTAAGTATGTTTGATCAAGAATTCCTAAAATCTCTAAACCGAGCTCTATATTACTTTTATCTTTGAAAAATTTTTCAACAAAAGCAGGGCTACTAGCTTCAGTTTCTTGAATAAAAGCTAAAAGCTGTTTTTGCTCTTTTACTATTTTAAACTGCGTATATGTATCTATTGAATTGGTAATGAGAGATGCGAATGGAACTGATTTAATAACATCTTCTAAAAAAGAATTTGCTGTTTTAAACAAGATTTCATCGGATAGGTTTTCTGCTGTTGTTAAAAGTATATTCGCGGTATTTTGCTTATTTTTAGACATGATTTGCATCAGTTCCTAAGTTTTTATTCCATATTTATACATAAAATCATGCCCTTGCGGAATACGGTTATATAAATATTCAAATATTGCACTCTATTACCTTTGGCGTGATTTCGTTATGATCAATAAATAAACATAGAAGACTCAAACTTAATTGATGCGAAAGATAATCACTAAAATCACACTGATCTGCATGGTATCGATTCTATCTGGCTGTGAATGGTATATGTGGCGGATGAACCTCGACCGTATTGATCTAGCACAAGGACAATTGCCAAAGCTCAATCATGATCCAGACATCGCAGGACCTGACCTGAATAAAAATGGCATTCGTGATGATATGGATGCCTATATTCAGCAAACTTTTCATCAGCCTGAACAGCGCAGGGCAGTTCAACAATATGCCTATCATTCACAAGCGGTGTTGTTAGTGGATAAAACCGAAATGATTCGGGTGCGACAGTTGAACTTCGAAATCGCCCGTGCGATTTCCTGTATTTACGATGTCTTTCCTGTAGAGGATTTTGTTGCAGCCAATGTGTCAAAGAGTATTGGCGCGATGACGGCGAATACCAAACCACGCTTTCGCGAAAAATTAGCATTTTCTCAAGCCTTAGATGGCACATCTATGACCATGCCAAGCGATGATTATTGTGATAAGTAATATATAAAATTATCTTTAAAAAAATATGATAAATTTACTATATGGAAAAATATATTTATTTTCGATAACATAGCGATATTCAGCCACCATTTTGGTGGTTTTTTGTTTTTATAGATTTGGTTTCAAAATCTTTCTCCCACTGGACTTGGTTTGGTTTTTGCTTTTATATAGAGGTTAGGACAAGAGTGTTTATTGGACATATAGCTAACCATAATAAGTAAGAATTTAATGCGGTTCGTTTTTAACTCAGGTATGAGATGACGATATGACCAAAACAATGATGATACTGAACAAACACGAGTTGAGGCAAAAAGGCTGGAAGCTATTCGCTTTTGTGGCCAGTCTTCAAATCCTATTTTTAATTGCAGGTTATTTCTTAACAGCGTAAAAAAAGCCACCGTAAGGTGGCTTTCTTTAAATTCGAATTTAAAGCTCAGTTAATGAATCTTTAAGTTGATGCTGATCGAATAAATGATTACAAGCTACGACATTGTCCTTCTTTGTCACCCTTAACGCGGTTTTGTCCGCCTTTTGGAGTTTGGCTATTTGACTCACATTTTAAATTACCATCGACCTGCTTTGCAGTAACCTGAATGCTTGAACGATTTTCTTTAAGTTCAATATTGCCATCTACACGGTTATTGTGCAGTTGGATCGTTTTACCTTTTTCAAGTTGAATATTGCCGTCAATGCTATTGTTTTTAGCCGTCACTTGACCAAAATTTCCTTTAGATTCGAGGTTACCATCAATCGTGCTATTTAAAATAGTTGCTTGCGTATTTGAATAGAGCATTACATTGCCTTTGACCGTAACTTGATCAAGCGTACATGGTTGTTTCACTTTTATATTGTCATCAATGGTTTTATTCTTAATTACACCGTTACAATTAAAGTCAGCGAGCGCTGGAACAGACAAACCTAAAAGTAGGGATGATAAAATTAACTTATTCATTTTAAACTCCTTTCATTATAATATGTTCATAATTGAACCATGTCATGATATGAAAGAAATGTGACAATCCTTTGAATACTCAGCTAATTTTTTTTGCTTTAATGATAATTTGTATAAATAAAACTTAATAATGACTATTTTGTTCAATAACGGAATATATCCAAACAGTCACTCACAAGTAGTGAGGCAGATTTTTATCAAAAGCCCTCTATAAGTTAATTCTACTATTTCAATAAACAATTAAATAAAGCATTTTGTAGAGTAAAATTATTTTTAAATTGTAGAATTTATATGAATAATATATTTGGAGCTAAAAAATACCTAATTAAACTGAGTAACTATTATTTAACTTTAAAACTCAATCGAGTCATCAGATTGTTCGTGGTTTTAATGTTTTATAAATTTTAGATTTTAGAATAGTCACTATGAAAAAAATATTGATCTTAACAGGCTTGGCACTTATGTGCAGTCATGCTTATCCAACAAATATTACAGTTGATAAACTGATGAATTTAAATTCTTTAAACTGTCAAGCGTCAGCGCAAATCTTTCAAATTTCAAATGATCTTAATGAACAAAAAAGCGTGGAATTAAGGTAAATTAGACGAAACAGGAAGTTAAATTAGCCCATGATGTTTATCAGGGAATCTATGCTTATCAAAATTATAAAACCAAACATATGGTTCAAGATGATTTTGCTGTGAACTTTAAAAAGTATGGTGTGCGAGTCATCAAAATTGCATTTCAAGCAATTAAAACTTCAGAGAGTGAATCAGGCGCTTATTATTTTATTTTTCAAGGTCACCCATCGACTGTACTTTATCAACTGAAAAAATACTTTGGCGAGAAGTGGATTAGTGAGCTGAGCTTGGATGAAACACCTCAGGGAAATACCAAGTTAAGCTGTGTGTATATAGGATGAAGGAAGTCAAATAAACATATCTAACAAATTTCGACCATGATCATAAGACACTTTGTTTATTAATCCTGACGTTAGCCAAAAAATTCAGCAGAATAAAGCCACCTAACGGTGGCTTTATTCGTTTAAACAGTAAGTTGGATCTGTTTCAGAACTGCTCTCAAAGTATTTTCAAAATCAAAAGATTCATTGGTACTGTCTTGATAACGCCAAGCAACATAGCCATCTGGACGTACTAAAACAGCACCAGATTCATGAATTTCAGACTTCGCATTCCATGTACCATAGACATCACGATAATCTCTTGAACCGATTTGAATGACATCTAAATACCCAAGATTAAGTTTTTCAGCAGCTTGTTTCCAGCCTTTGCCTGAGAGGCCTGTGAGTAAGGTAAAATGCCCTTTGCCCGTAATATCTAGAGTTGAAACTTTTTGACCTTTAGCATTGATGAGCCAAGTATGCGGTACTTTTGCTCCAGGGCGTGTAGTGGCTTGTAGGTAAAGTTGATCATCTTGTTTAAATACTTCAGGTTCTGATTCAGAGATGACCGCATTTGAGCTATAACGCTGATTCAGTTCAACACCTTGAGCATTAAATTCAAAATTTTTAATTGCTAATGCATTGTAGAGTTTTGTACGTATTTCAGCGCCTTGTTCATTTTCAGCAAAAATACGCTCCAGCATTTGCTTTTGGGTTGTTACACCTTGATCAAAACCAAAAACTTCTTTGAGGTGTTTATAATCAAATCGTGATTGGTTGGCACGTGCAACAATTTGCTTACCTACAGGCGCACGTTCAACGGTATAAGAATCGAGAAGCGTAGGTTGAGACCAACCTTTAACTGCATATGCAAGTTTCCAACCGAGATTAAAGGCATCTTGCATGCAGGTGTTTGAGCCTAGACCACTTGATGGTGGGTGACGATGCACTGCATCACCACCACAGAATACACGACCTTTCGAATATTCAGTTGCCCATGTTTGGTTCACGTACCAATAAGACAATTTTTGAATTTCAACATCTTCAACATGCTCACCAACGAAAGCATCTAAACGTGCACGAACTTGCTCTGCAGTCACTTGAGGCTCGCCCTTAGAAATATCGAAGCCCCAACCCATAATCCACTCATTCCATGGGGTGATGGCACGCAATAGCCCCATACCTAAATCACCAAAACTTGCTTCAGGATTGACTATCCATTGCAAAATCGCAGGGCGGTGCTGAACATATTTAGATAAGTCCGCCTTAAAGGTCACATACACTGTACCAGCTCGCGCCATAACGCCTTCAAGTGGTAATCCCAATTGTTCGACAACTTTTGAACGTGCACCGTCCATTCCCACCAAGTATTTGGCGCGTAAATTGAATTCGGTACTGGTTATCCGATTGAGGAAAGTCGCAGTCACACCGTGTTCATCTTGTACGTGAGATAAATATTCAGTATTGAAGTTAAAAATAGCGCCTCGCTTAGCCGCATTTTTAACGAGTAGCGCTTCCATTTTAGGTTGGATAAGATCTACTAAAGGGCATGGACTTCCTTTGATATAATCGCCATGACGTTCATCGCCTGTGCCCCAAGCACTGATACGAGCAATTTCTTCACCGACTAAACTGGTTGTGATGAGACTTTCACCCATGTGTTCCCAAGGTGTTGCGATTTCCTTCACCTGTTCTTCGATACCTAAATCACGGAGGACTTCCATGGCACGTTGATTAGTAATATGTGCACGAGGACTGTTGGCTAACCAATTAAACTGGGTAAACAATTGAACTTTGACGCCATAATTGGCAAGGGCAAGCCCCAGAGTTGAACCAGCAGGACCAGTACCAATGACAAGAACATCAGTGTCAAAATGTTGAGACATGCTTTTTCCTAAATGAATTGAATACATGGGGAAAGTTTTTGAATTGAGTCAGTCTAGAAAAAAAGTGCAGTGATCTATAGTCGTATTCATATAAACTATCGATCTATATAAAATTCAAAGTAATGAAAGTGCACTTATGCACGATGGGCTGATTGAGATATGGAATTACGACATTTACGGTATTTTATGACTGTTGCTCAAGAGCAAAGCTTTACTAAAGCTGCCGAAAAGCTCTATACCGCACAACCATCACTCAGTCAGCAAATTAAAGATCTTGAACAGGAAGTCGGTGTTACTTTATTTGATCGGACCACTCGTAAAGTCAAACTGACTGATGAGGGGGAAGCATTTTTAAAATACGCAGCTTTGACGCTGGACAATGCCAAGCAAGCTGTAGCTGCAGCTAGACAGGTCGCTCAGCAAAAGAATAATCAGATTCACATTGGATTTTTGAATGTGGCTGAACTGAAACTGATGCCTAGCATTCTGGCGCAGTTAAGAAAGAATATTCCTAATCTTAAAATTCATTTACACAGTTTGACTTGTACTGAGCAAATACAAAAACTTAGAAATGCTGAACTTGATATATGTTTTACTCGATACAAAATGGATCATTCAGATTATGAAGATATCCATATTCTGACAGAACAAATTTATTTGGTGGCTGCGGACAATCTTCATCCTTCAGAACGGACATTGAAACTACAAGAGTTAAAAAATTCATCAGTGATTATGTGTGAACAAAATGCTTCACCAATATTCTATGACAAATTAAATGTTCTAGTTCCCTTCGAAAAGATGGATGATCAAATGCTGTGGGTGACTAATGTATTACAGCATATCAATCTGATTAATTTGGGAATGGGCTTTAGTTTTGCTCCCGAATACCTCCTGAAGTTTTTAAATCATAATATCAAAATTGTGAAAACAGATGAGCAATTACCACAGCTTGGTCTATATGCGAATTATCATCGTCATTCAAACAATATTGCATTGAAAATGATTACCGAAGCCCTTATGCAAATGACAACAGAGCGGAAAAGAGTGGAAGAGGTTATTCATGCTTAAACTGATCTATTTTGTACCAGAATCACATCTAGAGTTGACGAAACAGGCAGTATTTGAAGCAGGTGCAGGCGGGATCGGTGATTATGAGCAATGCGCTTGGCAGGTCAAGGGCTTAGGTCAATTTAAACCTGTCAATGGGGCTCAACCATTTATAGGTCGAGTCGGAGAGCTTGAACAAGTTGAAGAGTGGCGTGTAGAAACTATTGTGCCTGAAGATAAAGCCATAGAAGTGGCACGTGCATTAAAAGCCAGTCATCCTTATGAAGAACCAGCTTTTGAATTCTTACACATTATCTCTATTGACCCATGATCGGTTGAATTTTGTATGCGCTGACGATACGAGGATGGAGATTCTCCTGTCCAATATTTGAAGGCTCGAGAAAAAGCTGATGGCTCTGAAAACCCTGTTAAATAGACAATTTCATCATGTTTGAGTGCGGTTTTCGCTAGTAACTGACGAGCAAGTTTTTGTCTTAATGACGTTAGAACATTCTCGTAATTCGTTCCAATATCTTTGAGTGAAATTTGGATTTTACGCGGGGAGAGTTTAAGAATTCTTGCGATATCTTCTAGAGCGAATTGTCTTAATTTTAGTTGTTCGCCTAAAGCCTCTTCAATTTTAATGACTAGTTCATGTTTATCTACAAGTTCAATGTGCTTCTCAATGATAGCTTGATGTAACAGAAATAAATCAGGCTGAGCAGACGGAGAGGCATATTCTAGAATTTCTGCTTTGAATTTTATACAACCATAAGGCTGATTAAAATAAACTGGGCAATGCCATAGCTCATGATATAAGTCCAGAAATTCTGTATTGTCGTAGCTGAGCCAAATTTCTTGTGCTTGAAATTTTCCCTGACTGATATAATCAAAAAAAGATAAAACAATGGTAATCGTACATTCTAAATAATGACGGACAGGGTGATGAAAACCTTTTAGGGTAACGGTGTCATCTTCTATGTGAAGTTCAATATCCAATCCTGTAGTGAAATATTGATAGTATTTCATTGCTATTTTTAATGCATCGCCAAAATTTGCACTACTTAAAAAAATGTATTCAAAAAGTTGACCACGAAAAGTGGGGAGATGGTGACCGACAGTTAAACCAATATTGGAATTTTGTGTAATAACTTCTGTGAGTTCCCAGAATTTTTTTTGAACACGATTGTCATATCTTAAATCGCGTTGAGGATAGTCGATTGGATGTTGTAACGCATTTAATTGCGAAAATATTAAATCCACATCAACGCCCATATTTTGCAGTGTCTCGTATACCATGCTTGGAAAAATACCAGCATCGGTTCTAATTTTACTTTTTCTTGCGCTCATACCGATATTCAAGACTCAAGTCATGCATTGGAAAAACTAAGGATGCTCTATCCTCAGTTTAAAATGCTGAAATTATAATGTTGAAATGAGTTTAGAAATAATTTGAATGAATGAACATGTCTTTAAATGTCAAAGCCCCATCTCATGAGGCTTAATTATTGAAAGTTTATTTTGAAGCGCTTAATTGCTTATAGGATCAATATACTCAATATAACCTCGACCCTGAATATGCTGACCTTTGAATTGACCTGAATATTGGTAACTACCTGCATAACCGCCAGCCATACCATATTTAAAGTCGCCATTAGCCTTGCCATAAATAGAAATCAGAAGATTTCCTTGATCATCATTGACTTGCCATTCAAAGACTCGAGGTAAACGCATTTTAATGCCATTTGGTGTAGTTACAGGTTCAGGCTCATATTCATGCACCACAGATTCAAGCCCTCGTTCGTATATTCCTCCATGATGATCTACAGAACGAACGTAAACACGACTTTGCAAAACTAAGCCCATTGGACCATGAGTGTCCACAAATAAGACTTGAGTGTGGTTATTAATATTTAAGATTTGATAAGTAAAAAATCGAATGGGAATGTTGATATTGACACCACGTGCATATTCGAAGGTGCATAGACCTTGAACCTGAGTTTTCTGCCCATCGAGTTCTAAATATCCTTGGTACTCACAAAGCAGTGACCAATGTTCATACATGCTTCCTGCAAGTTTAACGAAATGTGCGATTTTATCAGTTGCTTTCAATTCAAGTTCATAATTGAAAGCGTGACCTTGGCGAGTTGCTTTAATGTCTGGGTAGTTAGCCTCTATAACTAAGTCATTACCGAATTTGAGATATTGACCATTAGTCGCCAGTAAACATTCATGCTGTATACTATATCCAGAAAATAAATTAGGCTGTGTTGCAGCAGTACCAATTAATAGATTTGCGGTATCTAAATCTGAAGTTTTTATTAAATGAGAATTTCTGAATATTTTAACGAGAGGTTGTCCTGCAACCACAATCATATTTAAAAAGTTGAATGGGGCAGGTAGATTAGGAATCATGATCCCGTAGTGTACACAGGTATATTTCCCGACAGGTGTGTGTGTCGCAGTGTTTGGATCAAAAGCTTGACCATTTACAAGAGATGAATAATCTATATGTTTAACAATGCTTGAGGGAAGTTTAATTTTCATCTTATTCTCAATTAATATTTTGGCTTAAAATCATTTTTGAAAAAATACGATCAAAAATATAAATCGAGATAAAATAAAAAAATTGACACTACAAACAGTAAGCAATTGTTTGAAGTGTCAACACGAAAAATAAGTCATCAAAAATGTGTGATATTACATTTAAACTTTTTGAATAAATAAGTCTCGATCGAAACGATATTGTGGGAAGAACACACCATCTTCAGCACGCTCTCCCGCACCAATGACCATAATTGGAAACTCTTTAGCATTGAGCCCCAATGTTTTACATACTAAAGGTTCATCAAAACCTTCCATCATACAACTGTCGAATCCATAAGCTCTGAGCGCAAGTACAAGATTTTCGCAGGCTAAAGCTGTTGTCTTCGCTGCCCAAAGTTTGGCATCCGCAGGTGTAAAAGCGGTAACAGGCATTTGTTTGTCAAAATTACGTGCTACTTTGAAAGTTACTTTCTTAAAGTTACCAATTGCATTTAAGTAACCCGTTTTATAATTCAGTGGAATATAGGTATAATATTTTTTGACGAGTGGAGGAATCTCAGGAAATGGAAATTCTTGAATATTCAGTTTTGCCATTTCATTAATTCGATCTGTACGTGCGACACAGACAATCAATTCAGCCGCTGTGCGCGCAGCCCATTGATTTAAACACGCTTTTACAATCTTTTTTTTCTTTTCAGGATTTTGGACAACATAAAAAGTCCAAGGTTGTAAGTTAGATGAATTAGGGGCCAAGAGTGCTAAATCTAAACATTGATCGAGGATATCAGACGGTATAGGTTTTTCTGTAAACTTCCGAACAGATCGACGACTGGTCACGACCTTTTTGAAATTTTCAACATCAATGTCTTGTGGTGCAGGTTCGTAGTAGCGTTTTTTTTCAGTCGTCATGATCCATTCCTTAGATAGAGAGTATTCACCGAGTCGTGAGACTCGGATCTTTTAGCTTAATTAAATTGTGTGAAATCAGGTTTACGTTTTTGCATAAAAGCTTGTACAGCTTCCATCATTTCTGGAGAGCCGACGCGCCCCATAAAGATTACTGCTTCATGATCAATCCAGGACACGATCTCATCAACATCATGTTTCATTAAGGCTTTAGATTGCACGAGAGAAGCAAGTGGTAGTGAAGCCAGTTGTGTGGCTTTTTGAGCGGCAGTTGCATAAACGTCAGATTCAATACTGTTGATCAAGTTTGCAGCCAATGCTTTTTTACTGTCGAATTTATCAGCAGTTAATAAAAGTTCTGCTGCTTTCACATGACCTGCTTGACGTGCTAGTAATTTACTAGATGCGCCTTCAGGTGAAAGACCTAAGCTTACAAATGGAATTTGGAACAAAGCAGTGTTATCTGCATAAACTAAGTCGCAATGCAATAAGATCGTTACGCCAATACCAATTGCGACACCACGTACCGCAGCAATCAGTGGTTTAGAAAATTTAGCAGCAGATTTTAAAAGCACAAAAGGAGGACCATCTTCTGGACGAATTTGATCTTTCATCGCCGCAGATTTCATGAAGTCTTGCATATCATTACCAGCACTGAAATCTGCATCTTCGCCACGTAAAATGACCACACGAACAGCTTGATCTTTGTCTGCTTCATCAAGGGCTTTGGCGATCCAGAGGTATAATTCGCCGTATAATGCATTTTTGGCTTTAGGACGATTAATCGCCAAGGTCAGCACACCATCTTCTAATTTTGCATTTAAATGCTCATGAGGTTGTTGAATACAACTTAATGACATCGTACTATCCTTGCTTTCAATTAATATAGATTTTATGAAATCTATTATGTCGTATTCTGGCGAAGAGTGACATAACTGATCAGTTCATAAACGTGACTTGGCGATGAATTATAAATTTGATTATTTGGTTTATATCGGACGTTTTCAGCCTTTTCATTTGGCACATATGGAAACCATTAAAATTGCGCTGACGCATAGCCAGAACGTTATTTTAGCGCTTGGTTCTGCTCAATTAGAGCGGAATATAAAAAATCCATTTTTAGCCATTGAACGTGAACAGATGATTTTGTCTAACTTTTCTGCTGATCAACAGGCAAGAATCAAATTTGTACACGTCATTGATGTTTATAATGATGAAAAATGGCAAAAATTGGTCAAATCTTTAGTGGCGGGTGTAGTACAGCCAAGTGATCAAGTCGGCTTAATCGGTCACTTTAAAGATGACTCATCCTATTACCTCAAATTTTTCCCAGAATGGGAGATGTTGGAGCTCGATAGTTTAAAAGGTGCAATTTCTGCAACACCACTTCGTGAAGCATACTATCGGGGGGAAATTATGGAAAAAGAACTTCCCCACGGAACGATTCAATTTTTACAAGCGTTTCAAAATTCAGAAATTTACCAACAACTGAAAACTAAATACCAACGTCAAGACAGTACAAGTTTGAGTGAATCAATTGAATGATTGTGTTTAACACAAGAAAACCGAGGGAAATCGTGCGTACTATTACACAAATGAGTTTGGCCACAGTGCTGTTATCTGCTTCTGTTTTTGCTCAAGCGCAAACATGGATACTATCACCTAGCAGTAAGATCAGCTTTGATATCCGATCTGCAGGAATGTCGATTGTAAATGGGCAATTTCAAAAGTATCAATCACAGATGAATTTTGATCCGGCACAGCCTAATCAAGGTTCAGCTAAATTTGTGATGGATGTGAATAGCCTTAAACTGAGCAAAAACTCTTTAAAGGATATGGTCTTTGGTGACAGTTTCTTTCATGCAAGCAAATATAAAACTGTGACCTTTCAAAGTAATCAAATTCGTGCTTTAGGAAATAATAAATACAAATTTGATGGTCAACTCACCATGCGTGGTGTGACACGCCCAGTTTCATTTGATACAATTTTAACTCCAAATGCATCGAATCCAAATGTGTTGAATGTACAATCTACAACAGTCATCAATCGTAGTGATTTCGGTATGCGCAAAGCGATTGGTGGAATTGGTGAAAAAGTGAATATCAAGCTTGAAGGGCAGTGGAAAGCCAACTAAATCGATGAAAAGAAAGCAGTGATTCACTCACTGCTTTTTTAATGTCATGAGTATGTCTGTAATATGTTTGAGTTGTGGGGACTGCTGTTTCCAATGATGCCAATATAGATCAACGTCTTGTGTTGCCTCAGGCAACAAACAAATTAATACTCCTTGGTCGAGTAAGTCTTGAATTTGCAGTTCAGGCACCATGCCATAGCCTAAGCCGAGTTGGATTGCATCGACAAATGACTTAGAAGAGGGGACATAATGATATGGATAACTAGATTGCGGTAATCCAAATTGATTCAGTAGAACCGTTTCATGTAAATGATCTTTATCATTAAAGATGACCGCAGGCGCACGGCGAAAGGAATCGCGATTTAGTCCGTTTTTAAACCATGTTATTTTGAATTCTGGCGTACATACCATTTGATAACGCATCGTGAACAAAAATTCTGAGTGGCAACCTGTCATAGGTTGGGATTCAGCGCTTATACACGCATTTACATAGCCTGATTCCATTAATTGATGCGTATGATCCTGATCATCTATTCGAAGTTGTATTGTGATTTTTTGCTCTATTAACTGTTCAGCAATCGCAGGCAAGAGCCATGTTTCTAATGAATCTGCATTCGTTCCAATGATAATTTTATAAAACTCAGAATTTTGATTTTTTCCCTGAATAAGCTGCAAAACATTTTCTTCTTGACGCTTTTGCCGTAATAAATGTTCAAGCAATATTTCACCTGAATGTGTCACACGGCAAGGTCGTTCTCTCAGGATTAATGTTTGACCAATCTGACGTTCCAATTGTTGGATTCGAAGAGTAATTGCAGCCGCAGAGAGACAAAGCTTTCTAGCAGCCAGATCAAAACTTCCAGTTTCCGCCACGGTGATAAACGCGACACAGTCTTTATAATTGAAAATCATGATTTAATAAAACTTAATGAACTTAATATTAATTTAATAATACTCAATTTAAGATTGAATTGTTCATAATCCGCCTAATGATAAATATTAGGTGTTTTATGTCTTTATCCGTACTGTTTAATGGCTTTGTAACGAGTTTAAGTTTGATTATGGCGATAGGTGCTCAGAATGCTTTTGTGCTTAAACAGGGCTTAAAAAAAGAATATGTTCTGTCTATTTGCATCATTTGCGCCTTTTCAGACTCACTTTTAATTTTGGCTGGTGTATTTGGATTTGGGCAGTTTATCTCAGGCCATCCACAAGTGATGACATATGCACAATGGGGTGGGGCTATATTTCTAGTGGTATATGGTTTACATCATTTTTATCAAGCATTTTCGACCAAAAAATCGATGTGTCTTGATCATCATACGGCTGTTTCATGGTTTAAAATTATTCTCATTTGCTTGGCATTTACATGGCTGAATCCTCATGTGTATTTAGATACTGTCGTGCTTGTAGGTGCGATATCGACGCAATTTGAAGATCACTTATTATCGTTTGCTATCGGTGCGATTACGGCATCATGGTTATTTTTCTTTAGTTTGGGTTTTGGTGCGCAATATCTATCCGCTTACTTTCACAATCCCCGCGCATGGCAAGTCTTGGATATTTTGATTGCTTTAATCATGTGGTACATCGCCTATAACTTAATTAGTTAACTAGAAATTAAAGCATGGAGTTGTGCAAAAAACCTTTTAAAAGACAACTTTTATTTTCCAAATGTTTGATCACAGCATCTGTAACTCTAAGAGCTACCTCATAATTTTTGATCATATTTAAAATTTTAATAAATAATGTCTTAGATTATTCATGTCTAGATTCACTGTGCTTCGATCGATAACTTGATATTTATGCTTACTTAAATTTTCAAACTAAGTCGCTCTGAATAAGTTGGACGAGATACTTTTCTAAGGTTGTAATATGATCGAATATAACTGTGAATTAGTTAAAAACAAAAGTAAATATTAATGATAAATTAATTATAAATAAAAATCATTATCATTTAAATTGTGTATGATGTGCCCAAAACCGTATATAAGAGGGCAGCCACGTGAAAAGAAATCTATTATTTTTGTCTTTAATTTCTATACCATGTTTTGCAGTTGCGCAAGAACCAACACAATTGGCAACCATTGTAGTAAAAGCAGACTCACAAGAAACCGATGTCACAGGTAAACTGAAAAAAAAAGCTACACTGAATATTTTAGGTGAAAAGGATGTGTTAGACACGCCGTTTACCATCCGTAACTACAGCGATCAAGCCATTCAAGATGCACACGCGCATACCATTATGGATGTCTTAAAGATCGACCCAAGTATTCGTACCACGACCAATAGTGGGCATCTCAATGAAAACTTTAGTATTCGTGGTTTTGGTGTGAATTGGGAAGATTACAATTTAAATGGTACTTATGGCATGGCACCTACGGGGCGTGTGACCACAGATATTCTCAATTCAGTGACGGTGCTCAAAGGACCGAATGCACTTGTTGCAGGGATGGCACCGGGTGGAAGCGTTGGCGGTGTAATCGTTGCAAATACGAAACGTGCAGACAAAGAACTTACCCGTGTCACCGCGAATTTCGAAGAAGAAGGTTTTTATAAATCTGGCTTTGATGTTGCACGCCGCTTTGGTCAAGATCAACAGTTTGGTGCTCGCTTAAGTGCCAATTATGGACAAGGTGAACATGTTGTTGATGGCCTAGAAGATGAAAGTACCTCAGCCGTATTAGCATTAGATTGGACCACTGATAAAGCAAAAGTGAATTTTGATGCTTATGTGACGGATGATAAACGTGAAGGTGGTTCGCCTGCGATGGTTTCATTTGCACAGCTTGGCAAAGTCTTAGATGCACCTGACGGTCGTAGTAACTTTTTCCCGAATATCCATGGTAAACAATCAGCACAATATGTTGGATTGTCAGGTGAATATAAATTACTAGATAATTTAAAAGTCATTGCTGGCGTTGGTACTGCAGAACAAAAATATCAAGGGCATCTTTTTGGTACACGCATGATCGTAATCAATGATGCAGGTGACGCGAACTCTCAATATTATCATGTAAAATTAAAGCAAAATAATACCTCAGCAAACTTAGGTTTAGAGGGTGCATTTAATACTGGATCAATTGAACATAAAATTGGTTTACGTGCAGACTACTTAAATATTGAAACAGTGAAACATAAAGGACAAGGATCTACAGCTGTCCCATTTGTCACCAATCTCTACGATCCAAGCCACGAAGGTCATATGCCAGAGCAGGCGCCTGAAATATTTAAACAGGCCGATAATGATTTCATCAGTTATTCATTCACTGATCAAATTTCCGTGCTTGATAATAAATTACAATTCATTTTAGGTGCACGTTACCAAGATATGGACATCAAAAATCCATTGACTGGCGTTGAATATAGCGAAGATAAAGTGTCACCAAGTTTAGGGATCGTGGTGAAACCTTGGGGTGAAGATATCTCGCTTTATGCAAGTTATGTAGAAGGGTTGTCTCAAGGCAATACTGTAACGACGGAAACAGATGTGAATTTTGGAAAAACATTCGCACCATTCCAAACTAAACAGTATGAGGTGGGCGCAAAATATCAACATGGTTCTTGGTTACATACCCTTGCTGCATATCAAATTGAAAAACCAAGTACAATTACAGAGTATTATGCCACCCCGATCAATGGATCGACTCAGATTACGACCGATGGTGGTGAAACTACCTCGAAAGGACTTGAGTATGGATTCTCAGGCAATGTCACAGATGATGTGATTGTTTGGGGTAACTTGGCTTATATTGATGCTGAATATACCAAAGGTATGAGTGGAAAAGTTAAGCTTTCGGGAAATACAGTAGAAGGTCAACCTGAGTTCACAGCAGGGCTTGGCATTGAGTATAAACTCCCGGTGGATGGTTTAAGTGTGAATGCACGTGCTAACTATGTGGATAACCAATATCTCAACAATACCAATACGCTCGAACTTCCTGACTATACGTTACTCGATATCGGTGCGAAATACACAACCAATCTTGGCGGTGTAGATACGACTTTCCGTGCCAATATTGACAATGTCACAGATGAAAAATATTGGGCGGGTGTATTTAACAGTGGCTTTACAACATTGGGTGCAGGACGTACCTATAAACTTGGCGTAAGCTTTGATTTCTAATTGTAGTCAAAAAGAATTATAAGTAGATGAAACCCACGTCAATCGTGGGTTTTTTCATTAGTTCTGCAAAGCTTTTAAATCTTCAAGCACTTGTTCAGCATGCCCTGCAGCTTTGACTTTACGATATTCTTTAACGAGTTTGCCTTGATGAAAAATAAAAGTTGAGCGCTCAATCCCCATCACTTTTTTTCCATACATATTTTTCTCTTTAATCACATCAAAGTGTTGGCAAAGCACTTCTTCTTTATCGCTAATCAAGTCAATTGTTAAAGCTTGCTTTTCGGTGAAGTTTTGATGGGCTTTTACTGAGTCTCTAGAAACACCGAAAATAGTGGTATGAAGCGCATCAAACTGATCTTTCAAACATGAAAAACCAACAGCTTGCGTTGTACACCCAGGTGTTGAATCTTTTGGATAAAAATAAATGATGAGCCAATCTGTATTCAACTCAGTTAAATTCACAGAACCTGTAGTCGTTGGGAATGTTTGATTGGGTAAACTAATTGTTTCCGTTGACATTATAATTTCCTCAAAAGTTGTCACTACATTTATAGGGGAATTCAAAAAAATAGCCACACGAGGTGGCTATCTTAGACCTTATACAAGCTGCAATTATTTTTTAGCTTGTGCTGCTTTCATTGCTTCCTCTGTTAACGACTGTAGCTTAGACGTTAACTGTGGGCCGAAGCATGCTTGAAGATCAGTATTCTGTTTCTTCACGATAGCTAAACTAGAAGGGCTTTTCTTTTGGTTAATCGCACTTTGGATTTCCCATTTTTGAGCATTAGTGAGCTTGCCGTCTGCTTCAATTGCACAAGTACAATATTTGCTGACTTCAGCAGCAGAAAGCTTATTCCCTTTAGCAGTTTCTTCCTTACAAACATTAATCAGTGCAGATTTTACGTTAGTACTTTTGTAGGCTTGCTGCATTTTATTATTCGGCTCATTTGCTTGAGCAGCAGAACCGAAAAGTGCTGCAGCAGAAACAATGGCTGAAAGAATAATGTTTGATTTTAAATTTTTCATATATGGCACCCTGTTATTACGGTATATAACGAGTTGGGTCTTCAACGCCAGCATCTGCAAAACCTTGTTTACGCAAACGACAGCTGTCGCATTTTCCACAAGCTCGTCCTTGGTCATCTGCTTGATAGCATGACACCGTTTGACTGTAGTCTACGCCATGTTCGATGCCTAAGCGAATAATATTTGCTTTGGATAATTGTAGTAAAGGTGTTTCAAATTTAAGAGGTTTTCCTTCCACACCTACTTTTGTCGCTAATCTTGCCATATTAGCAAATGCTTCAATAAATTCTGGTCGACAATCTGGATAACCTGAATAATCCACCGCATTAATTCCAATTACGATGGCTTCTGCGTCAAACACTTCTGCTGCTGCAAGTGCATAAGACAGGAAAATCGTATTACGTGCTGGAACATAAGTGACAGGGATTCCTTCTTGTTCTTGATCAGGAACATCAATGGAATGATCAGTTAATGCAGAACCACCTAAATTACCCAAATCTATATTAATCACGCGATGTTCAACGCCTGCTTGTTGTGTCAGTTTACGTGCAGCATCCAATTCAGTTGTTGAGCGTTGACCATACATAAAACTTAAAGCGATACATTCATAGCGCGCTTGCGCCCAAGCCAAGCAAGTCGTTGAGTCTAAACCACCTGATAACAATACAATGGCACGAGGGCGCATAGGAGAACTCCAAAAAATTAAAGTAAATAAAAAATGAATTATAACTGATTATATAAAGAATAATGGGGTATAAATTTTTTGAATATATAGATCTGCAGAAGTCACAAAACTAAATTAGATCATTATAAAGAAAGTGAAATGTTCGTTTTAGAATTCATTTTACAAGATGTAATAAAACTCTCTTTTGAGTCGAATAAAGTTTAAACAGTTGTTGTTTTTGTTTAAATATTAAATATAATTTAACAAATACTTGATTAAAACTTACAAAAATAATTTTTACGGAATGAAAATGAATCAAATTAATACTTTAATTTTAACCACTGCTGCGTTGATCAGTACAAATTCTTTTGCATTTGAGGAGCTTTCAGATCAAGAATTGTCAACATATGCAGCACAAGATGGTATTACGATTAGCCTTTTACCAGGTGGACCCATTCAAGCTGATTTGATTTGGCACGATAACAGTGGATTCGGGCCAGATTACAACGAAGGAAACACAAAAGCAGGTGCCTTAATTTTCGGTACAGCGAATGGACGTAGTAAGAATCCATTATCACTTTCTTCTGGTTCGGCAGATATTAGTATTACCTTAAAAATCGATGCTCAAGGAGGGAGTAGTACTACAGGGCCTTTTCTGAATTTAGGTGTATTTGTTCCTGAAGATATTATTATTAATACCGGTGATATTTGGGTGGGTAAATCGGGTCAAGTTAGTCCAACCGGAAGAGGCTATAGTGATCCCGTTAAAATTATGGATAATATGAAATTTTATGTATCCAATCTCTCTACCAATATTCAGCTCGGTTCAGCACCTCAAGGCAGTCTTTTAAAACTGAATGGAATATTTAAAGATGGCTTACGTTTAGAGGGCTTCAAAGTCCACGATCATGATGGTGGTGGCGCATTCGGAATAGAATTTATTAATTTAAAAAATACTCAACCAGGGCGTTTTGGCATCAATAATCTTGATTTTGATGTTGCAGGTTCGATACGTACAGATGGACTGGAACTCAAAATAAACCGTCTCGGAGATCAAAATGGTTTTAATGCAATGTTATGGGGAGTAGGCGTTGGAGATGCATCAACAATAAATAATAAGATTGGGGATATTTCAATGAAAGGGATTAATTTGAATGGCACGACCATTAAAGTGTCAGCACACTAAAAGATCATTTTGTCTCAAACTACAGTACAGAAAAGTGCTGTACTGTTTTAATTTGAGCTATTTTTTTAGGTTTTAACGACCTGTTTCGTCATTCCAGAGCAACTTATGTAATTGAAGCTGGAAACGAACTGGTAAGTGATCCTCTAAGATCCATTGTGCTAAATCACGCGCAAGTTGTGGTAACTTCGCAGCGCCTTTTTCAACAGCAAAAGCAGGTGAGAACCAAACTGTACTTACACGCTTGTGCAACTCATATTGATTCACTTGTTGTTTAGACCATTCATAATCTTCACGATTGCATATGACAAATTTAATCTGATCATGTTGAGTTAAATGGTCTAAATTACTCATTAAATTACGTGAGTCTTCACCTGAAGTTGGTGTTTTTAAATCTAGGACTTTAGAAACTCTACGATCCACTTTTGAAACATCTAGCGCTCCACTCGTTTCAAGGGAAACTTCACAACCTAAATCTGCTAGACGCTCCATGAGCGGTAACGCATTGGGTTGGGCTAATGGTTCACCACCAGTAACACAAATATAAGGTGTCTTAAAATCAAGGGTGGTTTGGATAATATCCTCTAAAGAGTGTCGTTGACCACCTTCAAAAGAATAGGTGGTATCACAATATGTACAACGCAGTGGGCAACCTGTTAAGCGTATAAACACTGTAGGTAAGCCTGAAGTGTTGGCTTCACCTTGTAATGAATAGAAGATCTCCGTAATACGTAACCCCGCAGACGGATCAGAAACAGGAATAGCGGAAGATCGCAAATTACTCATATCGACAAAACCAAACTAAAATAGAGATTATATAAAAGAAAAATCTCTACGATTATTACTAACCGTAGAGATGTGGAGTGTAACTCCAAATACTATAAAATATTAAAAAAATTAGTCAGCGCGTAATAAGTCGTTCAAACTTGTTTTAGCACGAGTCTGAGCATCGACTTTTTTCACGATGATTGCAGCATACAAGCTGTATTTACCGCATTTTGAAGGAAGGCTACCAGAAACAACAACTGAACCTGCTGGAACACGGCCGTAGTGAATTTCGCCTGTTTCACGGTCATAAATCTTAGTTGATTGACCAATGTAAACACCCATTGAAATCACTGAACCTTCTTCAACGATTACACCTTCAACGATTTCAGAACGTGCACCGATAAAACAATTGTCTTCAATGATCGTAGGGTTCGCTTGAAGAGGCTCAAGTACACCGCCAATCCCAACACCACCAGAAAGGTGAACATTTTTACCAATTTGCGCACATGAACCTACAGTCGCCCATGTATCAACCATTGTACCTTCATCAACATAAGCGCCAATGTTGACATAAGATGGCATAAGTACAACATTCTTAGCTTGATAAGAACCTTTGCGTGCAACTGCAGGCGGTACAACACGTACACCAGCTGCTTTAAATTGCTCTTCAGTCCAACCTGTAAATTTAGTGTCTACTTTGTCATAGAATTGGAGATCGCATGATTCGATTGGTTTATTATCATTAAGTTTGAATGACAATAGAACAGCTTTTTTTAACCATTGATGAACAACCCATTCACCATCAATCTTTTCAGCAACACGTAATGAACCATTATCTAAGCCAGCAATTGCTTCCTCGACTGCTTGGCGAATTTCAGCAGGGCAATCTGTAGCTGTGAAGTTTGCACGATCTTCAAACGCTTGTTCGATGATTGACGAAAGCTGAGACATAATCTTCTCTTCCAAAAAAAATTTCCAAGATTTTACACTAAATTGATTATAAAAATTACAATTAATCCTGAAAAAATGTCCGACAATAATGACTATTCTTTATAAGTATGTTAATAAAAGTTAATAAAAGACTTAAGTGCAAATTATTTATAAAACAACAACTAAATCAAAATTGTATCAAAAAATAACAAAAAAGCATCAATTTGAATATTAACCAGCTTTGAAATCTCCATTAAGATGCTTCCGAGTCGAACACATTAATGATTAAAGAACAACTCATTTCTTTGAGGAGAAAAAAATGAAAGTGTTAAAATTACTCGCTGTTACAACAGCATTATCTGTTTCAGGCTTCGCTATGGCGGACACTCAAGTAGTACGTACAGGTAATGTATTTGAAGCTAATCAATTAATCCCTACTGGTGTTCGTGCTGAAGTTGGTACAACTGGTTACGGTGGTGCATTACTTTGGACTGCTAACCCATACGTTGGTCTTGCTTTAGGTTACAACGGTGGTGATATCTCTTGGTCTGATGATTTATCTATTGACGGTACTAAGTACGATTTAGATATGGATAATAGTTTGGCATACTTAAATGCTGAGATTCGTCCTTGGGGCGCGAGTCAAAATCCATGGGCTCAAGGTCTATATATGGCTGCTGGTGTAGCATATATCGATAATGAATACGATGTTACTAAGCGCTTAAACAATACGAATGATGTTGTTAAGATTGATGGCAAAAATTACAACGCTCCATCTGGTCAAGGTTTCATCGATGGTAAAATGTCATACAAAAATGACTTTGCTCCATACGTAGGTTTTGGTTTTGCTCCTAAAATCAATAAAAACTTCGGTGTATTTGGTGAAGTAGGTGCTTATTACACTGGTAACCCTTCTGCAAATATTACTTCAGTAGGTTTAGCTGAAGTTGGTGGTACTGGTACTGGTGCTGATGCAGCTGAAGCTTTAGAAGCGAAAATTGAATCTAAAGACAAATATGAGTGGCTTCCAGTCGGTAAAGTGGGTGTGAGCTTCCACTGGTAAGATCCAATTAAAAAAACGAGCTTCGGCTCGTTTTTTTATGCAAGTTAATGCAAATAATAAAGGCGCTATAGGCACCTTTATTATTTGTAGCTTATTAATCTTCAGGATAAGCCACACGCTTTAACGCTTTGATATCAGCACTAGGTGCACATAGCGAAATAAACTCGTAACCGTATCCACGTAATAAATGACCTTTACGAACAGCAATCCAAGTGGTATTCACCCCGAATAAATCAGTATCAATTTGTTTTAAGCGATGATCTCGTTCTGTATCGTAGGCTACATCGTTGACAATCCCGACACCCATACCTAACTCCACATAAGTTTTGATTACATCAGCATCAAGCGCAGACATCACTAAATCAACATCAAGTCCTGAGTCTTCAAAGGCTTTATCAATCTTTGAACGTCCCGTAAAACCACCGTGATAGGTAATAATCGGATACTCTGCCAAATGTTCTAAGCTAATCTCTCGCGCTGCTATTTGAGTAAGTGGATGACCTTGAGGCGTAATAATACTGTGTTTCCAGTTATAAAAAGGAACACTTGCTAAGTTTTCTTCAGTAGTCAGATTCTCAGTAGCAATACCAATATCTGCATCGCCTAAAAGTAACATTTCAGTGATTTCAGTTGGGCTTGCTTGTTGCAAAATCAAATGAACTTTCGGAAATAATTTTTTGAATGAATTTACAATTGGTGGTAATACATATCGCGCTTGAGTATGAGTGGTTGCGATGGTTAATGTACCTTCATCTACACGATTAAAATCATCGGCTAATCTTTTAATATTGTCTGCATCGACCAGCATTCGCTCCACAATACCGAGCAAAGCTTGACCAGGTTCAGTTAACCCTAATAAGCGTTTACCTTTTCGGATAAATAGTTGAACACCTAATTCATCTTCTAAATCTTTAATATGTTTACTTACGCCTGATTGAGACGTGTAAAGGGCAGCGGAAGCTTCCGTTAAATTAAAATTTTGTCTGACGGTTTCTCGAATAATTCTTAATTGTTGAAAGTTCATAGTCTTTGTTACCTTTAAAATGATGGGGCTATATAAAAGCCCCATCTACACATTTTTATGCGTTTTCTTGTGCAAATAAGTGCAATGTATTAGTCGTTAACCAAACCGATTGATTTGGGCGGAATTGATGCAGTTTAGCTTCATCTGGAGTGAGTAGAATTTCGATGAGATTGCCATCTTGACCTTGAAGTTCGGCAACCACTTTTCCTGCAATCCAAACTTCACGTAAGAACGTTGCTTGAATTGCATTGTCTGTAGGTTGAGCGTGAATTTGAAACTCATCTGGTCGAATGAAGGCAATCACTTTACCTTCAGGTGCATCTTTAGCTAAAGGCAGTTGAATGCGATCATTTCCGATCTGTACGATTCCCGCTTGATTATGACCTTCGAACTTATTGGCTTGACCTAAGAAGTCAAATACAAAAGGCGTTGCTGGTTTTTCATAAACTTCACGAGGTGAGCCAATTTGTTCAACATTACCTTTATTCATTACAATGATTTGATCTGCAACTTCAAGCGCTTCTTCTTGATCGTGGGTTACAAAAATCGAGGTGATGTGGAGTTCATCATGTAAAGTTCTCAGCCAGCGACGTAACTCTTTACGAACTTTTGCATCAAGTGCGCCAAATGGCTCATCCAGAAGTAGTACACGAGGTTCAACTGCAAGCGCACGTGCAAGCGCAATACGTTGACGCTGTCCACCTGACAATTGTGCTGGATAACGATCTGCTAAGAATCCTAATTGAACTAAATCAAGTAGTCGTGTAACCCGTTTTTTGATTTCAGATTCTGAAGGGCGTGTTGAACGTGGACGAACACGTAAACCAAAAGCAATATTGTCAAATACTGTCATATGACGGAATAAAGCATAATGTTGGAATACGAAGCCGACTTGACGTTCACGAACATGAACATTTGTTGAGTCTTGACCTTCAAGGATCACTTGACCGCTGTCGGCAGATTCAAGACCAGCAATAATGCGAAGTAAAGTCGTTTTACCGCAGCCTGAAGGTCCTAACAATGCCACGAGTTGACCATCAGGAAAATCTAGGGAGATATTGTTTAGTGCATGGAAAGCACCAAAGTGTTTTTCAATATTTTTAACTTGAATACTCATCGGATACTTCCTTTAAACTGTAGAATCTTCATTACGTTTGCTTAATTTCTCTTGGCGAATTTCGACCCATGTTTTAAGAATCAATGTCACAATCGCCAATAAAGCCAAGAGGGATGAAACAGCAAATGCTGCACTAAAGGTATATTCGTTGTAGAGAATCTCTACATGCAGTGGCAATGTATTGGTCTCTCCACGAATATGACCCGATACTACAGAGACTGCCCCGAATTCACCCATTGCACGTGCGTTACAAAGAATAACCCCGTATATCAAGCCCCATTTAATATTTGGAATCGTGATTTTCCAAAAAGTTTGCCAGCCTGAAGCACCCAAAACGATTGCCGCTTCCTCTTCTTCTGTACCTTGAGCTTCCATCAGTGGAATGAGCTCACGTGCCACAAAAGGAACTGTAATAAAGATGGTTGCTAGTACAATTGCTGGAACGGCATATAGAATCTTAATGTCGTTATCCATCAGCCATCCGCCGAACCAACCTTGAGTACCAAACATCAATACCAACATCAAACCTGCGATTACAGGTGATACTGAGAAAGGCATATCAATAATCGTGGTTAATATGGATTTACCACGGAAATTAAATTTCGCAACAGACCAAGCCGCCGCCACACCAAATACTACGTTGAGCGGTACAGCAATTGCAGCTGTTAGTAAGGTGAGCTTTACAGCCGACAACGTGTCTGGATGAACTAAAGCTTGCGCATAAACGCCGATACCCTGTTTGAATGCTTCAACAAAAACTAAAATCAAAGGCAGGATTAAGCAACTGAGGAAGAAAATCATGGCAATGACAATGAGTGTATAACGAACCCAAGTCGGTTCTCGCGTCGCATCACGAGATTGCAATTTTTCAGCTAAAGCATTGCTATTTGTATTCAAACTCATTGTGCAGTTCTCCCTGTACGACGACTCGCCCATGCTTGTAACAAGTTAATCAAGAACAAGATAGCGAATGAAATAAGGAGCATGACAACGGCGATCGTCGTTGCACCTGCATAGTCATATTCTTCCAATCGAGAAATAATCATTAATGGCGCAATTTCAGTTTCGAAGGGTTGGTTACCTGCAATAAAGATAACTGAACCATATTCACCCACGCCACGGGCAAATGCGAGAGCAAATCCTGTGATTAAAGCAGGGAAAAGAATTGGTAAAATCACTTTGGTTACAATTTGCAGTCGATTTGCACCCAATGCTGAAGCTGCTTCTTCAAGTTCAGTCTCTAAGTCACTTAGTACAGGTTGTACTGTACGTACCACAAAAGGTAAGCCGATAAATATCAGCGCTAATGTAATCCCAATAGGGCTATAAGCGACTTTTATTCCTAAGGGTTCAAGATATTGACCAATCCAGCCTGTAGGTGCATATAAAGACGTTAATGCAATCCCAGCAACAGCAGTTGGTAACGCAAAGGGTAAATCAACCAATGCATCAACAATTCGTTTACCAGGAAAACTATAGCGCACGAGACACCAAGCGAGTAATAAGCCAAATACAACATTAATGAAGGCAGCAATGAGTGCAGCACTGAAACTTAGTTGTAATGATTTTAAGATACGCTCAGAACTTAAAATCTCCCATAAACCTTCCCAGCCAATACCTAAAGACTTAATAAAAACAGCCGACAAGGGTATGAGCACAATTAAAGATAAATACGCTAGGGTAAAGCCTAGAGATAGACCAAATCCTGGCAGCACTCGGGATCGCTGCGACATGACTACTCCTCAAATGAGAGAAAAAGCTTACCGAAATCAATAAGCAATTGAATTGAAAAATTTATCAAGAATAAGTGGCGAACTTTAAATTGCAAATTTGTAATACAACTTGCCATTATCAATACTATTGATATAGTTCGACAGCTTTTCATGAATCATAAAATCGAAGATCTCTGGAAATGGTCCAAATCCTGAATCAACATTAATATGACCGACTTGACCTAAGTTAATCGGTTTTACACCCCATGATTTTGCTAATTTTTTTGCATCCTCAAAACCTAACCACGGATCATTTTCACTGATGAGCATTTTTGTGGGAACGCTAATCTTAATTTGATGAAAGTAAAAACTATAATCAGTCAAACTCAAACGAGCAAAACCATTTTCACCAAAACGACTTGGATTGGCTGGTGCAACTAAAACCAGTTGTTTAACTTTCTGTGCTATTTCTGGGTGCTGATGCAGAGCAGCGACTGACGTTAAACAGCCAAAACTATGTGCAACAATCTGTACGGGTGCATCTATCTGCGAAATTTTTTCTACAAAACGATTAATCCAATCTGAAAGTAAGGGAAAGTTCCAATCATCTTGTTGAACACGTGAGCATGGCATGACTTGACGTTGCAACCATGATTGCCAATGATTTTCATCACTTCCGCCGACGCCGGGTACAATGAGTGTATGTATCATGTCACGCTCCACTGATTATTTTTTTGTGTTATTGGCTTTGGTAATTTGGTCAAAAATACCATTATTCTCAAAATGAGCTTTTTGTACTTTCGCCCAGCCACCAAACTCTTGATCAATTGTGACCAATTTAAGTGGCTTAAATGTTGATGAATATTGTTTTAATACAGCTTGATTACGCGGACGATAGAAATTCTTCGCGGCAATATGTTGTCCTTTAGGAGAATAAAGGAAATTCAAATAACCTTGCGCCAAATATTTATTGCCTGATTTTTCTGCATTTTTTTCAACGATCGCTACAGGTGGTTCAGCAAGTATAGAAAGTGTTGGCGTCACAATTTCAAATTTACCTGGTTGTTCACGCAGTGCTAAATGAGCTTCATTTTCCCAAGCAAGCAAAACATCGCCAATACCACGTTCAGCAAAAGTTGTAGTTGAGCCACGAGCGCCCGAATCTAAGACCTTGGTTTGTTTATAAATTTGTTGAACAAATTGTTGTGCTTTGGCGTCATTTCCACCTGGTTGGTGTTTAGCCCACGCCCAAGCCGCTAAATAATTCCAACGTGCACCACCTGACGTCTTAGGGTTTGGTGTAATAATTTCCACACCCGGTTTTACTAAATCACCCCAGTCATTAATATTTTTTGGATTTCCTTTTTTGACGAGGAAAACAATTGTGGAAGTGTAGGGTGTCGAGTTATGTGGGAATTTCTTCTGCCAATCCTTTGGTAATAAATTGGTTTTTTCAGCAATCGCATCAATGTCAGCTGCAAGTGCGAGAGTCACAACATCTGCATCTAAACCATCAATGACTGCACGCGCTTGTTTACCTGAGCCGCCATGTGACTGACGAAAGTTGATGTTTTGTCCAGTCCGAGATTTCCAATACGTACCAAATTCTTTATTTACTTCTACGTAGAGTTCACGAGTAGGATCGTAAGAGACGTTTAATAAATCTTTAGCGGAAGCGCTAAGCGAAGCAGCTGAAACAAAAGCTGCGATAACCCCAAGTTTTAATTTAGCTGAAAAGCGCATGGCAACCTCAAAAGAAAATATTCTGTTACATGGCGCTAGAATAAATCTAATCTTTATGCATAAAAAATAATTAAAAATGAATTTTATATGAAAAAAAAAGATTTAGTTGTGTTGTTAAAAAAATGCCGATCATGAATATGATCGGCAAGCCATTAGTTAAAGCTTAAATCTTAATTTATTTATTACTGTTTGCTTTGACAATTTGATCGAATATCCCGCCATTATCAAAATGTTGTTTTTGGACTTTTGTCCAACCTCCAAACTCTTTATCAATCGTGACTAATTTTAAAGGTTTAAACACGGATTGATATTTTGAAAGTACCGTTGCATTTCGTGGTCGATAAAAGTTTTTGGCAGCAATGGTTTGACCAGCTGGCGAATACAGATAATTCAAATAGGCTTTTGCTACATTGAGGTTGCCATCTTTTTGCGCATTTTTCTCAACAATTGCTACAGGGGGCTCAGCAAGAATGGAAAGTGTTGGTGTAATGATTTCAAATTTTCCAGGTTGTTCACGAAGTGCTAAATGCGCTTCATTCTCCCAAGCTAGGAGTACATCTCCAATGCCACGCTCTGCAAAAGTTGTTGTTGCACCACGTGCACCAGAGTCTAGCACTTTAGTATTTTTATAAATTTGTCGTACAAATTCTTGTGCTTTAGCATCGTTACCGCCGGGTTGGTGTTTTGCCCAAGCCCATGCTGCTAAGTAATTCCAACGTGCACCACCTGACGTCTTAGGGTTTGGCGTAATAATTCCCACATCATTTTTAATCAAGTCTCCCCAGTCTTTGATCCCTTTGGGATTGCCTTTTTTGACTAAAAACACGATGGTTGAGGTATAGGGTGTAGAGTTCTGTGGGAATTTTTTCTGCCAGTCTTTTGGTAATAAATTGGTTTTTTCAGCAATCGCATCAATATCTGCTGCGAGTGCGAGAGTCACGACGTCTGCATCTAGGCCATCAATGACCGCACGCGCTTGTTTACCAGATCCACCATGGGATTGTTTAAAATTCAAATCTTGACCAGTCTGCTTTTTCCAATATGCTCCAAACTCTTTATTAAAGTTGTCATAAAGTTCGCGAGTTGGATCATATGAAACATTTAAAAAATCTTTTGCGAGTGTAGAAACAGAAGTGACTGAAAGTAAAGCTGCAATGACCCCAATATTAAAAGAACGCATCATTATTCCTATGTGTTTGTCGTTTTTTGATGATTTGAGCATAGGGAAATTTTTTAAAATAAAAAAATAAGAAGAAATGAAAAAGTTATGATCAAAACAGCTATTCATTTTGTGAGTGACTTTTTACACTATGAGAACGGAATGAGGTTGCTTGAAATGATCTGTTTAAAAAATGCCAAGCCAATGGATGCAATATCTATTTTTGATCGAGGCTTCCATTATGGAGATGGCTGTTTTACCACGGCGAGAATTCGAAATAATAAAATTGAATTATTTGAACGTCATTTAAAAAGATTGAATACCGCCATTGAGCGATTGTCACTTCAAGCTAATCTTGACTATATTTCTGAGTCTATCCAGTATTTACAGCAAAAGTATGATCAATTAAACGGGACCATTAAAATTGTACTGAGTCGAGGCGAGGGGCAACGAGGATACAGTTTACCTCATCATTCAGCAGATCTTTGGTTGTATTATTATCCGCAAAACGTGACTGATCATCACTATGAAGTCATTGTGAGTGGTTTACTTGAGCGAGCGATGGGTTTAACCATGCCACAATTGGTGGGAATTAAATCACTGAATCGGTTAGAACAAGTGTTACTAAAGCAGGAAGCTGATGAGAAGGGTTTTCAAGAAGCCTTAGTTACAGATGTGCAAGGCTATATTGTTGAAGGAATCAGCAGCAACTGCTTTATACGATTGATTGATACGTGGATTTGCCCTGAACTTCGTTATAATGGCGTTCATGGGGTGATGCGTGCTGAAATTTTGGAGCGCATGAATCATTATGGTATAACGTTCCAAAAAAGAGTAATTGATTTGAATGAGCTTCCTCACATTCAAAGTGTATTTTATTGTAATGCGCTCCACCCAATGAAAATCGCCTCTTGCCTTGATGATCGTCGATTAGATACACAAGCGTGTATTGATCTTTTTCACCACCTTCAACTTAATCAGATTTAAAGCTTATGTCCTCTCCTCAGAAATCAACAAAGAAAAAGAACAGCAAGACATCCTTTAAACCTAAAGCGCTTTTACTCATTATTGCAGGCCTAATGTTGCTTGCAACCATGATTCTATCTACAAGTCTATGGAAGGATTATCCTGTAGAGGGTAAAAAGCAAATGCTCGCGATTAATCATGGTGATACTTACTCACAATTTATTGATCGTTTAGCTCAAAATAAGCAAGTTTCATTTCCCATTATTTTAAAGGTTTATCAACGATTCATGATTCATGACAGCATGAAAGCTGGAGTCTATGAGGTCAAAGCGGGAATGAGTGTTCGTCAAGTTCTAGACATGATTTCAAATTCTGAAAATGCACAATTGAATCGAATTTTGGTCATTGAGGGTACAACATTTAAGCAGTTAAAAAATGCACTTAAAAATGATGAATTGGTGACGAAAGAGCTGGTTCATTTGAGCGATGCAGAAATATTAAAGGAATTGAATATTCCATTTTCACATCCAGAAGGTTTATTTGCGCCAAATACTTATTTTTTTGCAAAGGGTGAAACAGATCGTAAAATTTTAACTGATTTGTATCAACATCAGATGAAGGCGCTAGATAAAGCCTGGGAAAATCGAGCTTCTGATTTACCTTATAAAAATAAATATGAAGCGCTGATCATGGCATCAATCATTGAGAAAGAAACCAATGTTGATCATGAGTTAGATAAAGTGTCGGGCGTATTCGTTCGTAGATTAAAAATTGGTATGCGTTTACAAACTGATCCAACCGTCATTTATGGTATGGGCGATCAATATACGGGTAACATTACCCGTAAAGATTTAAGAACGCCAACACCATATAACACGTATACGATTTACGGATTGCCACCAACACCGATCGCATTACCAAGTGATAAAGCGATCGAAGCGGCAATGCATCCAGATCATTCTGACTATATTTATTTTGTGGCGACTGGTAATGGAGGTCACAAATTCAGTACCAATCTAGATGACCATAATCGCGCTGTTCAAGAATATCTTGCTGTGATTCGATCTAAAAAATAAGGGGTAAAATAGACGTGTTTATTAGCTTTGAAGGCACAGAAGGTGTTGGTAAAACGACATTGATTCATAAAATTCGTGACTACTTCCTTGAGCAATCAAAGCAAGTTGTTCTAACTCGTGAACCAGGTGGTACTCCGCTCGCTGAGCAAATTCGTTCCGTACTTCTGACAGTGAATCATGAAGAAAGAATGAGTAATGATACTGAACTATTATTAATGTACGCAGCTCGAGCGCAACATTTGCAACAAGTCATAATGCCTGCACTTGAAAATAGTTCGATCGTGTTATGCGACCGTTTTTGTGATAGCAGTTTCGCGTATCAGTGTGCAGGTCGTGGGTTAAGCCGTGAAAAATTAGCGCTTTTAAACCAAAACTTTGTTCTAAAAATGCCTGACCTAACATTTTGGTTGGATGCTCCGACTGAACTCGGAATGCAACGAGCGCGTGCGCGTGGAGCATTGGATCGGTTTGAACAAGAAAAAGCAGCTTTTTTTGAAAAAGTACGCGCAGGATTTGCTGAATTACATCAGTTAGAACCCAATCGTGTTAAGCGTATTGATGCAACACAAAGTCCTGAGCAAGTATTTAATGATGCAATTGAACGAATTAGTTCATGGAAAGCTGAGCATAAATGCTAATTAAAAGATGCAAATATGATTTATATTGAGTCATTGTTTATGGAAAAACGATTAGACTCAATATGATCAGTAATAAAGAAGAAATACTCAAATTCCTACAAACCGAATTTCCACAAAGTCTCCAAAAATGTGAAATAGTATCGGTAGAGCCACGTGGTGCTACAGTCATTTATCATGTTGATGAAAATGATTTAAGACCTGGAAGGACAGTTTCAGGTCCGACCATGATGACAGCTGCCGATTATGGGTTGTATATCGCAATACTGGGAGAAATTGGTATTGTAGGTCTTACAGTGACAACCAATATGAATATTAACTTTCTTAGAAAACCCAAAGGTGGTTGTGACATCAAGGGTGTTTGTAAATTAATGAAAGTTGGCAAAGCTCTAGTTGTCGGAGAGGTTTACTTGTACTCTGTAGGGGACGATGAGCCTATAGCGCACGTTACTGGGACTTACTCAATTCCTCCCAAAAGGACATAAAAAAGCGAGTTCAAACTCGCTTTTTTATGTTGAACTTAAACCTCAACTAAAGGTGTTTCCACTTCAAAGTTTGGCGGGGTGAGTACGGTTTTCCGTAATTCTTGCGAAGGCTCAGGATAGTCCAAAGTGTAATGTAATCCGCGTGATTCTTTTCTTTGCATCGCACAACGAATAATCATCTCAGAAACGAGTACAAGGTTACGAAGCTCAATTAGATTTTTACTGACATGATAATCTTGATAATATTCGGTGATTTCATGTTTGAGCATTTCAACACGATGTAATGCACGCTCTAATCGTTTGGTCGTTCGTACAATACCTACATAATTCCACATGGTCTGACGTAACTCATCCCAGTTTTGTAAAATGACAACGTCTTCATCAGGATTCATGACTTGAGAAGCATCCCATTCAGGAACTTCATAGTGATCTATAATATTTTGATGTTGATCTTGAATATGCTTTGCTGCACTCATGCCATAAACAAAACATTCTAAAAGTGAGTTACTTGCCATACGGTTGGCGCCGTGTAAACCCGTATAAGACGTCTCACCAATCGCATATAGACCTTGAATGTCCGTTTGACTATGTTCATCGACTACGACACCACCACAGGTGTAGTGCGCTGCTGGCACAACTGGGATCATATCTTTGGTGATATCAATACCCAGCTCGAGTAGGCGAGCATACAACGTAGGGAAGTGCTCTTTAATAAACTCAGGAGATTTGTGGGTAATATCTAGCCATACATGTCGTATACCCAATCTTTTAATTTCGTAGTCGATAGCTCGAGCTACAATATCACGTGGTGCTAACTCTGCACGTTCATCGAAACGAAGCATGAAGCGTTCGCCATCAGGTAAACGAAGATAAGCGCCTTCACCACGCATTGCCTCAGTAATTAAGAAGGAACGTGCTTGAGGATGATATAAACAGGTTGGGTGGAATTGATTAAATTCCATATTAGCGACGCGGCATCCAGCACGATATGCCATTGCAATACCATCGCCTGTAGCGATATCAGGGTTAGAGGTATATAAATATGCTTTCATGGCACCGCCACATGCCAGTGCAGTAAATGGTGCTAAGAAAGTATGCACTTGCTCGGTTTGCTCATCTAAAGCATATAAGCCTAAAGCACGATTTTCCTGATTCAAATGCCCCAGCTTATGCGCTGTAATGAGGTCAATCGCAATGTAATTTTCAAAGATGTGAATATTGTTTTTTTCTTGTGCCCGTTCAACTAAAGTGGTTGAAATTGCTTTCCCTGTTGCATCGGCAGAATGAATAATGCGGCGCTGAGAATGACCACCTTCACGTGTGAGATGCAAGTTATCTTCATCATCTAGTGTGAATTTAACACCTTGTTTCAGTAAAAAATCAACAGAGGGTTTTCCCCCTTCAACGGTGTGTTGAACAGCTTGTTTTTCACAGAGATAAGCACCTGCAATGAGCGTGTCATCAATATGCTGTTGAATAGAATCAGCCTCATCAAGAACAGCTGCAACACCGCCTTGTGCATAATACGTACTGGCATCTTTCAAATGAGATTTTGCTAACACTGCGATATTAAAATGATCAGGTAATGAGAGTGCTAGACTTAAACCCGCACCACCACTGCCCACAATAATCACATCAAATTGATGCGCACTTGTATTTTTCGGCATTTCCATTCGCAAACTGAATTTTAAAAAGTGCGTTAATATGGCTCTTTTTCAAAGCAAAATTCAAGAGTTTGATTGATCAAATTTTTTTTTATGCACTTGAACTATTAGTTTTTAATCATATTTTAAGTAAAGTATTGTTTTCTATTAATATAGAAACATTTATTTACGCACAGAGAATTTTGATTGTGCTAAAAATTATTTTATCCAAGAATCATAAATGAGAGTTCACTTAACATGAAAAATCGCGTTATAGCATCAGGACTTTTTGTTGCAGTCTTTACTGCGGCAGTGCAAACTCAAGCGGCGGCTACCGTTGACTTTTCAAATCTTGTAGAGCGAGTAAGTCCGGGTGTCGTCAGCGTGAATGTCGTTAAGAAAATGACACAAGAAGAAATTCTTCAACAACAAGTACCTGAACTACTGAAACGATTCTTCGGCAATCAAATTATTATTCCGCAGCGCCAAGCTCCTCAAGAGAAAACGGGTTTTGGGAGTGCATTTTTTATTAGCCGTGATGGTTACCTGATTACCAACCATCATGTTGTAGAAAATGCTTCACAAATCACCATCATGTTAAATGATCGTCGCGAGATTGATGCCAAAGTTATTGGTAGTGATGAACGTACTGATGTGGCATTACTTAAAGTTGAAGGTACGAACTACCCAGCACTTTCAACGGGGAATATCGACCAATTAAGAGTTGGAGAACCTGTTCTAGCCATTGGCTCACCGTTTGGTTTTGAATACTCGGCATCTGCGGGGATTGTCAGTGCCAAATCACGAAATATGTTGGGTGAAACATCAGTTCCGTTTATTCAAACCGATGTCGCATTAAACCCTGGTAACTCTGGGGGACCATTATTTAATCAACAAGGTCAAGTGATTGGTGTGAACTCTCGTATTTTCAGTGGTACTGGCGGATATATGGGATTGTCTTTCTCCATTCCAATCGATGTGGCGATGGATGTAGCGGATCAATTAAAGAAAAATGGTAAAGTCAGTCGCTCATATCTTGGTGTTCATTTACAAGAGATTGATCGTAACCTTGCAGAAGCTTATAAGCTACCGAAACCTGAAGGTGCTTTAATTACAGAAATTGCGCCAAATTCCCCAGCAGAGCGCGCTGGCTTAAAGCAAAATGATATTATTTTGAAGTACAACGGAACTGCAATTTCAAGAACGAGTGAGCTATTAAATTACTTAAATAGAACACAGCCAAATCAAAAAATTCAGTTAGAAATATTGCGTGATGAACGTGTACGTACGATTACAGCAACACTTGGATCAGCACCAGATGAAACACCAGCACAAGCGCAAAATGTAAGTGAAGCCAAAAAACGCGGACCTACACTAGGTGTTGCGATTCGCGAACTTGCACCTGTTGAAAAAACACGTCTTGGTGTTAAAGGTGGTGTCTACATTCAAGAGGTTGTTCGCGGAGGTTTGGCGGCACAATCTCGTATTATGGCTGGTGATGTGATCACCTCGATTAATGGTAAGAATGTAAGTACAACACAAGATTTTGTGGAAGCGGTGGCTAATCTTAAAACGAATACAGTTGCACGAGTGGGTATCATCCGTGAAGGGCGAAATGCCATGATCGGATTGAGAATCAAGTAAACATGAATTGAATAAAAGGCCTTGCGATAGCAAGGTCTTTTTTATTTAACCCTAAAATTATATTAAAATCTTTTCGAATGTTGATGATGAATACGCAATACAAGGGAATACAGTGAGTACAATCTTTGACCTTAAAATAAAAGCAACAGCACAAGACATTGATATTTTAGGTCATGTGAATAATGTGGTGTATGTAAAATGGATGCAAGATGTTGCAACAGCACATATTGAACAACTGGGTTTAGGGGTTGAGCAATATCTAGAACTCAAACATGCCATGGTTGCAGTTGAGCATCACATGAATTACAGAAAGGCGTGTTTTGAAAATGATGAAATTATTTTAAGAACTTGGCTTAATGATTTGAATGCGATGTATTCATTCCGTCAGTACGCTTTTTTTAGACCTTCAGACCAATCATTATTATTTATGGGAAATACCAAATGGGCCTGTGTAGAGATTGCGACAGGCAGACCTAAACGATTATCTCCAACATTTACTCAAGCTTATCAGCCTATTTCTGAGGTATTAAATCCTTTGGATTTCACTCAAGATTATTCTTTATCCGCTGTCTAAAGAATTGCTTGAGTCGGACGAATTAAATATTTCACCACATGGTGTTCATTATTATGAATACTTTGAAAAATCCATCTGCTATAATCGTCCGCAATTTGTTAAACAGCTTTTGCTATGTAGTTTTTATTTCATGCATAGCGCAATTTATTGTTCAAGGTAACCCATGGCGCAAGCTAAAAAATCCGTAAATATCAAAAATATACGTAACTTTTCGATCATTGCTCACATTGATCACGGGAAGTCAACTTTAGCTGACCGTTTTATTCAGACCTGTGGTGGTTTGCAAGATCGCGAAATGCAAGCGCAAGTTCTAGACTCAATGGAGCTTGAGCGTGAGCGCGGGATTACCATTAAAGCTGCATCTGTGACGCTTTATTATACACACCCAAATGGCGAAGAATATCAACTGAACTTTATTGATACACCTGGGCACGTTGACTTCTCATATGAAGTTTCGCGCTCGCTTGCTGCTTGTGAAGGTGCACTTTTAGTTGTAGACGCAGCTCAGGGTGTTGAAGCTCAGTCAGTTGCAAACTGTTATACAGCTATTGAGCAAGGTCTTGAGGTTCTTCCAGTACTCAATAAAATTGATTTACCTCAAGCTGAACCAGAGCGTGTTATTCAAGAAATTGAAGACATTATCGGAATTGAAGCAACTGAAGCACCTACGTGTTCAGCTAAAACTGGATTAGGAATCGAAGGTGTTTTAGAAACACTTGTGAATACCATTCCTGCTCCGACGGGTGACCGTGAAGCGCCGCTTCAAGCTTTAATTATTGACTCATGGTTTGACAACTATCTAGGTGTTGTATCCTTAGTTCGTATTAAGCAAGGTCGTGTGCGTAAAGGCGATAAAATGTTGATGAAATCAACAGGTCAAACGCACATCATTACCTCTGTCGGTATTTTCAATCCTAAACATACAGAAACTGATATTTTAGAAGCAGGTGAAGTCGGCTTTGTGATTGCTGGTATCAAAGATATTTTTGGTGCGCCAGTTGGTGATACGATTACACTTGCTACAACGCCGGAAGTAGAAACTTTACCTGGGTTCAAAAAAGTTAAACCACAGGTATATGCTGGTTTATTCCCAATTGATTCGAGTGAATTTGAACCTTTCCGTGAAGCATTACAAAAACTGCAAATTAACGATTCAGCATTATTCTTTGAACCTGAAAGTTCAGATGCATTAGGATTTGGTTTCCGTTGCGGTTTCTTGGGTATGCTGCACATGGAGATTGTTCAAGAGCGTTTAGAGCGTGAATATGATCTAGACCTGATTTCATCGGCACCGACTGTAATTTACGAAGCTGTCATGAAGAGTGGTGAGACAGTTTATATCGACAGTCCATCAAAAATGCCAGATGGATCTACTGTAGAAGACCTTCGTGAGCCGATCGCAGAATGTAATATCCTTGTGCCACAAGAATATCTTGGTAATGTAATGACGTTGTGTGTTGAACGACGTGGTGTTCAAAAAGATATGAAGTTTATGGCAAACCAAGTAGCCATTACATTTGAGATACCAATGGCTGAAGTCGTGATGGATTTCTTTGATAAATTGAAATCATGTTCACGTGGTTTTGCATCATTAGATTATAACTTCATCCGTTTTGAGTCTTCTTCTCTTGTAAAAGTAGATGTCTTGATCAATGGTGAAAAAGTTGATGCATTGGCAATGATTTGTCACCGTCAAGATGCGCGTCATCGTGGTATTGCACTTGTAGAAAAAATGAAAGATTTGATTCCTCGTCAAATGTTTGATGTGGCGATTCAAGCTGCGATTGGTGCTCAAATTATCGCGCGTTCAACAGTAAAAGCAATGCGTAAGAACGTATTGGCAAAATGTTATGGTGGTGACGTTTCACGTAAGAAGAAACTTCTCGCTAAACAGAAAGAAGGTAAGAAACGTATGAAACAGGTGGGTAGTGTAGAGATCCCACAAGAAGCTTTCTTAGCTGTTTTAAAAGTAGAGCGATAACAACAAGGAATATCCCATGGATTTTGATTTTAACCTCATTCTCGTACCTGCAACCCTAATCTTTTTTGGATTATGGTTGCTGGATAAATTGGTGCTCAAACAAAGAGCAACCAAAGGAAAAGGGAATGAAAATTTCATTATTACATGGGCATATGATTTTTGGCCTGTACTTGCAGTTGTGTTAGTGCTGCGTTCATTCTTCTTTGAACCTTATAATATTCCTTCTGAATCCATGGTTCCGGCATTGGAAACGGGTGATTATATCTTGGTGAACAAATATCAATATGGTGTTCGTTTACCGATTAGCAACACCAAAGTATTGAATGTCAATGAGCCTGAACGTGGTGATGTGGCGGTATTTAGATATCCACCAAACCCATCAATTAGCTATATTAAGCGTATTATTGGTTTACCTGGTGATCATATCGTTTTTGAGAATAATCAATTAACCATCAATGGTGAAAAAGTTGTAACGGAATCGACTGAATTTAATCGTGAAAAAGATGTTTCAGACACGCCAAATTCAATTTATCATTATGAAACTTTAGGTGATCATAAGTATTTGGTTCGTAATTTGGAAGGTCAAAACCCGATTATTGCGCATTTTAATTATGCACAAACCAAACAAGATCTTCCTTATGTTGCCACTGCGAATGATCGCTTTGTAAGAACAAATGGTCAAAGCTGGGAAGTAACTGTTCCGAAAGGATATTACTTTGCCATGGGTGACAACCGTGATCAGAGTGCTGATAGTCGAATCTGGGGATTCGTACCTGAGGCAAATTTAACAGGACAAGCAATTTATGTATGGATGCATAAAGAAGCTGGTTTGAAATTGCCATCATTCAGTCGTAATGGTCAAATTCAGTAATCTTCAAATATATGGATAATAAAAAATGCGTAACACTCAACGTGGTGCATCGTATACAGCGATTTTATTAGGGGTAATTGTTGCGGCATTTGGACTTAAAGTGCTCGTAGCATTGTGGCAGCCTTATTGGGATGACCGACTAATCAATCAATTGATTGAAGAGCAAGTTGCAATCAGCTCAAAGGCGACAACACCACAACAGTTTGCTTCAACAATGGGGCAGAAATTTAGCATGAACAATATCCGTGACATTGAGTTTAAAGATATTGCGACTGTCAAATCTAAACAAGGTTTACAAGTGACAAAGAAATATGAAGTAAGAAAGCCATTCTTATTTAATATTGATTTAGTCCTCACATTCGAGAAAAGTTTTGATCAAAGGTCAGTTCAAAGTAAGTGATTCTCGCTTACTGAGTCGCATCGGTTATCAGTTTAAGAAAATTGAATTACTTCAACTTGCATTGACACACCGATCGGTTAGCCATAAACATAACTATGAACGCCTAGAGTTTCTAGGCGATTCATTGTTAGGTATGATTATTGCCAATTACCTTTATCATGCTTATCCACATGAAAACGAAGGTCGTCTGACGCGTATGCGAGCTACTTTGGTTCGACAAGAAGCGTTAGGCAAAATTGCAACAGATTTGAAACTTAGTCAGAGTTTAATACTCAGTACTGGTGAATTAAAATCTGGTGGTCATCATAGAGAGTCGATACTCGCTGACACAGTCGAAGCGATTATTGGTGCAATTTATACTGATAGCCAAGATTTAAAGTTGTTAGAATCAATTGTGTTGAAATGGTATGAACCTTATTTAGATCATATTGAACCAACAGATCAATTGAAAGATCCTAAGTCCCGTTTACAAGAGTATCTTCAAGCTCGTAAAAAACCTCTCCCAGTGTATGAGGTTGTTGATATTCAGGGTGATGCACCAAACCAACATTTTAAAGTGGAGTGTATGGTTGAAGGCTTGCCAAAATGTATGGGTGAGGGTTCAAGTCGTCGTTTTGCTGAGCAAGCAGTAGCGGCGGAAATTTTAAAATTTTTGGAGCAAAAGTCTTCATGACTACTCATTCCGATCACATCGATGCTGATCACGAGTCGCAAGACAGCGGCAATGATTTAATCAATCAATTTTTTAGTTCTCAAGGTACTACAATTCCCTCAGACTACAAAAGTGGCTTTGTAGCAATTGTAGGTCGTCCGAATGTAGGTAAATCTACATTAATGAACCATATTTTGGGTCAGAAGCTTTCGATTACGTCTCGTAAGCCTCAAACAACTCGACACAAGATTGTGGGTATTGATACGCGTGAGAAATCTCAGGCAGTATTTGTTGACACCCCTGGAATGCATAAGAAAGAAGTCCGTGCTATCAATAAAATGATGAATCGTGCAGCTCATTCAGCCTTGCGTGATGTAAATCTTGTACTATTTGTTGTAGACGCTGACAAATGGACTCAAAATGATGAGTTAGTCCTTGAGAAGCTCAAAAATGCCGAAATGCCTGTCATCTTGGTCATTAATAAATTGGACACATTTGAGAATAAAAATCAGGCATTACCACTAATTCAAGAACGTACTAAATTAATGAATTTTGCTGAGATCGTTCCGGTATCGGCATTGCGTGGCGCTAACCTTGATCATCTTCGAGATACGATCGAAAAATACTTACCGTTTCAACCACCATTGTATGCACTAGATCAACTCACAGATCGTTCTGAACGCTTCTTAGCTTCTGAAATTATTCGTGAAAAAATCATGCGTCAACTGGGTGAAGAGCTTCCATATGATTTAACGGTTCAAATTGAATCGTTTAAAACAGAAGAAGCGACTTTAAATGAGAAAACTGGTCGTATGAAGCCTGCTTGTACCTATATTGATGCTACGATTTTTGTTGATCGCCCTGGGCAAAAAGCCATTGTCATCGGTGAAAAAGGATCAAAGTTGAAAAAAATTGGTATGGATGCACGTGCTGATATGGAAAAAATGTTCGAAGAAAAGATCATGCTCACCCTTTGGGTTAAAGTCAAAGGCGGTTGGTCTGATGATGAGCGTGCATTAAAAAGCCTAGGGTATAGTGATATCTAAGGATTAAACGGTTATAGGAGCTGATGATGAAGATGGTTGCGATAATTGTATGTGCTTTGGTTTTACAAGGTTGCATTCATAAAGTTGTCACAGTTCCTGTAAAAGTTGCGTATAAAACCACCAAAGGAGTCGTCAAAGGTACTGCAGCAGTAGTTGGGGCTGTTATTCCCGATGGTGATGACGATGATGAAAAAGAACTAAAGAAAGATAAATAATAAGATTAGTCGATGCGAAATGAACTTTTGCATGGATACTTAATCCATCATCGAAAGTATCGAGAGCGGAGTCATATTGTCCATTTATTCACTGAAGAGTATGGACGAGTTGACGGCATACTAAGACAACCTCCACCACCGCAATATCAGCCTATCGCACTCCAAGCGACAGGTAAGTCTGAATTAAAAAATTTCACAAAATTAGAAATTGTTAATCATCCTATTTTTTTTCATGGAGATGCATTCTTTTCAGGATTTTATTTAAATGAAATCTTATTGAGATTATGTCCATTAGAAGAGGCAATGCCAGATACTTTTGCACAGTACCACAAGACATTAGAAAGTTTACAAAAATTAGCTCAACATTCAAATCCTAACGAATTCTTGAAGCAAATTCTTCGTCAATTTGAATACGTACTTCTAGAAGAGCTTGGTTATGCGATTGATTACTCGATAGATGCACACCAAAATGAAATTTTAACTTCACAAAAATATCAATTTCAATTAAACGAAGGCTTCATACCAGTTCAGTATTCAAGTGCCGCTACACTGACAGGTGAGCAAATTCGCAGCATGATAAATTATGAAAATGGTACAGATTTCAACGCTGAACAGTTACAATTGTTGAATAAATTATATCGTCAAATGATTACTTCATTATTGGGTGATCGCCCACTAAAAAGTCGTCAATTGTGGATTCAAAACGCTCAATCAAAATCAAATTAGGAAAATGTTATGGCTGCATTGCTTGGTGTGAACATTGATCATGTTGCAACTCTAAGACAGGCTCGAGGCACACGCTACCCGGATCCAGTACAGGCAGCACTAATTTGTGAAGAGGCAGGGGCTGAAGGCATTACATTACATTTACGTGAGGATCGTCGTCATATTCATGATGATGATGTCCGTCGCATGCGCCCTGTACTTAAAACACGCATGAACCTTGAAATGGCAGTGACAGATGAGATGGTGGCATTTGCTAAAGAAATAAAGCCGCATCACGTGTGTTTTGTGCCTGAAAAGCGTCAAGAAGTCACGACCGAAGGTGGCTTAGATGTTGTTGGTAATTTTGAGGCTGTTAAGTCTGCTACACAGGAATTAGCAGCGATTGGATGTGATGTATCGTTATTTATCGATGCTGATATTGAACAAATTGATGCTGCAATTGCCTGTGGTGCGCCAACTATTGAGATTCATACAGGTGCTTATGCAGATGCTGAAACAGAAGAAGCACAGCAGGTAGAGTTACAACGTATTATCCGTGGAACAGAATACGCTGCTGCTAAAGGTTTGGTCGTAAATGCTGGGCATGGACTTAATCTTGACAATGTTGCTCCTATTGCAGCAATTCCTCAAATACACGAATTGAATATTGGACATTCTCTGATTGCCGATGCTGTTTTCAAAGGACTTACGCAAGCAGTTCAAGATATGAAAGCAGCAATCAAAGCTGCACGATAAGATTGATGAGTACTATGTCAAATATTGATTATGATGAATTAATGAAGCCTGTCATAAGCTTCCTTGGTTGCGAAACTCCACAAGCTTGGTTAGATGAGGCTGTAAATAATCTTGATATTTTGATGCAAGATCATGCGAACTGTGAAAAGAAAGCAGCCAGTACAGCCATGAATCTCATGTTTAGATACAGCTTTTTTGTAGATTTACAAGTTAAGCTCGCTCAATTAGTGCGTGAGGAAATGCTGCATTATGAGCAGGTTTTAGAGTTTATGAACAAGCGCGGGCAGCAATGGGTCGGTTTAAGTGCTGGGCGTTATGCGGGTGGCTTACGCAAAGAAATTCGGACGTATGAACCAGAAGCGCTAATTGACGTTTTAATTATTGGTGCGTTTGTGGAAGCACGCTCATGTGAACGTTTTTATGCATTAGCGCCTAGAGTCGATGAGGAATTAGGGCGCTATTATCGCTACTTACTAAAATCTGAATCACGCCATTATGAGGATTATTTGGCTCTAGCTCTGGATGTGGCTAAAACTGCGAAATTGAAAGATCCTGAGGAGGATATTCAAAGTCGTATAGAGCACATTCGTGAAGTTGAAAAGCAACTCATCTTAACACCTGATGAAACCTTCCGTTTTCACAGTGGAGTTCCAGCAAAAGCAGCTTAAAATATGGTTGAGAAAATCCTCCCAAGTGGGGGATTTTTTTGACATAAAAAAAAGCCCAAGTCTTAAATGCTTGGGCTTTTTAGTATTTGGCTCTCCAACCTGGGCTCGAACCAGGGACCTGCGGATTAACAGTCCGTCGCTCTACCGACTGAGCTATTGGAGAATCTGAATGCGATTATAAGGGGATTTAAGATTGGGTCAAGTGTAAATTGCCATACAATAGTCACTTTTGAGCCGCATGTTGTTTATTTGCTCAAATAAAATGTTTTTTTTTAATTTACTTGCCAATTTAGAATGAGCTTGTTAGATTTATTTAACAACAGAGCGCTTGAAACAGAGTTTTAAGCAGTGTGGATTTATACCAACTTGCCAGCACTAAATGGCTAAAATAGGAGAAAGCGAATGAATACGCTTACCATTTCTCAGATCTTTTCTAATCTTGAATTCTATAAACAAAATTACCTGTCTATCTTAAATTCGCCTAGTTCTTATTTCACTGAAGTCGAGGGCGCGATAGTTGATGTATTTCCTTTTAAAAAACATCATCTGGTTTTGGGAGAGTTATTGCAGTTGTGGTTTTCTGAAAAATGGTCTATTGATCACGATCAATCATTCACGCTTGAACAATATTTGGCAGCAAATGACTTAAAAGCTAACTTAAATAAAGTCTATATCTACTCCATAAAAGGGAATGCTATTCTTGGCACGAATAAATCGCTTGCTTGGTTAAATGAGTCGAATGCGGTGAGCGAGATTTTATTAAAGTCACCACTTAAATATTATGTTGAATGCCTAAGTTGTTCTCGTCCTTCAAAGCATTTGTTTAATAAACAGCTTGCGGTTTAGGCAAATTTTCACAAGTTAAATCTGAAATTGTTGAATGAATTGATTTTTTTTAAATATAGTCCAAGTTAGCCTGTGTCATTTTATCTTCTTTAGTAGGGTGAATTGGTGTTTCTAGAACTTATTTTTCATTAATTAAATCCCATATTATGGTTACTTAGATCAGTTCCAACTTCTATATGATGGTGCAAAGCATATCTATAAATGGGATTTTTCAGTGATAAATATGATGTTTCAGATTGGGCTATCGATACTATGAATAGTGTATAAAGCTTAATTTATCAGCGGGCTACTTAGACAACTGCTGGATCATGTTTGAGTTGCTTTTTAAAAAAATCTCTGACTTTTATCCAATCCTAAAAGCACACTTTTTTCGCTTCAGTGAGCGAGCAAATTAACCAAAAGGTTTTATGTTGCGTATTGGGTTATGTAGGTGCATGAAGGGGTTTAGATTTAATAAAAAAAACCCGCGAAAATCGCGGGTTTTTGATCTGATTAATTTATCAGATTATTTTTCAGCTGCGATAGAAGCAATTGCTGCATCTACGCCTTCGATTGAGTCAGCTGCTTTTTTTATACGTGCAAGCGCATCAACCAATACTTCATCTGCTGTTGCATATGAAATACGCATATAGCCGCCTAAACCGAATGCATCACCAGGAACAACCGCAACACCAGTTTCTTCCAATAACCATGCAGAGAATTCTGTGCAAGATTTTAAACCTTTTGCACGGATCAATGGACGAATGTTTGCATAAGCATAGAATGCACCGTCAGCAGGTAAGCATGTAATGCCTTTGATATCATTCAAGCCATTAACAACTAAATCATGACGGCGTTTGAAAGCTTCAATCATTGGTTTAAGTACATCTTGAGGACCATTCAATGCAGCTTCTGCCGCAACTTGCGAAATTGAAGTTGGGTTAGAAGTAGATTGTGATTGAATTTTCTTCATTGCGCCGATTAATTTAGCAGGACCTGCTGCATAGCCGATACGCCAACCTGTCATTGCATATGCTTTAGATACACCGTTGAGAACGATTACGCGATCGTAAAGATCTGGTGCAACTGTAGCAATGTTATAAAACTCGTCGTCCCAACGAATTGGTTCGTACATATCATCAGAAGCAACATATACTTCAGGATATTTACGAAGAACTTCAGCTAATGCTTCTAATTCTTCTTTGGTATAAATCATACCTGTTGGGTTAGAAGGGCTGTTTAAAACAACTAGGCGAGTTTTATCAGTAATTGCAGCTTCTAATTGAGCTGGTGTGATTTTGAAACGTTGTTCTTCACCACATTTAACAATAACTGGCACACCTTCTGCGATGATCACCATATCTGGATAGCTTACCCAGAATGGAGCAGGGATGATTACTTCATCGCCTTTATTTAACAATGCAAGCGCAAGGTTAAAGAATGATTGCTTACCGCCACAAGAAACGAGAATCTGGTTAGCAGCATAATCAAGGTTATTATCACGTTTTAATTTAGCGATAATTGCTTTTTTAAGACCTGGCGTACCGTCAACTGCGGTGTATTTAGTGAAACCGTTTTTAATCGCTGCAATTGCTGCATCTTTGATGTGTTGTGGTGTATCGAAATCCGGTTCACCTGCACCTAAACCAATAACGTTTTTACCAGCAGCTTTAAGTTCTGCAGCTTTATTGGTCACAGCAAGCGTTGGGGACGGTTTGATGGCATTGACACGATCAGAGAGACGTACGTCCACGGCAGTATTCCTTCTTATAGGGATTAAAAAATAAAAAGCACACTATCTTAGCTTAAATTGAATGTTTTAGTCGTCCAATATCTAGGCAAATTAGCAAAAAATCACGAAATTCACCGAATTTTAATGCAATGATACATATCCACATTAAACAACGTGGGTCGCATAAAAAAACAAATTTCCGTACAATAGCGTTAGATTGAAATGAGTAGTCTCAAATGAGTTCGGAAAATTCTCCCAAAAAGAAGCCTGTAGTGAATCTTCCATTTCCTATCAAGCAAGTGAATGACGCAAAGCAAGCTGATGAAGAAATCGAAGATCTACGTCCAAAGCCTCAGCGCTATGCTGATCGCACATGGATGCCGCCACGTGGTACACGTCGCTCAATGGGTAAAAGATAAAAAATAGGTGCTTTAAGCACCTATTTTTTTGCGGGGAAGAATTACACGTAACTTAAGTTTTGATCTAGAGTCAGTAAGTTGAATGTAGAACCATCTTTAAATACGATTGATTCAACTTGATGTGCTTCACCTTTTGCCCAATCTTTAATAGTGATTTGATCAGCAGAATCTTTAAGTTTGATGATACGATCATTCCCAGAGTCTTGAACGAGTAAATCATCAATTGAGATACCAGCACCAAATTGAATGGTATCTTGACCACCTTTTTCATAGATTGTATCTACTCCAAAGCCTTGATCAAAATAGTATGTCTCGTTACCGAGATCGCCATACAATTTATCGTTACCAATACCACCATTTAAAATGTTAATTAGACCACCATTTGCGATTAAGGTGTCATCTCCAGCGAGGCCTTTTAATTCGTTATTTACGAATTTGCTACCTGTGATAATGTTGTCAGATTGATTACCCGTACCACTTTGTTGAATTTCTGATCCAGCAATCAAAAGTTCTTTGATTGGATTGATCAGCGTAAGGTTTTCAACATTTTCGGTTAATTGATACTGATCTGCAGAACTAATGACAGTGTCTGTACCTTCATAGTTGTGTTCAAGTACGAAGTCATATTTTGATTGTACATAATAGGTATCGTCACCACGACCACCTACGAGGACATTGATGCCTTCACCACCTTTTAGAATGTCATTGCCCCAACCACCAAAGAGCAAGTCATCACCTTTACCACCTACAAGCGTATCGTTGCCGACACCGCCTTTAATGATGTCATTACCATCTTTACCGTTTAAGGTGCGTCCGAAAACAGAGTAAGTGCTGATAATGTTGGTATTAGGGTTAAATAAGTTTGTCGCTACTGCTACAGAGCCAGCCAAATCACCTGCATATGCATAAGCAAGTTGAGTCAATGTATTCACAAGTTGATCACGTGAAGAGAAGCCATCGTCAAGTACTTCACCTTTGATGAATTGTCCAACGAAGTTTAAGCCCTCAGTCACGATTTGATTCACAACATCAAAGATACTCGCACCAGCTTTTAAGTTCGCTTTAACTACATCACCCAATAGCTCTAAATACCAAGTAAACGGACGGCTATCACCACCATTCAATTGTGAAGTATCAACACCTAAATAGTGATCAAGAATACTTAATGGTGTGATACCTGTCCAATCACCTAGCTCGCCACCCAAGTTTTCAAGAGCTTGCGTTGCATCCATAATTACCAATCCAAACTTACCATCAGAGCTTGGTAAATATCCTGCTGGAACAACAGTCTCGCCATCAGCATTTTTAACGCCATTCAAGAAATTGTCAGCTAAAGTTTTGATCAATACATTTGATGCTTGCCAGAATTGTTCATCCGTAATATAGATGCCTTTATCTGCGAGTGATTTACCTGTTCCTAAGCGAACATATTGATAAAGGAAGCTCTGAGGATCAGCTATTGCAACAGCTTCAGCAACTTTTAACCAGTTTTTAGTACCCTGATCAACTGCGTCATTTGATGCTAAATCTTCTTTGATCACGGTATAAATAGGGCGCCAGAAATTTTTACCTTGTAAAGAACCAGTTGAGATAAACTTGTTATATAGTTCTTGAACTTGTTTAAATGCAGATTCACTTACGCGGTAACTGAATTGATTGTCAATTTTGTAGAATTTAGGACGACCGTCATCTGATGGATTAGATTGATCTGGTTGTTTTGGTTGCCCCCATTCTCGATCAAAATGTGAGTCTGAAGGTGGAAGAGTGGCACCAATATCCTTACCAATATTTACGATAATGTCTGAAATTTGATCGATAATCGCATCACCAGCTTTATGAATTTCTTCAAAACCAGGAATGAATTTATCACCAACTTTAACCAATGGCGCAACGCTATCTAATAAATCATTCACGATGCCATCTTTGCCGATGATCAAATTACCAACCAGCTCACTTGGAATTTTTAAAATTGAATCAAGGTTAAGTTCGCCATCTTTCCATTCATTTTTGTGGTGTGTATCTTTTGCTTCTACATTTGAGCCGAGGGCTTCACCAGCACCACTGAGTAAATTCGATGCTGCATCGATAATGCGGTCACCTAACTCATGAACAACTTCAAATGGTTTACCAAGTAGAGCATTACCTGCTAGGCCAATAGGCGAAGCCACATCTAAAACTGTATTGACTAAATTTGCTGTCGTGACTAAACCATTACCTAGTAACTGAGCTGGAATAGAAAGTACTGAGCTAAATTTGAAATCAGGAACATAATCGAAAATAGGTTCAAGTGCATTTTCAACTTGATTTGCAACTGTATTCACAATTGATTTTAGGTTTTCAGTTGCTGATGGAAGCTCTTGAGACCATTCATTATCATAATGCGTATCTTTAGGTTCAATTGTCCCGCCAATCGCTGAGCCAATGTCATGAGCCACATCAGAGACAGCATCAATAATCGTATCACCTGCTTTATGAACAACATCAAAACCAGGGATAAGCGTATTTCCTGCAATAGCAATCGGTGCAGCAGCATCAAGAATATCATTGGCAATATTGGTTGCACCGATAATGGTGTTTCCAATTAAATCCCCAGGAAGGCTTAAAATGTTATCTAAGCTGAGTTCTTTGTCTTCCCACTCATTTTTATGATGAGTGTCATTCGGTTCGATGGTTGCACCAAGTGCTTTACCTACTGAATTCACTGCATCTGAAGCTGCATCAATAATTTTATCACCAAGTTCGTGCACTGCTTCGAAAGGTTTGCCAAGTAAAGCATTACCTGCTAAACCAATAGGAGAAACTACATCAAGAACAGTATTTACAGCATTGGTGGCAGCGATTAGACCATTACCAACGAGTTGAGCTGGAATTGAGAGAACTGAACTTAATTTAAAGTTAGGTAAGTAATCGAATGATTTATAATTGAACAAAGCCATTGTTATAGTCTCTTATAAAAATAAAGTGTTTTTAATCATTGTTAGTGATTAAAGTGTGATGAGGATCACATTTTATTAATTTAAAATCAATTGCTTTTGTTAGACAAGAACATGAATTTTTTGTCATAATTTAATGAAAAATATAGTAAAGCTTATATGAGAGCTGAATAAGATTGATTTTTTTAAAAAAACACCAGTGCAAGTACTGGTGTTTTAAGAACAAATAAAATGTATGATCTAAAAATAAAAAAATATTATAAATTATTGATTTTTATTTGATAAATATTTGTAGTATTGTCTCTTATGATCATACATGGATTGATCTGCACGCTTTAACATATCCTCAATTGTTTCATTCTCAAGGCTTGTAGCAAATCCCATTGATGCACTGATGATATGGTTAGAATAATATTGATTATCGATATTCAATAATTCTTGAATGGTCAAAATCGTCGACTGAACGGTAGTTTCATTTGCACCTTGCATCAGGATAACAAATTCATCACCTCCAATTCGAGAGGCTGTATAACTGGTATTGTGAATCGTTCTACTTAAGATATTACCCATTCTGCGTAAAATCTCATCACCTGCATCATGACCAAAGTGATCATTAATCGGTTTAAGGCCATTCATATCTAGAAAAATTGCAGAAACTGGACGAATAAGTGCGCGTTCCAATCGATGGATTTCTTCAGTGTAGAACGAGCGATTTTTGAGTTTTGTTAAAACGTCGTGTTTACCTAAATATTCTAAATAGCTCTCAGCTTTTTTTCGCGCTGTAATGTCCGTTAGGGCAAGTTGTACAAGTCCCCAATCTTCTTCATAACCTGGAAACACAGTGAATTGAAGTAGAACATAGCGAATTGAACCATCTAAAGCGTAGTTGATTGCTTCACGACTATGATGAATTTTCCCATTCCATAGTTCGATCAATTGTTCCTTAAAAGTTTGATGCATTTCTTTTGAGAAAACCTTTTTTAGATTTTGAAATAAATCAGATTTCGTCGATGCCTTGAATAAATCCAATGTTGCTTGATTGACGTCTAGTAATACAATGTCTTCAATGCATTGTTGTACGAAATCTTGATGCACATCTAAAAAAGTTCTGAAATCATCAATACCAATTGATTTAAGATGATCGAGTCTTAATTTAATGCGACTAAAGTCTTCAACCCATAATGATGTGGGTGAATAACTAAATCTTGCTTCAGCTAATCGACGATTTTTTTCTTCTAAACGCCGAGCTTGCATATAACCACTAATATCTTCTGTAGTAAGCAAAATACGGTCTAAACTTTGTTCTGAACCAGGTAAAACGACAGCTCGCAGTTTTATGTCTAAGGGTTGACCACTCAAGGTGAAATTAGTGGTTGTACTTGTAAACTCTAATTCACCCTTCCAAAGTGCAACTAATTCCGCTACATGTGCATCAAACATTTGATGTTGGAAAATGGTGCTTAAATTTTGAGTGAGATGTTTAAGGCTTTGTGCTTCAAAAAGATCGAGTGTTTTTTGATTTACTTTAACAATCTTAATTTGATGTGCGCATAAAGTCACAAGATCTGGATTTTGCTGAAGATGTAAAGCTAAATCAGTAACCCCATCACTACGCCATTGGTTAAAGATGGTTTGAATGGCACTAAAATCTTCCAACCACATTGGGATAGGAGATAAATCAAAAATTGATGAATCAAGTATCTCCATAACTATCCTTGAACTTTTCTTTTAAAACAATAAATTGTGGATAATATAGCACTAAATTATTTTGATATAAAATTCAAATTTTTTTATTATTTACGTGATTTAAGACACTTTTTTAAGCTAAGCTAACGTTGAGCTAAATCCTAAGCTCAATTCGTTAGATTTTTATTTTGATAAAAATGATGCTTGTTAATATACATGCATTTATCTGCACGGCGTAACATATCTTCTAAGGTTTCGCCTTTAAGTCTTGTAGCATGTCCGAGTGAAACGCTGATAGAAAGATGAGGGTGATCTAGATTATGTTGATGTATTTGAGTTTCAAGATCATGAACAAGGATTTTAACTTGCTCAACATCGGCATGAGGCATCAATAATACAAATTCATCGCCACCTATTCTAGAAATTGAAAAATCTTTTTTGTGAGTGACAAATTGAAGAATTTCGGCAAAGTTTTTTAGATACTGATCACCGACATCATGTCCGAACTGATCATTGATGATTTTTAAACCGTTCATGTCAATGTAAATACAAGACACTGGATAGAGATCAAGTTGCTCAATCCGTTCAATTTCTTCATTAAAATAAGTTCTGTTATGTAAATCAGTTAAAATGTCATGTTGACCCAAATAATGTAAGTGATTTTCTAATTTTTTTCGCTCAGTGATATCTGTAAGGGCGACTTGTATCACCGCCCAATCATCTAAATTATGTGGAAAAATATTTAATTGTTCTAAAACGAAGATTTGTTCTCCATTCGCGTTGTAGAAACTACTTTCTCGCTGTTGATATTCTTCATGATTCCACAATTGTAGTAACTGGCTTTTAAAATTTTCCAAACGTTTAATATCAAATAAATCATGAGAATGATGTAAAAATTGAGATTTATCTTTCACAGCAAAAAGTTTGAGCGCCGCTTCATTGACATCAATGAAATTTATTTGCTCAAAGCATTCCACAACAAATTCTGGATGTTGATGAATGTGTTGGTCTAAATTCTCAATGTTTTGCAAACGGAGCAGCTCAAATCTTTTTTTAATTTGGCTAAAATCCATGATCCATAGTGCTGTTGGATTATAAGTAAATAAAGATTCGGCAAAATGACGTGCTTTTTGATATTGGGAAATATCTTCGGTGGTCATGAGTAGGCATTTCCAATTATCCTCATAACCTTTTAATTTCATACCGCGTAATTGAACATCTAAACGCTTTCCATTGGTCGTATAATTGATCACTGGAATATGATGTTCAGTATTCTTCCAAAGTGATACAAAAAATTGGATTTGGAAAGTGCTGACTTCAGGATGAAGGAACTTCTGAAAACTTTCTAAAATTTCTTCTAAGTTTTTTGCTTCATACAGTTTAAGCGTACTTTGGTTAACACGTAAGGTATGAATCGTACTCAAGCAAAGGTGGAGACGACTGTGATCCTCCATTAAATATGCTTCAATATCTTCAATACCTTCAGCAGTCCATTGTTCGAAAATTTGTTTAACACCGCTGAAGTCTTGTAGCCACATCGCAATTGGAGATAAATCAAAGATGGTCAGATCTAAATGATCCATAGATGCGAGCCTTGGTGTTTAAAATTCATTCATTTATACAATATAAGTGAATGAATCTTATAAAATCAACATCTTATTAAACTGATTTTTTTGCTCGATGCTCAGGTTTTGGCGCAGAAATTGACTTAAGCCCTTGCCAAACATCAACAAAATCTTGTTCATTAATTTGGTAGAGTTCAAGTAAAGCCAATACCACACCACCCATCATGAATGCACGATCGGACTTCGGTTCATATTGGAAGGTTTGATCTTTTAGATGATAGAGGATATCTTCGATTTCAAATATGCGTTCACGTCCATTACTGTCCACGGGGAACATCGGCGTTTCGATCAAAATATTGGCTAGTTTCTTTTCAGATTCATTTAAATTAAGTTGCTCAAATGCCGTTTCTAAAGAATCCGCGAACAGCAGTTCAGAAGAAAAAATGGCATGTAATAAAGGTTGGTTTAATTTAGGAAAGGTTCGTTCAACGAAAGGTTTAAACGAAATCGGGAAAATCACATTTTTTGATATACCTTTGAACATGGGGGCTATTTCAGCAACTTTGTAACCTGCTACACCACAACCAACGGCTGTAATAAAATACTTAATCTTGGGGTGGTTTTTTGTATAGATCTTAAAATCATTGATGTAGTGTTCAATCTGAGATAGAGGCATTTGTTGCAAATGCTCATTCATGGTGGGTATTGCATAGCTCTGTCCAGCCCAGCCGCGGCCAGCACCTTTAATCGCACCGAAATGTTGAAGTGCAATTTTTGCAGCACCACCTGCATGCGTGCCTGCTAAATTACTACCAAATACAAATACTGTATCTTCATTTAAACTGTTGATAATCGTTTCATCGTGATATTGGTAAGTCATAGTTTTTTTCATCAACATGCAATTTAAGTTCATGGTGCAATTGATTGCTGTAAGGGTCAAGTAAAATTGATTGAATTTATGGTTTTCACCCTCATCATCAGATGAGTAAATCATAAAGATTTGAGCAAGCAAGCCATGCATTACCAGTGTTATTGCATATTTTCATCATCTGTATAGCGAGAATTATCGAGTGAGTGACAGTCGTCCATTTGAATTAGTAACTAATTACGAGCCTGCAGGTGATCAACCTCAAGCGATTGAGAAACTTGTTAAAGGAGTAGAACAAGGTTTTAAGGATCAATTGTTATTAGGGGTAACAGGCTCTGGTAAGACCTATACGATGGCGAATGTGATTATGCAATTACAACGTCCTACTATTGTAATGGCACACAACAAAACCCTTGCGGCTCAACTCTATGGAGAATTTAAAGCTTTTTTTCCACATAATGCTGTTGAGTATTTTGTAAGTTATTACGATTACTATCAGCCAGAAGCATACGTACCGTCATCTGATACTTTTATTGAAAAGGATTCTGCTATTAATGATCACATCGATCAGATGCGGTTGTCCGCAACGCGTGCTTTGCTTGAGCGTAAGGATGCCATTATCGTTGCTTCGGTGTCCGCCATTTATGGTTTAGGTGATCCTAACGCATATATGAATATGCTCTTACATATTGTGACAGGTGATCGAGTCAGCCGTGATGAGTTGATTCGTCGATTGGTAGAAATGCAATATACGCGTAATGAACTCGAATTTTTACGAGGTACTTATCGAATTCGTGGAGAAATTCTTGATATTTTCCCCGCAGAGTCAGAACAAAATGCAGTGCGGATTGAGCTATTTGATGATGAAGTGGATTCGATCCGCTGGTTTGATCCCTTGACTGGAAAAATGATTCGTAAAGTCCCACGAATTACGATTTATCCAAAAAGTCACTATGTGACGCCTAAAGATAACTTGCAGCGTGCCATCGAAACGATTCGTGAAGAACTCAAAGAGCGCTTGGCATATTTCAGAGCTGAAGATAAATTGCTTGAAGCTCAACGTATTGAACAGCGTACTCGATATGACCTTGAGATGATGCAACAGCTTGGTTATACCAATGGTATTGAGAATTACTCGAGACATTTATCAGGTCGACCAGCTGGAGAGGCCCCGCCAACGCTTTTCGACTACCTGCCTGAGGATGCATTACTTATTATTGATGAATCGCATGTTACGGTTCCTCAAATTGGTGCGATGTATAAAGGCGATCGATCACGTAAAGAAAATCTAGTGAATTATGGTTTCCGCTTGCCAAGTGCATTGGATAATCGACCAATGAAGTTTGAAGAGTGGGAACGTATTATTCCTACTACAATTTATGTCAGTGCGACGCCTGCCAATTATGAATTAGAAAAATCAGAACAAATTGCCGAGCAGGTGGTGCGTCCAACAGGTTTGATTGACCCCGTTATTGAGATTCGTCCAGTATTGACTCAGGTGGACGATGTCCTTTCGGAGATTAATCAACGTAAAGATAAAAATGAACGTGTCTTGGTCACAACGTTAACCAAACGCATGGCTGAAGATTTGACGTCATATTTAAAAGAGTACGGGATCAAAGTGGCTTATCTGCACTCTGATATCGATACTGTTGAACGTGTGAAGATCATTCATGAATTACGAACAGGTGTCTACGATGCATTGATTGGAATTAACTTACTCCGTGAAGGTTTAGACATGCCAGAGGTATCTTTAGTCGCAATTTTAGATGCCGACAAAGAAGGCTTTTTACGCTCAGAACGTTCACTTATCCAAACCATTGGTCGTGCTGCTCGAAATGTTGAAGGAAAGGCTATTTTATATGCAGATCGGATTACGGATTCAATGCAAAAAGCAATTGATGAAACGGAGCGTCGCCGTACCAAACAAATTAATTTTAACTTAGAACATGGCATCACTCCGCGTTCAGCAGTCCGCCAAGTCATCAAAGAAATTGATACTGGTGAAGAGTATGATGATGAGTCAATTGATGAGAGTGTATCGGGACAAGCACGTGCATTAAGTGCGGATGAGCGCCATATAGTTTCCGATCCAAAACTATTGGCAAAACATTTGGCTAAATTAGAGAAGGAAATGCTCAAAGCTTCGAAAGAGCTTCAGTTTGAGCAAGCAGCGCGTTTCCGTGATGAGATCGTGCGTTTAAAAGCACAGTTAATTCAGTGATTTAATTTACAGAAAACACTGTAAAATCATCACATAACGTAACATTAAGCCGAAAAATAACCGTTATTGTTGAAGAGTAAATGAATACTCACAAACAAATTCAATAAATAGGGGTTATTTAGATGATCAAGAGTCTCCCATCTGCTGGTTTCAATGTTAGCAAGATTGTATTGGGTGGTGCCTTATTGGTTGGTTTAGGGGCAGCAACGATGGTTTATGCTCAGGACAAGCCACTCAATACTGTTGAAAAAGTTGAACTCGATAAATACTTAGGTGTTTGGTATGAAGTAGCACGTAAGCCACTTTATTTCCAAAACAAGTGTGATCGTGATGTAACTGCGACATATACATTAAATGAAAATGGTAATGTCAATGTTGATAACCGTTGTTTTACTGCTGACGGTAAAGTTACTCAGTCAGTGGGTGAGGCATTTGTACAAAATCAGCCATTTAATACAAAATTGAAAGTTAGTTTCTTGCCGAGTGCTATTCGATGGTTACCAGTTGGTCGTGGCGATTATTGGGTGCTGAAACTGGATGAGGATTATCAAACTGTACTTGTGGGTGAGCCTAAACGTAAGTATATGTGGGTGCTTTCTCGCACGCATAATCCTGATCAAGCAGTTGTGAATGAGTATCTTGATTATGCTAAATCCGTTGGTTATGACTTAAGCGATGTGATACGTACAAAGCAAACGGGTCAAGCACCTGGTTCAACAAAATAATGTTGAAAATGATCAGAACCACGCTAAGGCGTGGTTTTTTTATGCATCAACATCTATTGCTACGAATTCTAGCTATAATATCGTTTGGTAAAATTTAGGTTCAGATATGTTAAAAGGTATAGCATTGTCAGTTATGGCATCAGTGACATTTGGGGTGCTATATTTTTATACGTATTTTCTTAGACCACTAGACAGCGAGCAAACCTTTGCTTGGCGAATGTTAGCCACGTTACCTTTCTTAACGCTGTTTATGTGGTGGTCGGGTGATCTAAAATATGTTCGAGAAATTTATAATAAAATTTGCAAACAACCATCTATTTTAATTTGGCTCTTGATCAGTTCATTTTTGTGTACAACTCAACTCTGGTTATTTTTGTGGGGGCCAATCAATGGTCGGGGGCTTGAGGTTTCTTTAGGATATTTTTTGTTGCCTCTGGTGATGGTTCTCTTTGGTTGCGTTCTTTACAAAGAAAAGCTCTCAAAGTGGCAAATTGCAGCAGTGTTTTTTGCAATTCTTGGTGTTAGCCATGAAATCTGGCGCATCGGTACTGTGGCATGGGAAACCATGTATGTTGCTGTGGCTTATCCGATCTACTTTTTTTTAAGAAGAAAATTTGGAACAGATCATTTAGGTGGATTCTGGTGGGATTTATTGCTGGTTATTCCAGTTGCTGTTTTTCTAGCATTTTTTTATTCAAACACATTGCCCCTGATCATTGAGTTTAAATATCTCATTTTAGCCGTACTAGGTCTAGGTTGCTTAAGTGCCTTAGGGCTTGGAAGTTACATATTGGCGAGCAGATATCTTCCATTTGTGATTTTTGGGTTATTGAGTTATTTAGAGCCGATTTTGTTGGCAGGAGCATCAATAGCAATGGGTGAACGCGTGGAAGCAGGAGAATGGTTGACTTATATTCCAATTTGGTTTGCTGTATTGCTCCTTATTTTGGAAGGTACAATTTATCTCTATCGTCAAAGAAGAACTGAAAAGTTACTTCAATATCAACATAAGAAACTACAATCGCGTCTAGCCAAAAAAGATGAGCACTAAGTTTCATATCATTACATAAGCATGAGTTGTACATAAGAGTTTTTGACTGAATGATAAGAATAATTACTTATTCTTTAAAAATATTTGTGACATAATTAACTAAAACATAAAAATGTGGTAAATTTGTTAAATCAATAATAATTCTAATTTAACAATCATGATTCAGTACCAAACAAGAGCAGCATTATTACAGATGGAGCCTAGTCTGGATTTAAACTGGCAAAGACTCTTAGAGCGTATATTTCAACATTCAGATAGTGACGTTCGCGAAGAAATTGATCGTCAAATTCTCAAACCTAAAGATATATTTTGGAATCGTGTGAATAACACATTCGAATATAAAGTCACGACGTCGCTGGGAATTTTAAAGCATAGTTTTTCTAGTGAAAGAATGCGCTCCATTGCAGCAAAGTTATGTCAATCTATCCAATGGTTGAAGGAGATGACGGCTTGCGTACAAGTGGCAGACTATTTAGAAAATGCGCTGTATCAAATTGACCTAATTGCTGTTGAGGACAATTTAAAATTACAACGCGAAAAAATGTTAATGCGTCGGGTTTTTTTGCAAGATGTTGCTAAGTTAATTCGTGAATTAAATCTTGAAACACCAGTTGGAGCTCGTCAGTTAACTTCAGCTCAGATTAAGAGCTTTATGATAGAGGTATTTATTAAGCAACAATTATTGGGGTATTGGTTTAAACCCCTTCTACCTAGAAACTCATCGATCATGGAGCATCCTTTTTTTGCACAATGGTTGCTGAAAGAACAGTCCATTCGACACTTTGATATTGTTAAAACCTCTGAATTTCTATTCGTCATCGCACCAACCAGTCAGTTTGAACAAAATCCATTTTCGATCCGTCGTTTTTTATTTGAAGATCGAATGGAATACAACCAGCAAATTTATCTCAATGGGTTGGTTTTGGATATGCGCCGTTACAATGAAGAGGGGTATATCAAACAGTTTATGGAACACGTGCAGATGATGGTTACTATTCAGCATCAAGTCCATAAAGATGTCATTCAAATTGTGCAAGAATTTGAAGATGTTGCTGAACAGAAGATATTACCGCTTTTGACACAAAATTTAGGGATGGCTGGAAGTAATAGTGATTTTGTAGCCAAACAGCATTTACGGAAGATTGAGCAAGCATTGACTGTCGAATTGCTACAACCTCTCGTGGTGGCTTTAGAACAGCATTTATCACATATTGAAGAATATGAGCATCTGTTTAAAAGTGTGCATCGCATATTTTCAGATATTCTGGCGAATTATAAAGATTTTAAACAACAGCCTTCATTATTTTTTAATTCCTCAGTCCAATTGTTTGAATACAAGTTGTTAGCCTATTTAAAACTACTTGAAAAGCGTAAAGATGAAATATTTGTACCATTGAATATGTATGAGCGTGGAGTCATGCATGAGCGCTCCAAGAAACCGTTAAATGCATTACAAGAAGATTTAAGCCAACATATTCAAGATTACCGAGAAATGCTGTCTCATACGATGCGTTTGAAACGAGATTATGCTGAAGTTCAAGGCTCATTTTTAAAAAGAATGGTGGCTGGAGAAAAGTTAGAAAAAGAACTTCAACAAACTTCATTGGCCATGGTGAAAATCAAGAAGCAGGCTTATCTAGATATTTTAAGTGTGCCTAAGAACTACCGTAAATATAGTGTATTTATTGAATTTGAAAGTTTTTCAGCTACAAGTGAGTTTGAGCGACATTATGCATTCCCCTCGGGGCAAAATGGTTTAACTAAGCTTCCAGTATTGGTCAAACTCCCAGAAAACTTAGAAGATTTTAATTTAGAAGATTTAAATATGATGTTGAGTCAGGATATTTCGGCTTCCCCTTTATTTAGTTGAACTGACTGCAACTCAGTGACGAAATTGGATTTGTAGGCTTAATGATCAGTATTTGATATCTAAATGAAATCATTTACCCAAAAAATTATATTGTAATTCAATGGCTAAAATATATTTTTTACAAAGAGAAAATTGCTTTAGTAAAAAATAAACCGAGTTTTCATTTCAACTCTGAGTTAATTCCTTTACAATTATGGGGTTTTGAAATTTATGCTTAGATTTACAATTAATTAGAGGACGTATCTGTGAGCAAAGACACTATCGTTGCCCTACATGCAGAGCACCAAGGTCGCTGGAAAAACCGTGAAGAACTCGCGGAACGTATGATTGCCCTTGTTGGTCAGTTATACCGTGAAAAAAACATCGTAGCTACAGTATACGGTCGCTCTTTAATTAACCGCTCGGTTATCCAAATTCTTAAAGCTCACCGTCGTACACGTGTTTTAGACGTTGAACTTTCTGCTGTAGATACTTTCCCAATCCTTGAAGCATTGGTTAAGGTACAAAATATCGGCACAGCTGAAATCGATTTAGGCAAACTTGCTGTAGAATTTAAAGCAAAAGGTGGCGATGTAGATGCATTCGTTGCTGACGCTGTTAAATCACTACAAGGAAATGCTGCATCTGTTGAGCATAAAGATGTTGTGCTTTATGGTTTTGGTCGTATTGGTCGTATCCTTGCACGTCTTATGATTGGTCAGTCTGGTCTTGGTCGTGGTCTAAACCTTAAAGCGATTGTTGTTCGTAAATCATCTGATGGTGATTTAGAGAAACGTGCTTCTTTACTTCGTCGTGACTCTATTCATGGTCCATTTGCAGGTACGATTTCTGTAGATGAAGAGAACGAAGCAATTATTGCGAATGGTCAATTCATCAAAGTGATTTATGCATCGAACCCATCAGAAGTGGATTACACTGCATATGGTATCGAAAATGCATTGGTGATTGATAACACTGGTAAATGGCGTGATGCTGAAGGTCTTGCTCAGCACCTTAAATGCCCAGGCGCTGCACGTGTAATCTTAACTGCACCTGGTAAAGGTGACATGAAGAACGTTGTGTTTGGTGTAAACCAAGCTGACATTCTTGATGAAGACACAATCATCTCTGCTGCAAGCTGTACTACTAACGCGATCACACCGACGTTGAAAGTACTTCATGACAAATATACAGTGATTAATGGTCACGTTGAAACAGTTCACTCGTTCACGAACGACCAAAACTTGATCGACAACTATCATAAAGCTGACCGTCGTGGCCGTGCTGCAACATTGAATATGGTGATCACTGAAACGGGTGCTGCTAAAGCAGTTGCTAAAGCACTTCCAGCGCTTAAAGGCAAATTAACTGGTAACTCTGTACGTGTACCAACACCTAACGTGTCTTTAGCAATCCTTAACCTGACTTTAGATAAAGAAGTTGATCGTGATGAAGTGAACGAATATATTCGTCAAATTTCTATTAACTCTAATCTCCAAGGTCAAATTGGTTATACAAACTCTACTGAAGTTGTATCATCTGACTTTATCGGTTCACGCACTGCAGGTGTTTTTGATGCACAAGCAACAATTACGTCTGGTAACCGTTTAACAGCATATGTATGGTACGACAACGAAGTTGGTTATAGCTGCCAAGTTCTGCGTATCGCTGAACAAATGGGCGGCGTAAGCTATCCAAAAGTACCTGCTGAAACAAATGCATAATTTGTAAAGCATAAAAAGAGCCTCTTTCGAGGCTCTTTTTTATTTGCCTAAATTTACGTAATTAAGACTTTAGAGCAATATGGTTTCTTCGAAATAAGTGGTTTAATATTGAAAAATTGCGTATTTGTTCACATAAAATATGGATTGTGAGCAGGTGATTAAAAAAATAAGTGTTAAAGGATTATATTTTTGCGCATCAAATATCTTGTCATTGGCTTCGTGCTGATTGCTTTGGCTGCCGCGAGTGGTATAGCAATTGCCTTATGGGTTTTTCAACATTTTAAAATTTACATTCCACTTGAAGATCAAGCCGTGAATATTGATCTTCAGGAGCCATTGCAAGCGAAAGTTCAAATCCATGATGCTTTGGATGTAAATGTGACAGGTCGTGTTAAAACGACCATTCCAATACGTGAAAATCTTTCTATTCCTGTACAACAGACATTGAATCCTATGGTTCATTTCGACAATCAAGTACCAATTAAAACGGTTATTCCAGTCCGTGAAAATTTGATTGTAGATCAAAATTTAGCAGTAGATACTAAAGTTAAGGTTCGCATTTTGGGCAAAGATATTACATTGCCATTGAAAGGGACGATTCCAATTAAACTTGATGTACCTGTTGAAATGGATGTTCCCTTAGATCAAATGGTTCACTTGAAATTTCAAGCACCTGTTCAAGCTGATTTAAAAGAGAATCTACGCATCCCATTAAAAACGGATTTAGATGTGGATATACCAGTACAAGGTCACTTGAATGCACCCATTAAAACTGCACTAGAGGCTTCAGTCGAAGTACAAAATACTTTGCCAATAAAAATACAAAAAGGTGAGTTGGTTATCCCACTCAATACCTTAACATTACAAAAAAATCAAAAAGTGGAAGTAGCATCATCCATTAAAGTTCAGAAGGATGATCAATCTGCTGAATCGGTAAAAGCCCAGTGAGCTCGAGAAGCATGAGTGCTAAAAAAATCGTGGGATATGGTTCGCTCTTATTTATTATCGTGGCAAGCATTGTCGCCGTAGGTTTTTGGCTATATCTCAATATTCAAGCATCTGTTCATGTCAGTGCGAAGAATGCAAGTGTACAGTTGTCAGAATCATTGCCGACCAAAATTGATGTTGGGAATTATCTTGAGGTACAAGCGATTGGCGCATTAAATACAGAAATTAAAGTGCAGGAAAATATTGATTTAGATTTGCAAGGTAAATACAAAACCAATCTCAAGTTTAAAGTCGAAGTCCCTGTTTCTGTGAGTGTGGATTATCAAACGAAAGTAAAAATCGATCAAACGATTCCAATTAGTGCAACAACAGATTTGGTGTATAAAACACGATTTTTACCTAAATTTCCGTTAAATTTAGATTTGCCTATTCAGCTTGAAGTTCCATTTCATTTAAAGCGTACTTATCAGGTTCCGATTACGATTGATTTTGATGGTCCTGTGTATTTAGATTTGCATGAGCAGCTTGATGTGGATATTGATCATGTTTTTAAACCGGTATTACATTTAAATGATCCAATTTTGATGAAGGATGTATCTAGTTTTAGAGCAACAATGTACAACTTGGAGCGTGAAACAAAAGCAAATTTAGATATGAACTTGGATTTACCTCTGCGCAATATTAAAAAGTAAAAACTCCCCTTTAAGGGGAGTCTATTCTCTAAGCATTCAGGGCTTGCTGAATGCTTTCACGAATCGATGTGGTTTTTCGACCAATTAAATGTTCAAGATCTTTGCGTACACTGTACATCGCACCATGGGCAGTGTGAATATCTGCATCTACAATAACGTCAATGAGACCTAGTGGTAAACCAGCTTGAATTAATCCTTGACGATAATCTTCTGGGGATAAGTTTTGATATTTCACAGGCTGTTGTGAAAACTCAGAAAGTAGGGTTGCAAAATCATTTAAGCTAAAGCTTTCGCTACCAGCAAGCTCGTAAATTTTGTTCAAATGTTGAGCTGATTCAACATTTAATATTTGAGCTGCAGCAGTGGCATAATCCAAACGAGAAGCTGAACTAATTAAACCATCTTGAGCAGCTCCGTATACCATGCCTGTTTCTATTTGATGGGTGAGGGCAGATAAATAGTTTTCGCTATACCAATTATTTCTTAAAAAGGTGTAGGTAATAGAACTTTCTCGTATTAGTTTTTCTGTTTCTCGATGTTCATTGGCTAAGCCAAGCGGAGAGTGATCTGCATTCAGTAAGCTGGTATAGATCAAGTGAGGAACTCTAGCTTGAATCGCAGCATCAATAACAGCCTTGTGTTGTGGAGTACGACGACCAATCTCATTGGCAGAAATGAGCAGGAGTTTATCAACATCTTGAAAGGAATTTGCGAGATCATCTGGCTGATCATAATCAAATTTGCGTACTAGAATATCTTCAGAAAATAAAATTTTAGCTTTTTCTGGGTTGCGAACCAAAGCAATAATTTCATGCTCGCTATGAAGTTTTTCAAGTTCTTGAACGACTAAACGACCTAATTCACCAGTTGCACCTGTAATCGCAATTTTCATTTTAATTTCCTCTCATTGTGGCTAAAAAATAAACTTGATGCAGGCATATTAATCTGTTAACTTACTTAATGAAAGTACGTACCTAAAAGTAAGTTATTAACTGTTAAGAGAAAAATGATGAATACATATGCGCATAGTGATTTATTAGGTCAAGTTTTATCCAGTGAATGTCCTTCTCGTGAAATTTTGGAGCATCTCACCAGTAAATGGTCAGTTCTCGTCCTAAGTTGCTTGAGTGATGGTGTGCATCGTTTTAGTGAGCTAAAACAAAGAATTGAGGGGGTGAGCGAAAAAATGTTGGCTCAGACACTAAAAACCTTAGAAAAAGATGGTTTTATTTTGCGCACTGTTTATCCAGTAGTTCCTCCAAAGGTGGAGTATCAACTCACTGTATTGGGTTCAAATGCAGCGATGAAATTAAATGAGTTGATCCATTGGATTGAGCGAAATTTACCCGAAATTTTGGAAAGTAAGGCACTTATTACGCGATAGTTATACTTCATCATTTCGTTATCGCTCAGTTTAAAGTGTGTGCTGAGCGAGATGTTTATATGGTTTTCATGATCTTAAAATCATAACGATCAATACATAAAATTAAAATTGAGAAAAACAGTCCCAAAGCAACGCAACCAATCCATGCATAATGTTCCCAAGCATAGACAGCACCTAAAGAACCTAATGCAGCGCCTGAAAAGTAAATGGTCATATATACAGCATTAATTCGTGAGCGTGCTTGACCATCAATACGATAGACTAGATTTTGATTCAAAACATGAAATGCAGTGAGACCAAAATAGCTCATCAATACGCCAAGTGCATAAATGAAGATGTTCTGTTGCGCGAAATATAATGGAATACAAGAGAACAGCATCAAGGTGATACATAATTGAGCGACAAATTCTTCTTTCCCTTTGCCAACTGTTTTACCAGACCAACTCGAGGAATAAATTCCGATAATACCTAACAGACCAAATAGACCAATTTGAAAATCAGTAAATTGATATGGGGCACTCCCTAAAACAAAAGTCATCGATGTAAACACCATTGAGAGAATGCCAAATCCTAGAGCACCCGCGCAGGCACGGCGTATGAGATGCGGATTATGCTTTGAGATGCTCCAAAGTGATTTGTAAATATCGGTGACTTGTAAATGCGAAGCAGGTTGAGTGTTGGGGAGTTTTTTCCACATTAAACATGCAAAACATAAAGTCAAAATACCACTAATGAAATAAACGCTTTCCCAAGACCAATAAGTTGAAACAAAGCCGGCAAATGTCCTAGATAAAATAATCCCCATGACCAATCCGCTCATGAGTTTACCTACAACTGCCGAGCTTAATTCTGGTGGGCTAATGGAAGAAGCAAATGGAATTAATACTTGTGCTGATATGGCTCCAAATGTTGCACAAAGGGTAAAGATATATAAAGTGCTAATATCTGAGCTGAAAGACAAAAGGATCTGCGAAATTGCCGCAAATATCATTAAACTCACAATGAGTTTTCGTTTATTAAAAAAATCTCCAAGGGGTACCAAAAGCATGAGTCCGAGCATATAACCCACTTGAGCGATAACCACGGTAAATCCAGCTTGGCTGGTCGAAATTTCTAAACTTCTTTCGATTGAATAAATCAGTGGTTGATTGAAATAGGCTGAACCTGCACAGACACCACAGGCCAAAGCCATAATAAGCACGAATTGTGAGGATAAAGGGGTAGCAGAGCGATCCATGTCAAAATCTTAGAGTGCAATTTAATGCACTATAGGCATTATTTTGTGGTTTCAGAAATAAATAAAACCAATGATGTTATTTGATAAAACAATGAGTAATGAATAAATCAAATTTAATGCAGTGATACACCAAAATATTAAAGACTCAATTTATGAAAAAAGTCGCTAACTTATTCTCAACCAGCATAAATATAGTCGAGAAATAATTTAAAATATGGCAGAATAGGCGGTTTTAAAGTTTTTAGAGGATTGGCATTATGCGCTTTGTTGATGAAGCAGTCATTACCGTAGAGGCTGGCGACGGTGGCAATGGCGTAGCCAGTTTTCGCCGTGAAAAATTCGTACCATTTGGTGGTCCAGATGGTGGTGATGGTGGTCGTGGTGGCAGCGTATATATTCAAGCTGATGACAACACCAGTACGCTTGTAGATTATCGTTATACCCGTAGATTTCGTGCTGAACGTGGTAAAAATGGTGCTGGCGCAAACTGTGCAGGTCGCGGTGGTGAATCCGTAACACTATATGTTCCAGTAGGAACAACAATTGTAGATACTGAGTCTGGCGACATCATTGGTGATTTAATTGAAAATGGTCAACGTGTTCTTGTTGCTCAAGGTGGTGACGGTGGTTTAGGTAACACTCACTTTAAGTCATCAACGAACCGTGCTCCACGTAAATGTACACATGGTAACAAAGGTGAGTTCCGCGAAATTCGCCTAGAGCTGAAAGTTTTGGCAGATGTTGGCTTATTAGGTATGCCAAATGCGGGCAAATCAACATTTATTCGTGCTGTCTCTGCAGCAAAACCAAAAGTAGCAGATTACCCATTTACAACTATGGTACCTAATCTTGGTGTTGTAGATGCAGATCGTCACCGTTCATTTGTAATGGCTGATATTCCAGGTTTGATCGAAGGTGCTGCAGAAGGTGCAGGTCTTGGTATTCGCTTCTTAAAACATTTGGCGCGTACTCGTATTCTTCTACATATCGTGGATGTACAGCCAATTGATGGATCAGATCCAGCTTATAATGCTAAGGCAATTTTAAATGAACTTTTAAAGTTCTCTCCAACATTGTCAAAACTCCCAGTGGTGTTGGTTTTAAATAAAGTAGATCAGTTGCCTGAAGACTCAAGAGATGAGTGGTGCAATCACATCCTTGAAGAGTTGAAATGGGAGGGTCCAGTATTTAAGACTTCAGGCTTGATGTCTGAGGGAACCAAAGAAGTCGTTTATTATTTAATGGATCAAATTGAACAACAGCGCGAACGCGAAGTTGAAGATCCAGAGTATGCAGCAGAAATGCAAGCATTCCGTGATCAGCTTGAAGCTGAAACACGTGAACAAACCATTGCAGCTAAAGAGGCTTATCGTGAAATGCGTCGTAAACAACGTCTTGCCAGTCAAGAGGATGACGATTTTGACGATGATGAAGATGATGGCGAAATGGAAGTGTACTACGTACGTTAATCTCTTTATATAAGAGACAGAGGACAAGATGATAGAAGTGGTAGATGGGCAACGTCAGCTCAAGGGTTGCAAAAGAATCGTTGTTAAAATCGGATCATCTTTACTCACAGCAAACGGAAAAGGTTTAGATATAGATGCAATCTCGCATTGGGCGGGGCAAATTGCAGATCTACACAATGCAGGGCATGAGATTATTCTCGTGTCTTCCGGTGCTGTGGCTGAAGGTATGGTTCGAATGAAACTTGAGAATCGACCCACGGATCTACCCAGTCTTCAAGCTTGTGCTGCTATTGGTCAAATGGGGCTGATACAAACTTGGTCTAGTGTATTGTTGAATCACAATATTCAGTCTGCACAAGTTTTATTGACTCATGATGACTTGGCTGACCGTCGCCGTTATTTGAATTCTTGTGATGCTTTACAACATTTAATCGATTGGAAAGTGATTCCAGTGATTAATGAAAATGACACTGTATCTACTGATGAGATTCGATTCGGAGACAATGATACTTTAGCTGCAATGGTTGCAGGCCAAGTTCATGCTGATTTATTGATTATTTTGACAGACCAAGAGGGGATGTTTGATTCAGATCCTCGCTCAAATCCTAATGCGAAGTTGTTTCATACAGTTCGCGCATTAGATGAAAGTTTGTTTGATATGGCAGGTGGTGGTGGTAAGTTTGGTCGAGGTGGAATGCTGACCAAAGTACGTGCTGCTCGTTTAGCTGCGAAATCAGGATGTCCTACACTGATTGCCAGTGGAGACAGTAATCATGTGTTAACTCGATTAATGTCGGGTGAGATGCTAGGTACGTTGTTTATCACTGATAATGATCGAATCACTGCTCACCAACAATGGTTAGCTGCGCATTTGCAGACTGCAGGGCGATTGGTGATTGATGATGGTGCTGTGAAAGCGATCAAAGAAAATCATCGGAGTTTATTGCCTGTAGGTGTGAAAGCAGTTGAAGGGCATTTCGAGCGTGGTGATGTGGTGGAGTGTGTGGATCAGCAACGGCATCGCGTCGCAGTTGGTCGTGTCAACTTTAGTTCACGTAGCGCTGAAATTGTCAAAGGCTTACCCTCAGATAAGGTACACCAAGTTTTAGGTGAAGCACGTTCATTAGAAATGATCCATCGCAATCATATGGCGATCTATTAATTTCTTATTTAATAAAAGCTCGCTTAGGCGAGCTTTTTTTGTGGGTCAAGATCGGGTAATTGATGAGATGATCCGACCATATAAGGATAATCAGCCATGTCTAACATCGCTTGATCCTCATAAGAATTTCCATAAGCATAAATTGATTGAAATTGGTCTACATCATATTGCTTGAGTATGCGCTGTCTTTTTTCTTCGCCACTACAATCAGGAGAAGAATAATGACCCGTATAAAACTGATTGAGCACTTCAGTTTCAGTACAAATCAAATCTACATTTAAAATCTGAGAAATGGGTTTTAAATAAATATCAATGGATGCAGAGACAATCGCAATGCGGTCACCACGGAGTTGATGCTTGATCAATTGTTCATAAATGGGTGAGTTTAAGTGTTGTTGTAATGAATGGGCGTATTCAAGTGCAATCGGATCTGCATCAGACCTAGAAAATCCAGTAAACATTGCCTTGAATAGCTTAGGGCGCATTGCGTGCGCGGGGTAAATATTTAAAAAATAGGCTTGAATCCAAGGCAGGGTTTTTAGTCCTTGCTTAACAATATGTCGTTTTGATAAGGCGTAAAAGATAAAGCTCGTAAAACTATCTTTTTCACACAGTGTTCCATCAAAATCAAATAACGCTAGGTTTTGATTCTTTTTGCTTTCTGCATACATGTTTGATATCGACCGTTAACTCGCGTAGCAAACCAGTTGGTATTGTAGTCGCGACTAAGCTTAGGACCTGAAATAACCACTTCAGGCATAATGGCATAAAATTTTTCTTTTCCAATTTTCTTTTCGTAAAGCTCAGTCACAGCTTTATAGGTTTGCGTATCTTCAAACTTTTTCTCTTTTTCTTTCTTTAAATCAGCTCGAATTTGACGAGGTGTAATAAATACATTATTTGCGGCAAATACATTGATAAGTTCTTGTTCAGATTGACTCTTTTCAGCTTTTGGATTGCCATTTTTATTGTACAGTAATAAGTCTCCATCAAGCGTTAACTCCGCTGCTGTTAATTCATTGAGCATGCTTTGGAAAGCGGCGTTACGACTTGAATACATGCCTGAATTGTAGTCTGCAAAGCGATATATGGGTTGATCATAATCTGCTGGATACATCATCAGGCGGTGAATACCATAATAGAGTCCGCCATATTGACTATAAAGGTCTGATCTTAGATCTGCGATACTTCCACCTTGGCGCTTATGATCTTTTGCATAGCTAATATGAACTTGCATAGAGCCTAAAGTGGTAATGGGATTTAGTTTTTCACCAATATCTTGACCAACGAGTTTAGCTGCACCAGTGAGTGCACTGACATGGTAGTGTTTTGCCATGTGAGCAAAAATCTCACGATACAATTCATCTAATTCTCGTTCGGTGGAGACTTTTCGCATTTGTTTTAGATAATTGTCTTCAGGTATTGGTTGATTTTTTAAGACTTCTTGGAAATACCCCGCAACGGTGCCTCCGATACTATCTCCTAATTTATCTTTAAATTTTTCATCTAAACGATCTTCAATTTCTTTAACTGCTTTGGCACCTAGTCCGGGTACATGGGGATCTGCAACAAAATTAGATTCTTGATCGACTACAGCAATAATGGTACACACATTTTCTTTCGTTTGGGGTATACCGAGTTGCTCGGTTATTTTATAAATATCCTCGGCCCATGAACCACGATTATTAACGCGGCCAGGAATGAGTTTTGAGATTTGTTCTGCATCAATCGTTTTATCTTGTGTGTTCCACCATGATGAGTCACCACAAGCACTCATGAATAAACTTAATGTAGCAACACTACAGGCTTTAAAAATTACATTAGAGCGAAAGCTATTTTTCATAAATGCAAAGTATCAGGGATAAAGATTCTAGCGAAGTATACTATTTCATTCACGATTTGTGAGAACTTATATGTATACAAGATAATGGCAGCATGCTTCAAATATAAATCTAAGTGTTGAGCTTAAGTTCATCCATTAACATTCAAGCAAAATGAGATAAAACATATTTTTAGTTTCAAACGTTATATAATTTAATGCTTGTATCTAATTTCAATCTCTCAATGAGTGCAGATTTAAAAAGTTAAGCATTCTGAAACTGTTTCATCATCATTGGTATTATTCATGTCTCAACATCCTGTGATCCGTGATTTATTTGATCGCGAAAAAACAACTCCTGTTTTTGTAGCACCCATGGCTGGTGTAACGGATCGAACATTTAGAACCTTGTGTAAATATTTTGGTGCAGGACATGCAGTTAGTGAAATGATGACTTCTGACAAAACGCTGCGTATGAGCAAGAAAAGTCTCTACCGAGCCAACTTTGATGGTGAAATTGCTCCAATTTCAGCACAAATAGCAGGATCAGACCCACGGGATTTAGCTGAAGCTGCACGATATCAAGTGTCAAATGGTGCTCAAATCGTTGACATCAATATGGGTTGTCCAGCGAAAAAGGTGTGCAATAAATTAGCAGGTTCTGCACTGCTACAGGATGAAGACTTGGTAGCCAGAATTTTAGATGCGGTGGTCGAGGCAGTGGATGTCCCTGTAACACTTAAAACGCGCTTAGGATTTTTAAACGGACATGAAAATATTATGCGTGTGTCGAAGCGCGCAGAACAAGCGGGTATTGCAGCTTTAGCATTGCATGGTCGTACACGGGAAGATATGTATTTAAATACTGCACGTTATGATCTAATTAAAGAAGTGAAGCAAAATATCTCTATTCCAGTCATTGCAAATGGAGATATTGATAGCCCAGAAAAAGCCAAGTATGTATTAGATCATACTGGTGCTGATGCCGTGATGATTGGTCGAGCAGCACAAGGTCGTCCATGGATTTTTAGAGAAATTGCTCATTATTTAAAAACGGGACAGCCACTTGCAGCGCCATCGATTGCTGAAGTAAAAGAAGTTCTATTGGGTCATCTGAATGAGCTATATGAATTTTACGGTGAGTATTCAGGCTGTCGCATTGCACGTAAACATATCGCGTGGTACACCAAAGGTCTCCACTCAAGTAATGAATTTCGTCAGAATATGTACAAAGTAGAAAGTACAGCGGAACAAGCCAAGGTCGTAGCCAATTATTTCGATTTACTTTTGTCAGAAGGGCAAATTATGAGTGATGTTCAAGTGGAATCTGTGGATTTATTAAAATCAGGTTGAGTTTCTATATGTCAGCACCCAACTGAGATAAGTTATTCATACATTCTACTGTTTAGATTCAAGAGGTTGTAAATTTACTTGAGAATCCGATTTTTTCTCTTCAGGAGATTGTTATTGATCTTGATTTAAAATTTGAGCATCTAACTGCTCAACATTATGTTGAGTGGACTGATCTTTATCTTGAGCATGTGAATAGCTGTCTATTCCAAATCCAATCGCCACAAGTGCTAATAATACAAAACCCATACTTTTCGCTACATAATTTAACAATTCATTGTAAATAAAAAAACTTCAGCTCGGTATGGGTTTTATCGATTATTTAAGCATCATATTGATCAATTTCTAATATGATTTGATTGATTAAATCAGGTGCTTCTAAAACTCTGATTTGATTTACATTACTTCCTGCCCAGAATGCACCAAAACTTTCATCTTTGTTGGTTAATGCTGCTGCATTTAGTTGTTTACCTAAATCATATGCATAAGGGTAGGGAGCAACTAACTCACGCCGAGGTAAATCTACGAGAGTTGACCAACTGTTGATTATCCCTCTCGCTGGTCGCCCAGAGATGCTTGATGTAATTTGAGTTAAAGGCTTGCTTAATAATGTATTACGATAAGCTGCATTTGCAGCTGAACTCTTGCATTGTACAAATGCAGTACCGAGTTGTACGGCTGAAGCTCCGAGATTCATCATATATTTAGCTTGAAAGCCATTCATGATTCCACCAGCTGCTACGACAGGTATCTTGCAGGCAGGAACAAGTAATTTTACTAAATCTGCTGTTTTGATTGCACTGTCAAAATGCTCATTAAAAATACCACGGTGTCCTCCCGCTTCAATACCTTGTGCAATGATGATATCAATACCAGCATCTTCAATTGCTCTAGCTTCCGCTAAGTTCGTTGCTGATACCATCGTGATAATACCAGCCTCCTTGAGGGCAGATATTTGATGTGCATGAGGTATCCCAAAGTGAAAGCTCACCGCCTTAGGTCGAGTTTCTAAGACTAAATCTAAAAAATCATCATTATCTAAAAAGCTGGGGTAAATACATTTTAATTCTTTGGGTGGTTCGGTATTAAAGTTATCAAAGTGGGGTTTTAGATAATTTATCCAGTTCAGATTCCGTTCAGAATCAAGTTCAGTTGGTTTGTGGCAAAAGAAATTCACCTGAAAGGGTAAATCTGTTAATTTTTGAGTTGCAACTATTTGTTGTCGAGCATTTTGGATACTGGCTGCACCTAAACCAAGAGACCCCAATCCACCTTGATTGGATACTTCAGCTGCCAGTTCTGGTGTGGATACCCCAGCCATTGGCGCTAAAAAAATGGGGTGCTGAATGGATAATTGTTCGAGTAAAGACATAATCAAGCTCCATGATTCAATTTCACTTTGCACAATCATGGTCAGAGAATCAAATTATATTCATTATTTAGTGCGAAAATGCAAAGCGTCAAACTGTGTCGCATGAATGATCAGCGACATTTAGTAGAATAAATAAACAATTATAATATTCGAAATCTCATTGCTTCCCCATACATATATGTCTGATCGTATCCGTGAAAAATTACAGATTTTAGCTGATGCTGCCAAATATGATGTGTCTTGTTCATCAAGTGGTAGTAGCCGCAAGAACAAAGATAAAGGTCTTGGTAATACAGGTTCAGGAATTTGCCATAGTTATACCGAAGATGGTCGCTGTGTTTCATTATTAAAAATTTTATTCTCAAATGTCTGTATTTATGATTGTGCGTATTGCGTCTCTCGCCGTTCAAATGACGTAAAGCGAGCGGCATTTACCGTCCAAGAAGTGGTAGATTTGACCATTAATTTTTATCGTCGAAACTTTATAGAAGGGTTATTTTTAAGTTCAGGAATTTTTAAATCCGCTGATTACACCATGGAGAGAATGCTCCAAGTCGTAAAAAAATTAAGGCTTGAAGAAAATTTTAATGGGTATATTCATCTCAAAACTATTCCGGGCGCTTCGCAAGAGATTATTCATGAGGCTGGACTGTATGTCGATCGGATGAGCATTAACTTAGAAATGCCGACAGAAGAAGGCTTGGTGAAATTTGCACCTGAAAAGTCGCATGCAGAAGTGCAGAAAGATTTAGGTATTGTGAGAGACCGTTTGATTGAATTGAAAGATGAGAGAAAACTAATCAAGTCGGTTCCTAAATTTGTGCCTGCAGGTCAGACAACACAAATGGTGGTCGGTGCGCATCACGAAACAGATCGTGATGTGATCTTGATGGCTGACAAGCACTATAAAGATTTTAAATTAAAACGGGTGTATTACTCAGGATATATACCTATCAATCCAGAAGAGTCTGCTTTACCTGCTGTAGGTTCTGCACCGCCGTTATTGCGAGAAAATCGCTTATATCAATCAGATTGGTTAATGCGTTTTTATGGATTTGAAGCCAACGAAATTGTGGATGAAACACATCCCAATTTAGATTTAGAGGTTGATCCTAAATTAGGTTGGGCTTTAAGACATCCAGAACAGTTTCCAGTAGATATCAATACTGCTGAATATAAAATGATTTTGCGTGTTCCTGGCATTGGTGTGAGATCTGCTAAGAAAATTGTACAGGCTCGTCGGTTTGGAAAAATTCATATCGATCAGTTAAAGCGCTTAGGCGTTGCTTATAATCGTGCTCAACATTTTATTCGATGTGCTGATACACCTAAGTTTAAAAGAGAACAGCACACTCATCAGATCCGCCAGCAAATTTTACAAAGTGGGCAATCAAAATATGTGAAACAACTGTCACCTCAACTTGGATTTGGGTTTTAAATGGCTGTGTATGTTTTTGATGGTACCATGACTGGGTTGCTGTGCTGTGTTTTTAGAGCTTTTCAATTCAAAGAGTTCGACGTAAAAGTTCAAACTGAAGGAAACGCTCACCAGAATTTATTTGATGAGTCAGTCCGAATTTACAGTGAAGAAAAGCAAGCTGAACGAGTCTGGCAAGGTTTAAAATCTAAAATTTCTGCTTCAAGTTTACGTAATTGGTATTTTACTTTTTTGTCTGAGCAGGAAGTGGCATACCAACATCTATTTGACTATTCCATTTATATCTTTAAGCACCAATACGCCGTTGAAAAAAATTTCGGTCATCGTGATGTTTTAGCGCTAGCACAATGGGCTAAACAAGTTGGTCGTGAAAAGCACCGAATGGAGGCATTTGTTCGCTTTAAAAAGTGTAAGGATGGTTTATTTCTATCATTAGTAAGACCAGATTTTAATGTTCTGCCTTTAATCTCTAAGCATTTCAAAGCACGTTATCAAGACCAGCGTTGGTTAATTTATGATGAGAAGCGGCGCTACGGAATTTACTATGATTTAAAACAAGTCCATCAAGTTAATTTAAATGCAGCCGAAATTGATCAAAATATCCATATAGGTTCTAGTCAATCATTTACAATCGAACTGGATGATCAAGAAGAGCTATATGATCAACTTTGGAAGGATTATTTTAAGAGTGTAAATATAGTGGCACGTGATAATCCTAAATTGCATGTTCAATACGTACCTAAAAGGTATTGGAGATATATGAATGAAAAACAGGTTTAGTATGGTTTTTTAAAAATAAGTTATTGAATTTATTTAATAAAATATAATAAAAACGATTATATAAGAGTGTTTTAAATTTATACAGATAAAATTTTTAATATTTTTTTGTTATATTTATTTAAGAGTAATTCATATAAGTTATTGAATTATATATTTATATATATTGTTCTTAAATTACATAGAAATTTAATTATACTTTATAGGTATATATTGGGTAATAAAATAAAATGATTTGTATGTTTATTATTCAAAATTAACTTGTGAATTTTTAATTTTCATTTTTTTTCTAAAAATATCAAAACTTAATTTTATATGTGTTAATTTTTATGACGATTCATATTTAGTCATCTCAGTTTAATTGGACTTTGTAAATTTTTTTTTCTTAGACTAATAGTTAAGCCCAATTTATTCATTCAAAAAGTGAATATCACTAGAATTTCGACCTTTGAAATTATTTAACGCGCAATTCGTTTTTGAGTGTGAAATTTATTGCATTTAACAATGGATTCACTTTTTGAATTAGAAGGGTCTTCCATGGATATTCACGTTGATGAGCAATCTCAACCACCTAAGAAGCAAAAGTTTTATCAAATTTTATATGTTCAAGTCATCTTTGCAATTATTGCGGGTGTCACACTTGGACATTTTATGCCTGAGTTGGGGGCAAGTTTAAAACCTCTTGGCGATGCTTTTATTAAAATCGTCAAAATGATCATTGCACCCGTTATTTTCTTGACTGTGGTCACGGGTATTGCTGGTATGACGAATATGGGCGCAGTGGGGCGAGTGACGGGTAAAGCAATGGCTTACTTTTTAACTTTCTCTACGCTTGCGCTGATTGTGGGCATGATCGTTGCCAATCTTATTCAGCCGGGTAAAGGCCTTAATATAGATCCTGCTGCTTTAGAAGGTGACAAAGTTTCGACTTATGTTGAAAAAGCTCAGGATGCCTCTATTGTTGACTTCTTCATGAATATCATACCAAAGACTTTAATCAGTCCTTTGGCGGGTGGGGATATTCTTCAGGTTTTATTTGTTGCTGTGTTATTTGGTTTAGCGCTTGCAGCGGTGGGTGAAAAAGGGAAACCAGTTACAGACTTCTTAACGACACTGACCGCTCCAGTATTTTACCTTGTCGGTATGTTAATGAAACTAGCTCCAATTGGTGCATTTGGTGCGATGGCGTATACGATTGGTGCTTTCGGTATTTCAAGTATTGGAAATTTACTATTATTAATCGTAACGTTCTACATTACTTCACTTTTATTTGTTCTGCTTATTCTCGGAGCAGTTGCACGTTACAATGGATTTTCAATCATTGATCTCATCCGCTATATCAAAGATGAATTATGGTTAGTATTAGGCACGAGCTCTTCTGAAGCTGCACTGCCAACGCTGATGAATAAAATGGAAAAAGCGGGTTGTGAAAAGTCGGTCGTTGGTTTGGTCATTCCAACTGGATATTCATTTAATTTAGATGGTACAAATATCTATATGACGATGGCTGCTCTTTTTATTGCTCAAGCCTGTAATATCGATTTGACCATTTGGGAACAGATCACAATTTTGTTGGTTGCGATGATTAGTTCAAAAGGGGCAGCAGGTGTAACGGGTGCGGGCTTTATTACTCTGGCAGCTACATTATCTGTTGTTCCTGCATTACCTGTTGCAGGGATGGCGCTTATTTTAGGTATCGACCGTTTTATGTCTGAATGCCGCGCATTAACTAACCTTGTTGGCAATGCTTGTGCAGCAATTGTTGTAGCACGTTGGGATAATGCATTAGATAAAGAACAATTAGATGCAACTTTGAAAAAGAAAGTAGAGGCTTGACTTCACTTTTAACATCTTAAGCCCATCTTCGGATGGGTTTTTTATATAGATGATGCAGCATTTAACAAACTCAGAGTAAGCGCATTAAGATTTATTATAAGAACAAACTTTGGTGGCGTAGCTGATTTCAATCGGCTGAAATTTAATACTCCTTTCTTTTTTCTTATCCGCTTGAGTAGTTATAATTGCACTATAGAAAGATAAAAACGCCCAATTGAAATTAGGCGTTCTTAAATATCGATATTTTCTGATTAGCAACCTGTAAGTTTTTCAGGCTGAGGCTTTTCATTCGGGAAAAATATTGGACGAAGTTTCACACCTATACCATTACCAATAAAAGCGAAAATCAGCCATAACCAACCATGTAAACTGCCTGATGCAATGCCGCTGAAATAAGCACCGATGTTACAACCGTATGCTAATCGAGCACCATAACCCAACATGATACCCCCAATGACTGCTGCTAGAATTGAGCGTTTAGGGATATTGAGACTCGGTGCAAATTTGCCAGCGAGACCTGCTGCAAGTAAAGCGCCGAGCATGATGCCAAAATTCATTATGGAGGTGATATCGAACCACAATGAATTTGCTAAAGCTTTAGCATTTCCAGGTTGTTGCCAATAGTCCCAAGCTGTTACATCAATTCCGACTAATGTTGCTCCTTTCGCTGCCCATACTGCGAGCGCAGATGTGACACCCCATGGGCGACCAGCCAATGCAAGCGTGGCGAAATTAAGCAGGGTGAGAATAATACCCCCCCAAATTAAAGGCCATGGTCCCTTTAGGAAACGTTTCCAGCCTTGATGTGCTGCAACAGGTTCTTGTTCAAGCTGACCGTGGCGTTTTTTCTCGAAGTAGATTGTTGCTAATGCGATTAAACCAAATAGCACAAAATTGAGTAATAGCGCTGGAATAACACCAAAGCTTTGTACTACTGAAATAGGGGCTAAATGTGGCAGTGCAAACCACCATTCAATATGTGAAGTTGCGATCAGTGAACCTAAACAGAAAAAGAATAGAGTGATCAGCATACGTGAGCTACCACCACCGACAGTATAAAGTGTCCCAGATGCGCAACCACCACCCAGTTGCATGCCAATTCCGAAAATAAAAGCACCAATCATCACTGACATTGATACAGGATTGACGTTGCCTTTAACGGGTTGACCAAATAACTCACCTGCACCTAAAGCTGGGAAGAAGAGCAGTACTGCTAGGGCGAGCATAATCATTTGTGCACGTAAACCGCGACCTTTGCGTTCTTTAATAAAAACGCGCCAGCTCGACGTAAAACCAAATGATGCATGGTAGAGCGTCATACCAAGCGCGCCACCAATGAGGAATAACAGGGCTTGATTAATTCCCACAATTTGATAAGCACCAAGGGTACCTACGATCAATAAAACAATAGCGATCCAAACCGATGACTGTGATCGGTCAGATTGAGCTGCAATAATGGACATGAAGATAAGAAAAGCTGATAAAACACATCAGTATTTTAATTGATTGATTGTGGGTTGATAGTCCTACACTGCATTTATGCATTAAATTTTGCTGAGTAATATTGATTTTATATATTTGTAATTCTTATATGTTAGCCGACATGTACATTAAACAGTGAGCCAATCCAACTTGAAAATGCCATCGCTGCGATTCCCCAAAGCGTAATTCGTAATGCAGATTTTACTTTAGACGTTCCAGCAAAATATCCAGATAAAGCCCCTAGAATAAATAACGCTAAAATGCAAAAAAAGGCAACACTGTATTCTAAATATGTAGGAGGACTGATCAGTATAGCGATCATAGGGCAAGCTGCACCTATTGAAAAGGCAGTGGCAGAAGACCAAGCGGCTTGAAAAGGTTGAGCTGTTGTATTTTCATGGATACCAATTTCATCACGTGCATGTGCAGCTAACGCATCATGCTCGCTCAGTTGTATAGCAACTTGATGAGCAAGTTCGGGTGATAGTCCTCTTTGTATATAAATATGCGTTAATTCTTTCAGTTCAATTTGAGGATTGCGTGCTAACTCACTTGCTTCAAACTTTAGATCAGCTTCTTCAATATCAGACTGAGATTTTACTGAAATATATTCACCAGCCGCCATGGACGTTGCGCCTGCAATCAAACCAGCAATACAAGTGATTAAAAGGGTATGTTGATTCGCGCCACTTGCTGCCATCCCCATGATTAAACTAGTGACTGAAATTATACCGTCGTTGGCACCAAGAACAGCAGCTCTTAACCAACCTGTGCGATGTATATAATGTGGTTCTGTATGGTGCGAATAGCTCATAGGATTTTGTCTTATTATCTGAAAATGTTATTCAAAAATGAGTTGTTATTCATACAGTATAGGCTTGATTCGTATTTTGGGGCTGTATAATTGCTCTGTTAGAGAAAAAATTAAAGCCTCTAAAGAGGCTTTAATTGGTAAAAATCAAATTATTGTTGAGCTTTTTCTTTTACATTCGCTGCACCTTCTTCTACAGCTGCCGCAGCATTAGCAGTTGCTTCTTTAGCCGCTTCTGAAGCGTTGTGCGCAGCGTTTTCAGCATGTGCAGCAGCATTATCTGCAGCTTGTGCTGTCGCATCAGCAGCATTGTCGACTGCAGTTGCAGTTGATTGAGCTGCATCTTCAGTCGCATTTTGAATATCTGCACCTGCTTGTTCAGCAGCATTTTCTAAATGTTCACCAGTTGTCGCGCCAGTTTCAGGAGCTTTATCCTTATTACACCCAACCAAAGCAACTGTAGCAGCAAGACCTAAAGCAACAAGAATCTTATTCATTTTATCTTCCTTTTTTAATTCAATGAGTATCCAAGTAGCATGGATCAGAACAATATAAGCAGATTTTAAATAAAGTTTTATTCAAAAATTGTAAAGATAATATTGGCTTATAAAAAAGCCCCGAGAAAGAGTTTTCTCAGGGCTACACTTTAATGTGGTATGTTAAGGCTTAAATTACTGTCCAGAACGAATGATGTAATCAAACGCTGACAGTGATGCTTTCGCGCCTTCACCAGTGGCAATGATGATTTGTTTATAAGGTACTGTTGTACAGTCACCCGCAGCAAATACACCTTTTACATTGGTTTCGTTGCGATCGTTAATCACAATCTCACCACGGTTGGTTAATTCAACTTGGGTTT
>NZ_JBWYIP010000006.1:0-175600 GCF_056783825.1 Acinetobacter sp. 24-47-39
CAGAAGGAGCAGACAAAGACGCATTGGATGCACGCTTAGATGATCTAGTCGACATCACCTTACCAACAGTAAATGATGAAAACGAAGATGGCGTAGCAGATGAGTACGAACAAGTATTGGCAGATGCCGAAGCAGCAGTAGAGGCAGCAGAAGCAGCATACGCTGCGGCAGAACAAGCACTGATCGATGCAAATGCCAATGGCCTCATCACCCCAACAGAACTTACTGCATTGACTCAAGCACGTGATGATGCACTTGCTGCGAAAACAGAAGCACAAACAAAAGTGACAGCCTTACCTGAGGCAGTACAAGCAGAAAAAGATGCGCTACAAGGTCGTTTAAATGATCTGGTTGATATCACTTTACCAACAGTAAATGATCAAAATGAAAATGATATTTCTGATGATATTGATACATTACTAGCGGGGGTCGAAGCTTTAATAGAAAGTGCTGAAGAAGCTTATACAACGGCTGAAGAGGATTTAGCTGACGCCTTGCAAGACGGTACTGTAACACAGGCAGAGGCTGATAAATTGCAAGAGTCCCTAGAAGCTGCTCAGGCAGCAAAAACTCTTGCACAACAAGCATTAGACAATATTGATCAAACTTCAGATGCGATTGAAGCTGCAAAAGCTCTATTGCAAGAAAGAATAGATGATCTCGTAGATATTGAGGTACCTGAGCCATTTGCAACAGCGAATAATGATGTGCAATTGGTATTGGATATCACACCGACTGTAGATGTTAATGAAACACCAACAGAGCTTAACTCAACAGGATTTACGGTGGGTTCTGTTGGCTTAGGTCCAGTGTTAAATGCAAGTGTGCTTGAAAGCGTATTTAGCTCTTCAGTTTCCCTTTCAGTCGAAGAAGGCACCGAAAGAGATATTAGTTTCTATGCTGATGCTGGTGGTGTTACAGTAGGGACGATGAACTTATTTATGTATAAGTTAAATGAGTCAACTGGTGAATATGAATTAAAAGAAAAAATTGATAATTGGTATCTCGTTGTATTAGGTGGTGTGTCAGAAACGATAAGTCGTTCTTTAGATGAAGGAGAGTGGCTCATTGTATTAGGTAACGGCCAAGGGTTGTCAGCTGTTACGGGGTATACATTAAGATTTGAATCAGATGCTGTACGTGATTTTAATAATCCAGAAGCTGTGACAGGAACAATAAACGGTAATGTGATTACGGATCAGGATTATCAAAATGGTACAGATGTCGTCCCAGAGGGTAGTAAAATCAGTGGAGTTACTCATGGTGAAGATACCATTAATCAATTTACAGATGGTATTGCAACAATTAAAGGGGAGTATGGCACTTTAACTATCTCTGAAAATGGACAATATACATATACAGTAGATCCATCATTTAGAGATTACGGTGAAGTTGATCGTTTTGTATATGAGGTAACGGCACCAAATGGTGAAAAACGCACAGCTGAATTAAATATTGAATTAGTGCGTGTTGCCACAGATGAAAATGCCATCATTGATAATACAGTATTACTTGATGTTACTCCTGATCTAACTGAAACCACAGGCGAAGCATTAGGTATTTCAAATGCAGTCGCATTGAATTTACTTGATCTAGGTATTGCTGGTGATGTGTTGTCTGCAAGTGTAATTGGTACGGAAGGTGTCATGGACTTTACTGTTGAAGACGGTACTTTCCAAGAAATGACCTTTACTGGTTCCGCGGGCGGGGTAACGCTACTTTCAACATTTAGTTTGGTTATCTATCGTTTAGATGAGAATACTGAACAGTTGGTTCAAGTACATGAAATTCCGAATTTTGTTCAAGTGATCATCGGCGGTGGTGTTTCAACTCCTGTAACATTGAGTTTTGGTGAGGGTACTTACGTTGGTATTATCAAACAAACTAGTGGTGTAAACGTAATTGGAGGAGCATCGGCTCAAGTTACAGATGTCAATATTTATGATTATGCAAACCCAGAAATGATAACTGGATCAGTTCAAGGTGATGCAACCTCGATTACGACAGATAAATTAATATTGGTGAATAACACTGATGTAGTGGAAGGAGAAGTTTTAGTTGTACAGGGTCAATATGGCTCACTCAATATTAGTACTGACGGTACTTATACATACAATGTTACAGTTCCACAAAGTACAGTAGGTTGGACTCCACCATATGGTGAGATTGATCGTTTTGAGGTTGTAGTGGAACGAGCAGATGGCACAACTTACATTGAAGTTCTCAATATTAAGATTGATACCAATACAGTAGCTAACGATGCAGAAGTTGTAGACGTTCAAGCGGCAAACTATTCAACGCTCAATGAATCTGTAGAATCTGGACTTATTGGATCTGCAAGTCGTACATTAGAGTTTAAAGTTGAAGAAGGATCTTATATTAGTAGCTTAGATCTCCAAGGTAATATCACTCGTACTTTAACTAATGATAATCCTTCAATGAGTGTTGTGATTAATAAGGTGACTACTCAGCTTGTCAACGGCGTTGAACAGCAAGTGCTTGAACAAGTTTATACCGGAAATGTTAGTATTACATGGCCAGCTGGAACAATATTGAATCCTTCGACATCAACGACTTATGCCTCAGAAATTATTTTAGATGATGGCAAAGTGCTCGATGCAGGTGATTATGTTATTTCAATTAACACAACGAGTAGTACATTTAATTCAGTGAATGTATCTAGTGCATCAATTACTGGAATAATGGTCAATAATATTACTCCAACTGATACACCATTGCTCGAGGGTGATTTATTTGAAAATGATACAGCTATCGACCAAATTGATATTCTGAAAATTGGATCTAAAGAGCTTTATGTAAATGATCCAGCTAAAGGTGGTCAAGAATTCACAGTTCAAGGTAAGCATGGTGTCCTTACTGTGTTCAAAGATGGCACCTATGAGTATCAACCATCAGGTCTAAGTGGAGGTCTTGAAACATTCACCTATACAACAGTTTCTAAAGCGGGAACATCACAATCTGCAACACTTGAAATTAATGTTTCGATGACGCTAACTGGAAGTGAGGAGGCAGATACCGTGCAAGCATCTGCTTCAATCGATACTTACACTCTTGGTGAAGGCGCAGATACAGTCCTTTATGATGTGCTCAATCAAGCTCAACATACCGAAAGTCCAGATATTTGGACTGACTTTAATCAAGCTGAAGGTGATCGAGTTGATATTTCTGCTTTATTAAAAGATCAGAATGTTACATCGTCTAACATTGGTGAATTTGTAACGATCAAACAAGATGGTGCAAATACGGTGATTAGTGTTGATACTGATGGGGCTAAAACGAAATATAACCCAACTGAGCTTATTGTTCTGCAAAATACAGATAGCAGTCTTTATGCGATCGATGATCTGTTAAAATATAATCAAATTTAATTAAACAAATGAAAAGAGGTCTTTCGAGACCTCTTTTTATTTTTAAAAATGTGAAATCAAAAGTAATTGGTATGAAAAAAATAAAATACTAATAATTTGAATAAATTAATTTTTGAAGAACAAAAATTTTATTTGTTATTTCGTCATTTGAAAAATATTCTAATAAAAGAAAATGCATTATGGAGACGCGATTGCAACAAAAAAATCATATCTAAGCACCATTTTATAGAGCTTTATTTGTTAGTCATCAGGGGTAGACTTAATCATAAAAAAATGTTGTTTAGGATTTATTGATAATAAAAAATGGTAATGATTCAAAAAATTAAATTCCTACTCCAAAGAGATTTCATCTCTATATTTAGACCTGTTTTTGAACGTTATTAAATAGAATATAGAAACAAACACTCGCTCCGTTAAAAAAGTTAACCTTGCTCATTTTTATTTGTGTTTTCAGGTGGCTAGTATGGGGGTAGTAGTAATGTCTAATTTTATAACTCGATATGTGTTGCAGAATTAGGTTATAGAGATCATTTTGCCTGAGTTTGAAGAATAATCCGCTCATTACTCATTATTCACATTGGATTTAAAGGAGTGCTTGCATAATTCGATATTCTTAAATTCGTTGAAAACTCAGTGCTTTAACTTTGATTGATTTTGATGCTTAAATAAACATGTGAATATGAAAATTTTTAATCTGAAAATTTAACCCTGCTATTTTATTTTTTTATTCTTGTACCTTACTAAACCTACTTGAGTCTAAAAAATAAAAGAGCCATATAAGGCTCTTTTATTTTTAGATACAATAGCGTCGTCACGCGACACATAAGTTGTCATTTTGCTAAGTGTAAATCAATAAGTTAACGATCGTTGCGACACATAATGACATTTTTAGCGACACAACCTATGTCATTTTTTGGATAAAACGACACAACCTGTGTCATTTTCTTAAAAGTGGTTTGTTTAATATCATCTTTGAGCTGGTACGTATTAGTATTTATAAATGGTCTCTATATTTTGACACTATTGTTTAATAACCTTTATTTTAAATTTTGTCATTTCCTAATGGGAGCGTGAAATTAGAACTTTCATTATCTAACTGTGCTTTAGCTTCAGGTCGCATGTGACCACATTTTATAAGTTGATCTAATATTTTCGGATTGTTTTTTATACCTACTAGGGTCGACATTTGCTGTATTGCTATCATTTCGTTATTGCTTGATGGGAAGCCATCTGAAAACGTTGCATCGATGGTAGTTGCATTTTTTACTTGAGAAATGTTGGTTGGGTAATCTCTATATGCATAATGATTGTGTTTTTTTATTAATGTGTTTAATTGATTTGCTTTTTGGATTAAATCCACTGGAAGATCATCTGAATTTATATTCCTGCTGATGATTGCTATTTGTGCACTGATGCTATTTGTGATTGGGATATTAAAATCACGGTTTTTAAAATATGCGTACATCTGGAAATTAAATGCTTCTTTAATTTGTTTAGCTATGAAGTCATTGTTATTTTCATTTCCTTTGCTGTAGCAGATCAATTGTAAATTTTGCGCTAAGTTCTTTTCAAGATATCTAGTCATTTGGGCGGCTGCATAAGTTTCAATTGTTAGTTTGTCTAGAGTGTCGATAAAGACTTTAATTTGATCATAAGCTTGATCATCTACACTAGCTGCGTATTTATTCTGCAATTTTGCTAAGCTTTCTGATTGCTTGGAGATGGGTTGCACACACTGTTGTTGAAGCTGATCTGAGTTTAGAAACAAATGGTCTGAAGCTGATTCCAAACACCCGATATATGCTTGCTTTAAAAGATCCACATTGTCCGAAATAGCTTTTAAATAAACTTGTGTAATTTGAGAGCGTTGATTTTTATTAGCTTTGCTTGAGAGATAATTGTCATAAATAAAATAAGATACGAAGCTCATTACTGCAACATAAAAGATAAGTAAGAAAACTTTGTTATCTAAGCTTGATGCAGCATAGCCTGATTGTATAAATTTTTGTGCCCTAGGTGATTCATTTATTCTATCATTTATAGTAGCCCATCCCCATAAACAAACTTGAGCTTGACCTCCGGCTCTTTCTGAGTTGAGTTGTGTAACATAGTCTGTTAGTTGGGTGTCATTTGGCTTGGTGTGTAATATGTAAAATACATCACAATTGTTTGGATATTTTTCATCAATAAGCCTAATCATATCTGATATATCAGATTTTTTTAATTTTGTATTTATTGATTGATCGTAACATTTACACTGTAGCACTATGTGTTTGTTACCCACTATTCCTAAAATATCTGCACCATATTGTGCTTGCCCATTTCTACCATATTTATGAAAGTTAACTTTATATATATCTTCGAACAATACCACTATTAAGCTTTCGAAATCTTTTGGGTTTAATGGCGGGTTATTTTGTAGAGATACTAAAGGCATATGAACTCATCTTTTTAAAGGCTTTAGTTTTGAATTTATATTATTTTTTTATTTGATTTGTATTTATTTTTTACAAGACGATGATTTTAAATGTGGTGTGTTTCGTAGATGGGTTCTTCCAGTTATTATCAAATTATTCTGATACTAATTCATTAATCTCAGCCTTTTTGAAGATTCTTACATTTCATCGGCTTTGTTGCACAAAGCTATTCTTAAGGGCTTCTTCAGCCATATAATTTTCAAATGAAGAAGCCTACACACAAAATCTACCGCACAACCAATTGGCCCGCATATAACCGAGCACTCATTAATCGTGGAAATATTGCCATTTGGTTTGATCCTATTACGCAATGGTATGCTCTATCAAAAGGCAAACAAGGACGAAATAAAACTTACTCCGACGCAGCCATCCAATGCTGCTTAATGATTAAATCCTTATTTCGTCTGTCTTTACGTATGGTTACTGGCTTTGTACAAAGTCTGATTAAACTTTGCGGATTAAATTGGACAGCGCCAGATTACAGTAAGCTTTGTAGAAGACAAAAGTATATTGATATTGCAATCAGCTACCAAAAAAGTAGCTATGGGCTGCATCTACTCATGGACTCTACAGGCTTGAAGTTTCTAGGTGAGGGCGAATGGAAACGCAAGAAACATGGACCTGAATATCGTCGCCAATGGCGTAAGCTACATATTGCTATAGATGCTGAAACTCTTCAAATACGTGCTATTCAGCTCACAACCAATAATATCAGTGATTCACAGGTACTAGGTGATTTACTTGATCAGATTACACAAGATGAGCTGATTGACTCTGTTTATACCGATGGAGCTTATGACACCAAGCAATGCCGTCAGGCCATTGCAGATCGGCAAGCGCATGCGGTGATTCCACCTCGAAAAAATGCGAAACCATGGAAAGATACAAAGAGCAGCTCGCTAAAGCGAAATGAATTATTCGAACAGTTAAACATTTAGGTAGGACACTATGGAGAAAATGGTCAGGCTATCATCGCCGAAGTTTGGTTGAGACTAAGATGCACTGCATCAAATTATTAGGAGATAAACTCAGTGCAAGGAGCTTTGATAGCCAAGTCAACGAGGTTCATGCACGTGTAGCAGTCCTCAACAGATCTACGGAATTAGGTCGACCACTTACCCAAGTTACGCCTTAAATTTGGCTCAATTAGGGGCGCTTTGCCTTTCAAATCTTTGTGCAACAAAGCCGATATTAAGTAATAATAGCTAAAGCTAAATAATCTTGGCATGGATTTCTATTGATTAAAATGATTTGAAAGGAAAAATACAAATGGGGGATAAGTGAATTTTACTCTTTTTTTGGTTCAGAGAATTAAGCTAATTGTTGATAATAGTGGGTTTATTGCTAAATTTATAATAGGCGTTGGCTTATGTATGATCCTGTTATATTTTTGGCATATCGATTACTTTCCTACGGATTTATCTTTAGGAGATGGGCTACTATTTTTCCTTATTACAATAAAGTTTATATTCATTTATGTATTTTTTTTAGCCTCACACTATGCGCTCGGGAGTGTTTTATTATTTTGTCTAAAAGTTATAAGAAATTTTTTTATTATTCTATTCTCTTTACGACAATTCTTTTCTGAAAGAATAATTGATTTAATCTTTTTGAAGTTAGATTTAAAAAGAGTTTTTGAGAAATTAGGCAAAAATTTTCTTAAATTTATCTTTTATATTTATGGCTTTGCTTTTGCGTTAACATTTTATAGTGGAAATTCAAAAAATATATTGTTAATGCTAGTTTTAAGTCTTCTTTTAAAAGTTTTCATTGATAAATTCATTGAAAACCTGAAGTGGAATAACGACAAAATAGCTGACAATGCAAGTAACGAAAAAAATATAAAGCTTTTAATGATGCTACTTTATATTTTATTTGTTCCAAGTACTGTATATGCTTTCTATGCTGAAAAATCCAAAAATATATTTATTAATCTAGTATTAGGTTCCGTAAGAGAGGATGAGAAGAACAGTTTAATCTTTATCAAAACTGAATATAAGGACTTCTTTCCAGAGTCAAGTATTGGCAAGAAAAAAGGTGGATATGTAGAGTTAAAGAGAAGTGAATTACTCTTAAAAGGGATTGGTAAGAATGCATTGATTCAATATAAGACTAAAACCAAAGACCAAAATTCAGAAGATATAATGATAAAAGTGAAAGTTGAAATGCCTAATGATGCCTTATTAATTGTAAGAAGATCCCAACATAAAAACTAAAAGGGGTTTGAAAAAATATGTATTAATCTATTTTTTATATAAATTTCAATATATCAGATTTCTTAAAAAGCCTAATTTTCGTTTCAGTTTTACCAAAATAGTAAGGGATTATAAGTCCTTGAGTTTGTAAATTTGTAATATGTGAATGGCGCATTCCAAGGAGTGAACTAGCTTCAGCACCTGTTAAATACTCTTCTTTTAATTTAATGATTTCATCTAGTTGACTCTTCTTTACAAGTTTCCAATAAGTTAAATCCTTAATGTCTAAAAAGCCTGTTTTACACCAATATTGACTGAACCAGTTCATTCTACAATTGAGCTTTTCTGAAGCATCCTTAGTCGAAATATAGTCTTCACTTTCGATTAAGTTTTTTAGTTTATTCAGAGAAATACATTTAATTTTAATAGGGGTTAAAAACTCGTTCTCCCGCTCTAAAATCTTTAAGTGTGTTAACGTAATGACTTGGTTGGGACTAATTTTTAAGATTGCTGATGCTTCATTCAGTGAATAAGAATCATCATTCATTTTTCTTTTAAAATTTGTTCTTTTTCGACCAGTTTTTGTCGAGTATTCTTTTACCTGGTCTATGTGTTCTTTAGTAATATATTTAATAGAATCCCTAAAAAAAATATTTACAGGTAGTTTATCAATATGAGGACCACTAATAGGTTTGATTCCAATACTTATCATTTTTTCAACAAAATTTCCTCGATTAACATTCAATTTTTTTGCAAGAGTAGAGGCGATGATATAATTTTTTTGAAAACTTTTTAGTTTATGGTAAGGAATTTGTAACGGAAAATTGCTCTTTTTTTCATCATAATTGAGCCAATGGGATTTTGCTAACTTTCTTATCGTATCCGAATTTGTATTCAGTATTTCAGCAGCCAATTTTATATCTACTGTAAAAGATTCATTTGCGTTGTTACAGGTAGAAAGAGGATGCTTTTCAATTTCTAAACTCTTTGCTCCTATTAAAAACATTTCAATATCAGTGCTTGATAAAATTTGTTTTCCATGATTATTTTCTACGAATTCTAGTCGGTTAGAAGCTAGGAGGTTTGTTAGTTTTAGTCGTCCAATTCCAAGTAAAAGCCTTGACTCTTCGAGTGTTAAGTGGATATTTTTACTTTTAGTATTATGTCGATAAGAAATACAATTATTCTCAATATTTGAGAGATAATTCTCTTTAAACCTAACAGTTTTATCTTCTTTGTAAAATGGTAATAGTTGAACTCTTGGATGAGCTAATTGAATTCTATTGTTAATCCAATTACTCATGGTGATTATTGAATGGGGAGTATCTACGAAATATTCGTAGACTATTCTTAAGTAATCTTTATCTGAGCGTGGTTCATCTAATGCTGCAAATTTTTCTAATGCAAACCAAAAAGATGTAAATTCTTGAAATAGCTCATTTGAATTTTGATTTAAAATATAGATAAACCAATGAATTAAAAAATTTTCCGAATAGTGAATTTGTTGAGCCTCTCTTAAGTCTGCTAAGCATTTTGAACATTTTACAATAGAGCCTGATTGTAAGCTGATCTTATATCCGCACATGTAACAGCTGTCTAAGAGTAAAATGGAATGTATAGGGCAAGAGTATACAGGTCTTAAAAGCCAGAGTTTTCTGAAGTATGGTTGTTCCTTTAAGCATTGTGGACAATATGAATGGCCTTTAGTTTTGAACAAACGAAGATCGATGATCACATTCCTATAAATTCTGGGTGATCTACTGGTTAATTTATTTCGATCAAAGGCGAGGGTAATATAATCAGGGTTAAGGCTTAAGTTTTCTAATACATATTTAAAGCGTTTTTGGTCTAAAAAAGTGTAATTAGGTGCTAATTTAGTCAAAAAACTAAATTTTTCTTTGCCAAATAATTGATAGACTGATGTGTGACCATTTAATTCAACAGTTCTTATTAAGTAACTCGTAGCTGATTCATCAGGATAAGGTGTTGCTTCAATAAGAAGTCGTTTGTTTGTATTCATATTTGACTTCTTGCGTGAGTGGTCAATTGTGATAATGACATTTTAAAAGGGTCAGTGTTGAGTTTAGAAATATAGTCAGTAATTCCAAGTTTCCATGCCTCACTAAAATCATGGTTATTGATGATGGTTCGACCTTCATTTAATGCATTAACGATACTTTCTCTAATTAAACCAATAATATAAGAGTGATAACCTTTAGTAGCCGTGTAAATTTGCATACCCATGAGTGGATTGTCGAGAGGTGGTGAAAATGAAATATTTTTTTGTGCCATTTTACGAGAAATTTCACTTAAAAATGCGTAAATTGTGCCATGTCCTTGAGAGGATTCGATGTAAAGAGGATTTAATGTATAGATAAATGGAAATCTTCGGGCAATTTGGCTATCGACTTGTAATATTTCTGCAAATTCTGGAAGACCGACTAAGCAAAAACTGATGCCTGTTCGGTTAACAAGTGTTTTTAGCCAATTTCCTATGGTTACGTTCATTCGTGTATATGATTGTTTACGCTCGAATAAATGATGAAATTCGTCTAGAAATACGAGCTTAGTTTCACAGATACTGAGTAAATAACTTAATCTGTCAGTCAAGTAGGATGTTGTACCACTGTTATAAGTTGGATCACCTAGTTCTTGCAGCATTGTGATTGCGAGTGATTTAACAGTGGCTGGAGAAGGAACTTCAACATAAAATGCTGGAATAATTGTTTTTTTATGATCTTCTTCAATTTTAGTAGATTTAGGCATTTGGCTGACTATTGTTTTACACAAAGTCGTTTTCCCTAAACCTCCCTTCGCAAGAAGCATGCTTCCTATAGGCTCTTTATAGGCTATGCTTCTCTTTACACAATTTTGTATTCCTTGAAAGGCTGTCATAAACTCATCTGAAGTGACTACGATGTTATTAATCGAGCTAATTTGTTCAAAATATTTATCAAATTTTTCCATTTTTCATCACCTCAAATGATCCAAAACTCAAATTATTCTTTTTGTTATCACAAGAGGCTTCAATATTCGGTTTCTCGTGAATCTCTACGATAGGTGATAAATTCTTTTCGATATTTTGAAGTATGAGGGGAAGCTCAAGTTTTATTGGTTTTAACTTTGATCTGTTTCTAATCAAATCTGATTGAATTTCATGTAAAAGTTTGTAGAGGCCAAATAAGTCTGAAAACTTTCCTAATTTTTGTTGATCTTGTTCAGACAGCTGTTTTTTTCTTTTTTGAGCCTCTAGATGAATTGTCCTTGATAATCCAGAAGTGTAGTCTTGGTTGGTAGAATTCGCTTGTATTACGGTATTCATATCATTTGGATCAACGATATAAACTTCATTTAAGTCAAGATCATCAATGAGTACGGTGACTTTCTTAATGCCTTTTATTTGTAAAGTAGTTAAGGCATGAGAAAAATAACTTAAGCCATCAACTTTAACTTGGCCCTGATGGATTGTACGTTCGATTGGTCTTCGACATAAAATTTTCGCATCAACTTCAGAAATATCGCTCGGTTTAATATCGGTAATAGCATCTTGCCACATAACAGATGGTGAGCGACCAGTCATACTATGAATTGAGCAATGATAGACATCACTGATCCACATATCGATATATTTTTGAAGTTGCTCTATCGTAAATTGAACGTTTTTTGTGGAATTGTAGCTTCCTCTAGCTGATGGATTTGAAAAAGTGGTTCCAGGCAGTTTTTGAATAATGCCGTGAGTAAGGGTGCTAAAAAACCTTTCAATATGAGGCTTGTTGTTTGGAGTACCAATTTGAGAAGGTGTTAAAGTAATTTTTAACTGATCACAGACTCTTGCCAGGGAATTATTTTTAAATTCCACTCCGTTATCTGGAATGATAATGCTCGGAATACCGCCTGGTAAATTTTGATTCGGTCGAGTGATCATATCTTTGATGACTGCTAGCGTTGTTGTTGCACTCGGTGGATACATACTTATATAAGTGCCTACAATTGCCCGAGTATGTGTATCAATTGCACAAGCTAAAAAAGGGCGACCAAGAGCGACATTTGTTTTTGGATCTATCACAATAACATCAAGATAGTGCGTATCAATTTCAACCATATATAAAGCAAAAGGACTGAGAAGACCTCTACCTGAAGCTTGAAAAGTTTTTTTTGCAGTTCGATTTCCATTCTTAGCTTTTACGATTAGATATGGGTCAAGCTTTTTAATATACCTTTGTATGCATCTGCGGCTAGGTAATTGATCTAAAGAAATTCCTTTTTCTACTAATTTACCTAACATGGTTGCATGAACATCTTTACTCGTTCGAAATTCGGGCTTTAGATAAACTTCCTCTATGGTTTGATTGATAATCTGATAAATTTCAGGGCTAAAACGTAATGAGTTATTACCCTTACGTTCGTTTTTTAGAAAAAGTTTATTATGAGAATAACTTTTGTATTTAAAAATCCATCTTGCAACTGTTCTAGGCGAAGGAGGAGATTTATCATCTATCAAAGTCGCAATTTCTTGAATAAATGGTGAGAGTTGGTTAAGGCTTGTAGGGTATTCTAACTGCTGAAGTGCAGATAAAACATAACGTTCCTTTCTATGGATATCCTGACTACATTGAGGATTTAGAACAAGCTTCTCAGGTGCAAAACTACAAATGATTTCACCAGATTTATAGCGATTTTCAAATTCATTTAGATCCAGGGTGCATATTTTTCCTCCTATTATTGCGGCATAACGAATTGTGTTTAATGCAATTGATGCTATTTCAAAAATATAATCTGGATGCTCTGCAAAATAAAAGCGATATCCTGATTGAGGGATAAAAAGAGGAGTTTCCATATTAAAATATTCCTTGATGATTATATTTAGGGGGAAATTCTGTAAATTTATTGTGGAAAAAAAGGTAATCCCCCAGTTCTTGTTTAAAACCGATAGATTGAAGTTCTTTGTAGACTTGAATTGGACTTGAAGGTTGCTTAGTTTTTAAATGGTCTAAAGCGTATTCAATTTCAAATTTGCTCCAATCAAAACGATGCCCTCTTTGATACCAGTAAAGAAGTTGCTGAAGATGTTTTTCTGTAGGAAGTTCAGTTTGATCGATGAGTTTGAATGTAATTCCAACTGAAGTGAGTAATGTCGCAAGACGATCAAAACGGACATATTCATCTAAAGCTAATGATGCTATTGATGGTTTTACCTCATGTACTTCATAGCAGCCATCACTCGTTTGAATTAGAAAATCTGGATAGGAGTATTGTTCATGGGAGAGTTTGATTTTTAAAGCTTGGGATCTATAGTTGATTACACAGGGGTTTCTTTCTAGGCAGATAGCATGAGCTAGCTCTAGGCGACTTTCTGTAGGAATAGCACCACTGCATTTTTTACTTGGGAATAGGGCAGTTCTACGTCCATAGCAGCCTTGGAAAATTTTACGTTGTCCGTGAATGGTTGCTGCAATATTTGGCTCAGTTGCAAAGGCCGTTTTTATTTGTTCGAAAATATAATGATTAGAGTTGTTGTGATCATAGTTCAGGTACATAAATGTGTATCCAGTATTTCGGAGCACCCTAGATTTAGGGTGAGTGAAATTACTTGTTGCTTAAAATTAAGCTACAAGGCTTGACTGGTGACTGAATACGGAAGATACTTTGATTACCACGTCTTTGTACTTTTTGTATAGAGCCACCAACGGATCCTTTTAGGGTCCGTTTTTTATTGCAATTATATAATTTTCATAGTTTTTCCTTATGATTTAAATCTTTAAGCCACTTAGCTACATCGCTTGTGTAGGCAAATTTTCCTTTACGATTCTCAATTGAGAAAATAGGTATTGATATTTGATTTCTAGAAAGTGCTTGCCTAAATGAAGCAGTTGATCTATAGCCCATTAATTTTGCTAAATCGTAACCTCCTATCAATTCTCCATATCTTTCTTTTAATTCAATAACTTTTTCGTCTCTTTGATTTTCAATTCGCATGTTGATAATTCTTAGTAGCGCACTGTCACTATATTAGCCCCTCATATATGTGTTACAACACTGCACGAAATAGCTGAATTTCTTGCAGTGTTGACAGAGATAATAATGACTGAACCAAAAAAAAGAGGTCGCAAGCTTAGGCATCCGATAGAAAGTCTGAAGACAAGGGTTTGGGTTGAATACATTAAACAATCGGTGGATGCTTCAACATATTCAGTCGAGCTAATTCTGAGAGACAAACCTATAGAACCATTAGAAAAATTATATCGTTGGGATAAATACCAAAATGGACTTCATTCACCTAAACCTGAATATATTGATTTTGTAAATCAAAAATTCCCCGGATCAAAAGATTTATATAACCATGTTCTTTGGGATGTTCTAGTCCAAGATGGAATGACCTATGAAAAAATTGATCAATATATTGGTTTAATGAAACCTGAAATTTACTTTTTATTGGTTAGAGCTGTTGAAAATTTTGGTGTAAAAAGAAGACCATTTAACGATGAGATTATTGAAGTTCTAATCAATAGAGGTGAAGTAGACTGCTTAGTTGTTGCGATTCTGATGTTACATGAATCGACACACTTGTGTTCACCAGACTTAAGGCAGTTAGCTTTAAATTTATACTTTGGGCTGACACCTAAGATCGCAGCGCATCCATTGTATTTTAAAGTTCATCCAGACCTATTTGACTTTATTGATTCTACTTTTAAACATCATGTATTTTTAGCACCGAATATAAGGCTCGATATGGTTGTTTTTTGGCGAGCTTTCAGAGATAACTATTGGTCTAATGATTTAAAAGTTGCTTCTCAACATTTGGAAGAGAAGAATAATGGTAAAAATAGGGTTGGATCCTCAAAGACTCGTATAGAGTCTTTGGATGGTAAGTCTTACTATGATAATTAATTCATGCATCTAATCGTTTAGAAAGTTTTTCTTCTGCATACATTTGTTTTAAAACTAGATTTTCCTGTTCTAGTTTATCTAAACGAGTGAGAATTTGCTCACTTACGTCTAGATAGTTTGCTTTCCAGCGATAGAATGTTGCCACACTAATTTGATATTCCTGACAAACCTGTTCGATAGTGGCACCTGCTAAATGTTTTTTAACAATGCTATTGATTTGAGTTACAGAAAATTTTTGCTTCACATTGAGTTCCTCAACTATCGTTCAATCATTATCCAAAATAAAAAAATCAATAAACAGATAGGGTTAAATGAAAATATCCTATTTTGGGATATTTTTAATTGTAACTGATATTGAGCCATGCGCTCAATACACGATCCTAGGTATCAAGACCTAATTAAGAAACTTATAGAACTTCGAGAGTCCAAAAATGTGACTCAGGTTGAGCTTGCTCAGCGTTTGGGAAAGCCTCAATCTTATGTTTCTAAAGTAGAAATTTTAGAAAGAAGACTTGATGTGATTGAGTTAATGGATTGGCTAAATGCACTAAATACTGATTTATCTAGCTTTATTTAAAGCTTGAAGATTTATAACTTACCTTCTTGATTTTATAAGCTATTGAAATTTAATTAATTTTAAATTATTATTTGTCTGATAAATAAATCAGTATAAAAAAGATACGGGGATGTCGTGCTTAATTGTAAGCATTCTATTTGTAATTAAATTAGGTAAATTTTAATGCAAGATTATAAAGTACTACAAAACTATATTGATGAAGAAATAATATATGAGGGTAAGAATTATAATTTATATAAATTATATCGAGAAGCTTCTCCAAGTGATTATATAGGTGATGAATGTTTCTTTATGAAAATTTGGCCGAGAACTAATCAAAAAGATGAAATCATTAAAGAGATTTGGTTGGATGAAGTAAGACAATTACAATTATTAAAAAATTACCCAAATTCAGAAAGATATTTATTAGTTATTAATAATGCATATTATGATGATGAAAGCTTTAGTATCACATATGAGTGTGATGAAAATGATATTTTGTTATCCACATATATAGATGACATTAATAAATTAAGCCAAAGGTTAAAAAGAAAAAGCTGGATATATTTTCAAAATTTGATGATACCATATCATCGTATTAAGTTGTGGGAAAATATTTTAAGTATAGCCTTTGGTTTAGATATTTTACATCAAAATGGTCTTTTACATAGAAAAATAAGTCCAGAAAATATTGTAATTAGGTTTGAAAATGATATTGATTTTTTTAGATTAACAGGATTCGAATGGTTGCTCGCAGTTAATAAACTTAAACCTTCATATATGGTTAACTTAGAAAGTACTTCAATGGTTTCTTCATATAATGAAGATTGGTATTTGTTGGGTAATTTAATTGAATCATTACTAGTAGTAGGAATTGATGATAGTCTATCAGATCACGATTTTAATTATTTAACTGAAAATGAAAAAAAATTAATAGAAAAATTAAAAAACATTTGTAAATTGAAGAATATTTATCGAGATAGTCATCTTACTAGTGCGGAGATTATTGAAAGTATAAAGTATATTATTTTCTCATTAGAAAATGAACTAGATGCTGATACAAATGAAATTAAAACATATGATATAACAATTAATAGAAAGAAAATAGAAATTTTTTTGGGTGTTGTAAGTAAGTTTTTAAAAAAAGATAATGAAATCTTGATTGATGATTTTTATAATTTTGTTAAAAATGATATTGATTTAAATAAAATAAATATTATCAAAAGTAATATTAAAGATGGAGAGTTATTTTTTATACAAGGTAATCAGCTTTTATATGAAATAAAACCTACTAGAGTTGAGGGGACAAATAATTTTCAATGGAGTAATCTTGTATTAATTACAAATATTTATTGTGATTTTAAAAGTCTGAAAGGTTATCGTAAAATCTCTAAAGATTTTTCAATAAAATTAAATTTGGTTTCTAGCTCTAATTCATCAAATTCCTGGATGAATATAATTGATAGTTTTAAGAAAGAACAAGTATTAAGTGAGGATGTTAGGAATTTTATTAATACTATGTTGCTTTGTTATTCCATTGAGGTTTCAGAGTATTGGACAAAAGTTTTTAAAGCAAATGTTAAAGTTAAAAATGGGAATAATAACCAAGATAGTATTATTTTAACTATTGATCCTGAAAAAAATAATGAAAATTTAAAATTCTCAAAAATTATAGATAAGCCAATATCTACTCATCATTTTAAAAGTTTGGTCACTGAAATGGATGAAAAAGAATGGATATTATCTAATAAACTTCCTACTGAAAAAGATGATTTTCACGCTTCTCCAAATATTAAAACAAAAGGGTTTTCTACTAAAAACTTTAAAATAATAATCACTTTTAGGAAGCACGAAAAAAATCTAGCCTGTTATGATTTTGTAGTAAAAAATGATCCTCAAAATCCAAATACGTTAAAGGATGTAAGCCAGATCATTAATGAACAAGAACTATATATATACCCAAAATCTTTACTTGCAAATTATACAGCACTATTGCGCAGAAATTATACTTTAGAGCAAGTCGCGAAAAATTCTGCTTTAATTTCAAGTATTATGCATATGGAAAGCAGTACCTCAAAGCTGAAATATCCAAATAAATATGTAAAAGTATATGATAAGTTAGATAATTCTAAACAAACTATTTATCGTGAGGCATTAGATACTTATCCTAATTATATTGTGCAAGGACCACCAGGAGTTGGCAAAACATTTTTAGTAACCAGTTTGCTAGAGCAAATCTTTAATGATGAGCCAGATAGTAAAGTCGTTTTAAGTGCTCAAAGCCATGCAACTGTACAAGTTCTCTATGATGAAATTAAAAAAGGTCCACTATCAGATAATTTAATGATTTTAGATACTTTTAATAATATTGAAGATGAAATAGAGGATAGAGATGATATCCAGCAATTTGAAAAACATACTGCTACTTTGTGGGATAGTATTAGAGAAAGCCTGATGTGGCAGGATGCTTCAAAATATTTAGATTTAAATGAACAAATAAAGAAAGCTACTGATTCAAATTATCTGCGTAGATCTCTTTATAAGCATGTTCTTAGTAGTGCCAATATTGTATTAGCTACATCAAATTCTTCTACAATTGAGACGATTAATAGAAATAATTACCAATTTGATTGGACAATTTTAGAAGAGTCAGGGAAGGCCTCTGGTTTAGAGTTGCTAAGTCCTCTTTTACTATCATCAAAGCGTTTATTGATTGGAGATCATAAACAATTACCTCCTTTCTCTGAGAATACTATTAATAAAATTTTATTAGGTGAAAATTTTGATGTTCCTCTTTTAATACAAAGTGTCTCTAAAGGCCCTTTTTCGAGTAATTTAACAAAATTATCTAGTCTAAATGAGTTTTCTGAAGTAGCTCAATATGTAAAAGATAATTTAAATGATAATAGTGTAGAGTTTTTGGAATATTTTTCCAATAAATATCATCCGGTTATTGAAAATGTTCGAAAATATTTTTCACTATTCCAGACCTTGGTTAAAAATATCGAAAAATATAAAAAAGCTAAAAGTAGCCGTCTTATGGGGGATATTATTACTGAGCAATATCGGATGCATCCAGATATTTCAGAAGTGGTTTCTACATTGTTTTATAATTCAGAGCTAAAAAATAATTCAGAAAATGAAGAAAAATATTTAAACACAATTAATAGGCCATTCAAGTTTTCAATATGCTCTGATTTGCCAGATTTAAATAAAAATAAAGGTTTTATTTGGCTTGATATTTGTGATCCTAATAAATTGCGAGAAGCTAGGCCACTTGAAAATAATTTGGCTAATGAGGCAGAAGTTGATGTTATCAGAAGAATGTTAGAAGTAGTTCAAGTCACAGAAGTAGCTAAAAAGAATCCATCAATAGTTATTCTAACTCCTTATAAAAATCAAATTGCTAAAATTAATGAAATGATTAATGAGGAAAATTTAATTAATAAGTTGAAAAGCAAAGGATTCAATTGTGGGGTGGAGCTTTGTAAAACAGTTGATTCATTTCAAGGAGGGGAAGCGGATCTTGTAATTGTGAGTCTTGTCAGACATAACATCAATAAATCTGATAAGAGTTCATTAGGTTTTTTGCTTGATGAAAGACGTTTAAATGTAATGTTTAGTAGAGCAAAATATCAAATGTTTGTAATTGGAAGTATAGGAATGTTCGAATATTGGGCTTATCGAGCACCATTTGAGAAAAAATTGGATATTATTAATGACTATCAGTTTATAGACACATTATGTAAATGGGTCAACGAAGAACCTAATATAAATAAAGAGTGTGTTAGTCCAATTAAGAAGATAGATATTACTTCTCATATAAGCCAATTTTTTAAATAAATTTTACCTTTATTAATTTTCGTAAGCTATATAATATGAAATCATCCAATTCCAAACGTTCTAAAAAAGCACAACCTTTTTATCTCATTGTTCCTTTTTCTTACGGGACTAATCTATTTACTTTTAAAAAGAAAAGTAATTGGAATATTATCGACCATTTATTGTTGAGAACTATTGCAGATAATGAATTTACTATTGATAAATTGTCAGCATATTCTGGTATTCGTAGACAAATTTTAGTTCAAATGCTTCTACCATTTTTAAAATTAAATTGGATTGAAATTATTCAAGAGCCTAAGAGTATTAGTGTAAGAATTACTGAGCGTGGTAAATTTATTGCAAAAGCTTCTGAATTGCCTTCGATAAAAAAAGAATTTTATACATATAGAGATTTTCTAGTTAATCTTACAAATGGTCAGTATTTAGGATTGTGTAACCACTCTTTTATTACTACCTATAATGAGGGTGAAATCAATACTTTAGTTAATAGTTGGGATAATAAAAGATATATTAATATTAAGAATATACCGCATCCATATATTCTTGATACACAAGAACTTAGCTGTGCTGTTACCCAACCGAATGAAGAGCTTATTTCTGTATCGCCACCATTGGATAGAAGTTTATCAGTTAATAGATACTTAATATTTAATGCAAAAATCAATAAAAATAATGAAATAGATATACATTTTTATGAGAATTATCTCAATCCTACATCTAGTAATGATTATTGCTCTATTTTTGGTTCCTCCTTTAAAGAATATTTGTCTACAGAAATTAAAAAGCGATTAATCGAAAGTCAGAGGAACAATGAGAGTATAAAAGAAACATATCAATATGTCGGGGATAATAGTTCAGAAAATTTAGCAAATCCTCCCAAAAGTTATAAGATATCTGAACAGCATGTTTCACTTATTTTAGGAGGGAATGAACATCTTCAAAAATTTCTTGATGCTATTCGTGAGTGTAAAAACTATTTAATAATTCATTCTACTTTTATTCGTCCATCTAGAATAAATCTCTATTTAAGTGAACTATTAGATGCCGTTAACAGAGGGGTTAAAGTTATTATTTTATGGGGTAAAGATGATTTCGATTCACCTGATATTAGAGAAAAAGAATTAAGAAACTTTGAAGAGATTACCTCACAATTTAAAAAGCTTTATTGTGATTACAATGGAAGGATTATTTTACATGAAATCCAGACAGGGTCTCATGCTAAATATTTACTTTGGGATACTGAAAATAATCATTGTTCGTTAATAGGATCTTGTAATTGGTTTTTCTCAGAATTTAATCGTTATGAGGCTTCTGTATTTATTCAAGATAATGATTTTTCAAAAGAAATGATTCAAATATCAGCTAGTTTGACTACTGGTGCAAAATTAATTAATAACTATTTAGGCTCAGAATTATTAGATTTGGCTCAAAGTATTAAACCTAGTTCTAATCAAGACAATGAAAAAAATATTAATGTTTCACTTTTACTCAAAGGGCATCATTTGCGATATATACACGAAGCTAAGAAAGCAGAACATAGAGTTACCTTATTAAGTGATAAAATAAGCCCAAATCTACATAGAAGTATTTGGGATAGTTTATCAACTTGTAGGGCACGTGTTTCAGCATTTTACTCTACAGTCGATAAAGAAATTTTTGATCATAAGCAAGTGCAAAAGTTTTCTAACAGTATAGAAAACGATAAAATTGCATTAAAACTCCATTCTCCACCTTCTGGAAATCATAGCCATGCCAAAGTGCTGGCTTGGGATAAAAATCATATTGTTATCACAAGCTTAAACTGGATGTCTTCTGATTCTTCAGGTAACTATAAGAACAACGATCTCTATCATGAATTAGGTATTTATTTAGAAGCTGATAAAATTGAACAAAAATTTTATTCAAATTTTTTTAATAATTTAAATCATGCATAAGTTTTAACTAATATAAGGATTGTTAAGTTAAAAAAACCGCCATGAATGGCGGTTTCTCAATGACAACTTATGTGTCGCGCAATGACATTTTATGTGTCGCAAATGACAACTTATGTGTCGCGTGACGAGCGTGATCTATTACCAGCTTAACGCACCACCAGTTTGATAGTCTGTTACGCGAGTTTCGAAGAAGTTCTTCTCTTTACGTAAGTCCATCATTTCTGACATCCACTGGAATGGATTGTTCACACCAGCAAATTGCTCAGGTAAACCTAATTGAGCTAAACGACGGTTTGCAATGAACTTCAAGTATTCTTCCATCATTGCAGCATTCATACCCAATACACCGCGTGGCATGGTGTCACGTGCATATTCGATTTCAAGCATCGTACCTTCAAGAATCATTTGAATGATTTCTTCTTGGAACTCAGCAGTCCACAAATGTGGGTTCTCAATCTTGATTTGGTTAATCATATCGATACCAAAGTTTAAGTGCATTGACTCATCACGTAAGATGTACTGGAATTGCTCAGCAACACCATTCATCTTGTTACGACGACCCATTGACAAGATTTGAGAGAAACCACAGTAGAAGAAAATACCTTCAAGAACACAGTAGAATGCGATCAAGTTGCGAAGCAAGATTTGATCTGTTTCAGGGGTGCCTGTTTTGAATGTTGGATCACTCAATTCTTGAGTGTACTTCAAGCCCCATGCAGCTTTACGCGCAACTGATGGAACTTCGCGGTACATGTTGAAGACTTCGCCTTCATCCATACCTAAAGATTCGATGCAGTATTGATAAGCATGCGTGTGAATCGCTTCTTCAAATGATTGACGCAAGATATACTGACGGCATTCTGGGTTAGTAATGTGTCGGTAAATCGCAAGAACCAAATTATTCGCAACCAACGAATCGGCAGTAGAGAAGAAGCCTAAAGAACGCATCACGATGGTACGCTCATCTTCAGTTAAGCCATCTTCTGACTTCCAAAGTGCGATATCGTGGTTCATGTTAACTTCTTGTGGCATCCAGTGGTTTGCACAACCATCTAGATATTTTTGCCAAGCCCATTCATATTTAAATGGTACAAGTTGGTTCAAGTCAGCGCGACAGTTGATCATTGCTTTATCATCAACTTGAACACGTTGAGCGCCCATTTCTAACTCTTCAAGACCTGGAGCAACGTCCAAATGTTCTAAGGCGTTAGATGCTCTTGCCAACGGATCGGCTGAATTAGTTGTTCCGTTTGAACTGGTTCGAGAGGGTTGTGCAGCTGCCACACGCGTCGGTTCGTTGCGTGCATCAGATACCACTTGTGGATTAGGCGCTTTTTGCGGTTCGATGGGCGCAGACTGCTGTGCTTGTGCAGTTTGTTTCGGTTCATCATCTTCGAAATCGTCCCAACTGAGGATAGACATGGGATTCTCCTACTTTTAAGAAAAAAGTAATGAACCCCTGAAATAAAGAGGAGATTATAAACCTCTCTTTATTTCAAAACCATTTATTAAGTTAATAAATGGGTGGGGTATTTACTCCTTTAGAATGTTTAATAAAATTTGGTCAACTGGAAAAACAGCTAAACGGTCATTCTGGTCGACACAATGCCTAAAGTCATTAACGATTTCATCCGCTGATTTAGATGTTTGTAACAACCAAATCGACTGTTGTAATCGTTCGCAATCATATGATTCAAGTTTTTGATAAATCTTAGAGTAATGACTGCGTGATTTATTTTTAAGATCGTAACTTAAGCACCATTGGCTCATAAAAATCTCCTGTTACATTGAGGTTGAACAACATTAAAACTATTTGCATTTTTAAAGCTCCTAAAAAACATAGCCTTAGTGTGAAAATAAGAATTAACAGTTGACTCTAAACTCAAAGTAAACGAAGATTTATTTACTTTCTTTCAGGGAAGTTATCAGAGCCAACCGAATTCTCGGGTATCTGAGATTGGTGGAGGGGATATTGCAGTATCCCCAACATTTTTCTCAAAACTTTTCTAAATATCCTAATTACCATCTATCTTTAGTAATCATTTACTTAGATTTGATTTTGTATTACTACATAATCAAAAGAAGTAATTCGTCTTTAATAAAAACTACTTATTCTGCTTACGCTTTTGTTGTTTGCGAATGGCTAAGAATGCATAGACCATAGGCGTGTAAAAGAAAATAAAAGCAAAGACCAGTACCGCAAGTCCTAACATATAGTTATGGGTCATATGTGGCATGGTGGTTTCCTTTTGTTAGAAAAAATTAAATCCTCCCCAAATCCCTCCTTTATTAAAGGAGGGATTTTCCGTGAATTCTTTTGCTTCCACGGAGGTCCCCCTTTGAAAAAGGCGGATGTAGGGGGATTTGTATCAAGTAACTACCTGAGTAATTGGCTTAATATCTTCAATCTTTTGTTCATTCGCTTGGTTAATTGAAACCAATATTGCAACTGAGCAAGGTAATAAGCATGTGAAGCAAAAAATCTGAATTTCCTTGCGTACAATGCGAACTTTCTTTTTAAATTCTTTAAGCTTTTTCGACATGTTCTATTCCTTTTAAGGAATCGTTCATAACGAATTAGCAAAAGTGAATTCTTATGCTAACCGCTCATAAGAATCAACCATTGCTAATTCGCAATTAAGAGATAAATCTCGGTTGATTCCTAATTCGGTTAACTTATTGACAAGCCTCACAATCAGGGTTGTCAATTGAACATGCCATTGGTACAGGTGCTGCTTGTTCGAAGCCTTCTTCTGACGCTGCTGCTTCAGGTTTAGCTTCTTGAGCAACTGCTGCTACTGGTGTTGCAACTGTCGCAGGTTTAACTGCGTTTAATGCACCTGTGTTAATCGTAGATTTCTCAGCAGATGTCGCACCCAATGCACGAAGGTAATAAGTCGTCTTAAGACCACGTAACCATGCCATCTTATACGTGATGTCCAATTTCTTACCGTTTGCACCAGAGATGTAAAGGTTAAGAGATTGTGCTTGGTCGATCCATTTTTGACGACGTGATGCAGCATCAACAATCCAGCGTGCTTCAACTTCAAATGCTGTCGCGAAAATTGCTTTTAACTCTTCAGGAATACGCGCAATTTTTTGTACTGAACCTTCGAAATGTTTCAGGTCATTGACCATCACAGAATCCCAAAGACCACGTTCTTTTAATGCACGAACGAGGTAAGGGTTGATGACAGTGAACTCACCAGACAAGTTCGATTTCACATATAAGTTTTGGAATGTTGGCTCAATAGATTGAGATACACCACAAATATTTGAAATGGTTGCAGTCGGTGCAATGGCCATCACGTTCGAGTTACGCATACCATCTTTTTGGACTTTGGCACGTAACGTGTCCCAATCCAAACGTTGTGTGCGATCGACTTCAAACATACGTTCTGGGCGAGATTTCGCAACGAGCTCAAGAGAGTCAATTGGTAAAATACCTTGATCCCACAATGAACCTTTAAATGTTTCATACGTACCACGTTCAACCGCCAAATCGCTTGAAGTTTGAATCGCGTAGTAAGAAATCACTTCCATAGACTCATCTGCAAACTCAACCGCAGCATCAGAACCGTAAGCAATTTTCATTTCGTATAGTGCATCTTGGAAGCCCATGATACCCATACCCACTGGACGGTGTTTCAAGTTTGAATTACGCGCTTGTGGAACTGCATAGTAGTTAATGTCGATGACGTTATCGAGCATACGAACTGCAGTTTTAATCGTGCGAGCAAGTTTCTCACGGTCTAATTGACCACCTTGAACGTGTTGAACAAGGTTGATTGAACCCAAGTTACATACCGCAATTTCATCTTTGCTTGTGTTCAATGTAATTTCAGTACACAAGTTAGAAGAGTGCACCACACCTACGTGTTGTTGCGGTGAACGTAAGTTACATACGTCTTTGAATGTGATCCAAGGATGACCTGTTTCAAATAACATTGATAACATTTTGCGCCATAAGTCTTTCGCACGGACTTTCTTATGCAACATGTCTGTTTCTTTCGCAATGCTTTCGTAGTAAGCATAACGTTCTGCGAATTCAGCACCCGTTAAATCGTGAAGATCTGGTGTTTCAGACGGGGTGAAGAGTGTCCATTCAGCATCTTCAAATACACGTTGCATGAACAAATCTGGAACCCAGTTTGCAGTGTTCATATCGTGTGTACGACGGCGGTCATCACCCGTGTTTTTACGAAGCTCTAGGAATTCTTCGATATCCAAGTGCCAAGTTTCAAGATATGCACATACCGCACCTTTACGCTTACCACCTTGGTTAACTGCAACTGCTGTATCGTTCGCTACTTTAAGGAATGGAACAACACCTTGCGATTTACCGTTAGTACCTTTGATGTATGAGTTCAAGGCACGAACTGGTGTCCAGTCATTACCTAAACCGCCTGCCCATTTAGACAACATTGCGTTATCACGCATAGCGCCATAAATATCGAACAAGTCATCATCAATCGTTGTTAAATAACAGCTTGATAACTGAGGACGTAATGTACCTGAGTTAAATAGAGTCGGCGTAGATGCCATGTAATCGAAGCTAGAAAGTAAGTTATAGAATTCGATTGCACGATCTTCACGGTTGTCTTCATTGAGCGACAAGCCCATAGAAACACGCATGAAGAATAATTGTGGTAATTCGAAGCGTACGCCATCAGAGTGGATGAAGTAACGGTCAAATAATGTTTGAAGACCTAAATATGTAAATTGATTAGAGCGTTCTGGTTTAATCGCAGCCGCTAATTTTACAAGGTCAAAATTTAATAATTCTGGAGAAAGAAGCTCTAGCTCAACACCTTTTTTCAAGAAGGTTTCAAGCGCATCATTTTCAAGCGTGTCTTTAGATAGGCCAAGAAACTCAAGACCGGTTGCAACTAAGTTGTCACGCAACAAACGTGCAGTGACATACGTATAGTTTGGTTCTTGTTCAATACGTGTACGTGTCGCCATCATCATCGTTGTAGAGATGTCTGATGCTTTAACACCGTTGTATAGGTTTTTTACAGTTTCATCGATGATCGCTTGAACATCAATGCCTTCTAAGCCTTCGCTAGCTTTTTCAATCTTCGCTTGTAAACGACTCAAATCTAATGGTTGGAGCTGACCATTTTGACCTGTGATCTGAAGAGTAGGGTGATGATGAGCACCTAACTCTTTACGCGCTTCAGCACGTTGTTCACGATAGATCACGTATGCACGTGCCACTTTTTGTTCACCTGTGCGCATTAAAGCTAATTCAACTTGATCTTGAATTTCTTCAATATGAATCGTGCCACCTGAAGGTAAACGACGCTTAAACGTGTTCATCACCATCTCAGTCAGCTGAGTAATACGATCGTGAATTCTGCTCGAATCTGCACTTGGTTGACCTTCAACAGCCAAAAATGCTTTACCAATTGCTACAGAGATTTTATCTGCATCAAAAGTGGCAACATCACCAGTGCGTTTAATCACTTGAAGTTGACCAGGGGTTGTATTAGCGCTCATTTCAGCGTCGCTCCATTCTCATCATTTTTATGCTTATGGACCATTTGAATCGGATAAAAACTCAAAAAATGAGCTATCGCGATATTTGAGGGTAAACACAAGACTTAGTGGTTTAATGTAAATTAAGACACAAGATACGGTAAATTTCAGGGTAGATCAATATTGACATTTTGATAATTTTTTTTCTGAGTTTAACACTCAAATTTCCCTATACTTTTTCCATGTTCCGCCATTTTTGTTATGTAGTCAGCGTCACAGGGTGCTAAGCATAACAGAGACTTTTTAGAGTGCTTATAGATAAGTTTGTGGATAACTCTGAAAGTGCAAATTGCTTCTCGAAAATAATTTTTTTGAAATATTTTGTTTAAAATATCATCAAATTGATTTGTGTTTGAAAGTTTAAAGTTGATTGAAAATATTGATCGACTTGGCAAAACTATCTATTTATCAATAGTTAATAAAAAGATAACAAAAGACTACGCTCGTGTATCAGTTTCGTGAACAGGCTCTTGTTTACAATGTAAACGTGTGTATATTGCAAAACATATCGATGTAAATCTGTGAAGTTTAATCAGCAGATATCGTAACAATATAGGGGCATTCTATGAGCCAAGAAGAAAAGTTACCAAAGATTTTGATCGTTGAAGATGACGAGCGTCTTGCGCGTTTAACGCAAGAGTATTTAATTCGTAATGGATTAGAAGTTGGGGTAGAACCAGACGGTAATCGTGCAATCCGTCGTATTATCGCAGAGCAACCAGATATGGTGGTGCTGGATGTTATGCTTCCTGGTGCTGATGGTCTAACTGTTTGTCGTGAGGTTCGTCCACATTATCATCAACCGATTTTAATGTTGACTGCTCGCACTGAAGACATGGATCAAGTATTGGGTCTTGAAATGGGTGCGGACGATTATGTTGCGAAACCAGTTCAGCCACGTGTTCTATTAGCGCGTATTCGTGCTTTGCTTCGTCGTACAGACAAAACACCAGAGGATGAAGTTGCTCAACGTATCGAATTTGATGATTTAGTGATTGATAATGGTGGTCGTTCTGTAACCTTAAACGGTGAACTTGTAGATTTCACAAGTGCAGAATATGACTTATTATGGTTGTTGGCATCTAATGCTGGTCGTATCCTTTCACGTGAAGACATTTTTGAGCGTCTACGTGGTATTGAATATGATGGTCAAGACCGCTCAATTGATGTTCGTATTTCTCGTATCCGTCCAAAAATTGGTGATGATCCTGAAAATCCTAAACGTATTAAAACCGTGCGTAGTAAAGGATATTTATTCGTTAAAGAAACCAACGGGATGTAATCACATCCCCGCGGTAATGCCCTCACTCCTCAGAAGGTCATACCTTAGTGTCTAAACACAGTATATTCCTGCGTATCTACGCAGGTCTCGTCATTTTGGTGGTGCTGGTTGCCATATTTGGTTATTTGCTTGTGCAAATCATCAACTATCAACGCGCGCAGGAATACCGTGAGTCATTGACTGATGGGATTTCGTACGTCATTAGCGAGGGTGTTTCAAGACAACAAACCATGCAACAAAGAATGGATTGGATATCAGATGCATCTGATTTGCTCGAACTTCCAATCTATTATCTAGAATCTGATAAAGTCGAACTTTCACGCACCGAAAAATACCGTTTAGAAAAGCGCAAAGCAGTGGTGCGGTATGACGCCAAAGAAAGTATTGCGTATGTCATTATTGGTTTAATGGATGACCCTGAGCATTTACTTTATGTGAAAGTGGATAATATTGGTGAGCGTCAAATGAAGGCCTTGCCAATCTTTGTATGGGAATACTTGGTTTATTATCCAGGTCAGGAAAGGGAATATCTTGCAAAAATTAAGCAACACTTTTCTTATGATTTAAGCATTCAAAATCTGTCTGATCTCAATTTGGATTCCGAGCAAATTGGTCGTTTACGTGCGGATCAAGGGGTTATCCTGTATCAGGATAGCGCTAGCATTCGTGGTACTACGATTTCAGTCATTTCTCCAATGACGAATTCGTCTGGTGATGTATTGGTGATGGGACCAGTGCCAATGTTCAATTGGATGCCATTCCAATTGGCGGCAGGGATTACTTTGCTGAGTATGTTCATTTTGTCGCTTGGTGTGTATGGTCTGATTGTCCCAATGCAACGCAAGTTGAAGCAAGTTAACTCAGCCTTAAATGTTATGCAAAAAGGGGATATGTCCGTTCGCGTTCCTGTCGAAGGATATGATGAGTTAGCACATTTGGCAGCCAGTTATAACAGTATGTCAGATCATATACAGCGTTTGATCGAAGCCCAGCGAGAGCTAATGAGAGCTGTATCACATGAACTGCGAACGCCAGTCGCACGTATTCGCTTTGGTATGGAAATGTTGGTTGATGAAGAGGATTATGAGTATCGTCAGCAACAAGTAGAAATGATTGATAAAGACATTGAGGCTTTAAATACCCTCATTGATGAAATTATGACCTATGCCAAGCTTGAGCAAGGCATGCCTTCTATTGATTTTGAGGAAATTCGACTATACGAAGTGCTTGAGCAAGTCGCTATTGAAACTAAAGCATTAAAAACCAATAAAAATATTCAATTACATTTGCCATTACAAGCTTTGGTGGTGGATGCTGAACGCCGTTATTTACATCGTGTAGTACAAAACTTAGTCGGAAATGCGATCCGATACTGCGATGATACAGTGCTGATCACTGGTGGAATTGATGCTCAGGGAATGGCGTATATTTCAGTTGAAGATGATGGTCCGGGGATTCCAGAAGAGGATCGTAAGCGAGTCTTTGAAGCTTTTGCTCGCTTGGATGATAGTCGTACACGTGCCTCAGGCGGATATGGTTTAGGCTTGTCTATTGTAAGTCGAATCGCTTATTGGTTTGGCGGTTCGATTCAAGTGGATCAAAGTCCTAAAATGGGCGGTGCACGATTTACTATGCAATGGCCAGCTAAAAGATTTAAAAAGAAGAAGATTGTTCAAACCAGTCAAACATCAGAATAAAGCAAGAATTAAAAAAGCGCGATTAAGCGCTTTTTTTATATTTTATATTGCTTTTTATTGGTAATTATTGGCATTCGGTTCAATAATGCGTTTTCCTTGTTTAAGTGCATTTAAGGCATCGGCATTGAAATCGATCAGTAAACTGTTATTGGTTGCATCAATATGATAATTGCTAATCAGTTTTTGATCCCCGTGAATGGTCTCAACTGTATATTCATCTGCGATGTTGAGAATAGCATCAAGATTAGTGGTTGTAGAGGCGAGGTCTTGGCGGAAAATTTGATAAATATCGCGTAAATCAAAAATAGCATTCGTTGCATCAGGATGTTTTTTGATATAGCTGTCTAAATGATGGACGATCAACTGAGCAAATAAAAAATAGTTAGGTTTGTGTGTGAATTCTAGACTCATAGATCTTCTCCTTATTATTTAATTGAGCATATAACGAAAATCAGCACGATTTGTATAAAGTTAATTAAAACATTGTAAGCAATTAAAATTTAAAACTTTTAAAATAGAATAAATCAAAATTAATTGAGCCATATTGGTGCAAAAAAAGCTGACCTAACACGAATGGTAAAACTAAAAAAGTGATAGTGTCTGGATTGACGCCGCTTGAATTTTTTGAATGATTATTCGGAAAAAATAATCAGTTTTATCACCTTGATAACTTTCTACGATTAAATAAGGTTTTATTGACTTTAATCACCATGAAATCTGGAAAAAGGGCAAAATTCATCCTAAAGACTTAGAGGGATTGGCTAGCAACAGAAATCATAAATCAGGTACAATTGGCGGGATTAATTTTGTGTTTGGTGTATTTGAAGGCCAATACATACATTCTTTGTTAATAAATAGGCCTGCCAGGAGTTATCCCCGCATGAGTGCCATTACTCCATACGATTGGGCAATAATTGCCTTCGTGATCGGCGTTACATTTTTATGCGTCTTTATGCTCACTGTCCCGCTACTCCTAGGGGGTAAATCGTGGGGACGTGCTAAGCAAGAGCAGTTCGAGTCAGGCGTAGTTAGTGCTGGTGGAGCACGAATTCGTCTATCTGCAAAATTCTATTTGGTTGCAATCTTCTTCGTTGTGTTTGACTTAGAAGCGCTCTATCTCTATGCATGGGCTGCGTCAGTTCGTGAAGTGGGTTGGATCGGTTTTGCAGCAGCAGCTGTATTTATTTTAGTTTTACTCGTTGGCTTGATTTATGAGTTGTCTACTGGTGCATTAAATTGGGCGCCATCTGATAAGCGTAAAGCAGCAGGGATTAAACCTAAAATTGGTTCGCCAAATATGGATCTCGCAGAAATTACTCGCTTCAACTCAATTGAGGAGTTGGTGGTTGACCCTACAGGTCAAATTCCAGCGCAATCATCTGGTCGTGTAAAAGCTTCGCCAACGACTACATCATCTGATAAGGAGTAATACGGGATGAAATATACATTAACCCGTGCGAATCCGGATGCTGATCAGTATCCACTTCAAGAGCGTATCGTTGTAGAAGATCCGCTTCTACAAGAAGAAGTGAATAAGAATGTGTTCATGACTCGTTTAGAGGATTTGGCGCATACAGCAGTAAACTGGGGTCGTAAAAACTCAGTTTGGCCGTTCAACTTTGGTACATCTTGCTGCTACGTAGAGTATGCAACGACTTTAACAGGCGTGCATGACTTGTCACGTTTTGGTGCCGAAGTAATTCGTGCTTCACCACGTCAAGCGGACTTGATGATTGTAGCGGGTACATGCTTCGTCAAGATGGCACCTGTAATTCAACGCCTTTATGAGCAAATGTTAGAACCTAAATGGGTGATCTCAATGGGTGCATGCGCAAACTCTGGCGGTATGTATGACATTTACTCGGTTGTACAAGGTGTCGATAAAATCATTCCAGTGGATGTGTATATTCCAGGTTGCCCACCGCGTCCTGAAGCATTAATCCAAGCGTTGATGTTATTGCAAGACCAAATTCAATTAGAGCGTCGTCCGCTTTCTGCGGTGATCGGTGATGATCTTAAGCCAGTTTATAAGCCAAAGATGCAGCCTGAACGTGACCGTAAGAATGCTGAACGTATTGCAGTAAAACACTTACGCTCTATGGATGAAATTAAATAATCTTAACGGCAAATAATATTGATGCACCCGCTTGGGTGTAATTGTCGTTTTGGTTGAATGAATTTGTATTAAATAGGAAGCCAAGCCAATGGCTGAAACTGACATTGCTATGCCAGAATCAACTCCAGTTGATTCACGCCCAGCATTTGCAATTGTAGAAGAGCTCAAAACCAAGTTTGGTGAGAATTTCTACGTGCAAACGACTTTTGAAGACTTTCCAACAGTCTGGGTTGAGCGCTCACGTGTACAAGACGTATTAATGTTCTTGCGTACAGTGTCACGTCCTTACGTGATGTTGTTTGACTTGTCAGCGGTAGATGAGCGTTTACGTACTCACCGCGATGGGTTACCTGCGTCTGACTTCACTGTGTTCTATCACTTGTTGTCACTAGAGCGTAATACGGATATTCGTATTAAAGTTGCGTTGAATGAGTCTGATCTCAATATTCCAACAGCAACCAACATTTGGCCAAATGCCAACTGGTACGAACGTGAAGCTTACGATATGTTCGGCATTAACTTCGAAGGGCATCCAATGCTCCGTCGTATTTTATTGCCAACGTATTGGGAAGGTCATCCGTTGCGTAAAGAATATTCTGCACGTGCGACTGAATACACACCTTATCGTCAGAACCAAGCGAAACAAGATTTCGAACAAGAGCATTTACGTTTTGTGCCTGAAGATTGGGGTCTAAAACGCGGTAATGCTGATGAAGACTTCATGTTCCTGAACTTGGGTCCTAACCATCCATCTGCGCATGGTGCATTCCGTGTGATCTTGCAGTTAGATGGCGAAGAAGTGAAAGACTGTGTGCCAGATATCGGTTATCACCACCGTGGTGTGGAAAAGATGGCTGAACGTCAAACTTGGCATTCATTCATTCCGTATACAGACCGTGTTGACTACTTAGGTGGTTGTGCGCAAAACATGCCTTATGTGATGGGTGTGGAGCAGATGGCAGGGATCACTGTGCCAGAACGTGCACAATGTATTCGTGTCATGATGTCGGAACTATTCCGTATTAATAACCACTTGCTTTACATCGGTACAGCGATTCAGGATGCCGGCGGTATGACCCCTGTATTCTATATGTTCGCCGATCGTCAAAAGATCTATGACGCGATTGAAGCAATCACTGGTTACCGTATGCACCCAGCATGGTTCCGTATCGGTGGTACAGCACATGATCTTCCAAACAATTGGCAACATTTGATCCGTGAAATTTTGGATTGGATGCCTAAACGTTTGAAGGAATATCATACTGCAGCACTGAAAAACTCGGTATTTGAAGGTCGTACCCGTAATGTTGCTCAATACGATGCAAAATCTGCATTGGCATGGGGTGTAACAGGTACAGGTTTACGTGCAACAGGTATTGATTTTGACGTACGTAAATATCGTCCATATAGCGGTTATGAAAATTACGACTTCGAAGTGCCTGTAGAGTACGAAGGCGATGCATATGCACGTGTGATCGTTCACTACCGTGAAATCGAACAATCTTTAAAAATCATCAAGCAGTGCTTGGATAACATGCCATCTGGTCCTTATAAAGCGGATCACCCATTGGCTGTTCCACCACCGAAAGATAAGACACTACAAGACATTGAAACTTTGATTACGCACTTCTTAAGCGTGTCATGGGGTCCTGTCATGCCAGCAGGTGAAGCATCTGTTATGGCGGAAGTGGTAAAAGGTGCATCTAACTACTACTTGACTTCAGACAAGTCAACGATGAGTTACCGTACCCGTATTCGTACACCAACCTTCACGCACTTACAGCAAATTCCTTCTGTAATTAACGGCAGTCTTGTATCTGACTTAATCATTTATTTAGCGACGATTGATGTCGTAATGGCTGACGTGGATCGCTAAGGGGTACGCATTATGATGATTTTGACTGATAAAAAGCCACGTGTGAATGTCGAAGGGATTTTAACTGCGGAAGAAATCCACGAAATCGAGCATCACATTGGTCATTACCCATACCCACGTGCGGCATGTTTAGATGCGCTTAAATGCGTTCAACGTCGTAATGGTTGGGTGGATGATGCGCAAATGAATGCGATTGCGCAGATGTTGTCAATGAGCCTCGCTGATTTGGAAGGTGTGGCAACATTCTATAACCGTATTTACCGCCAGCCAGTAGGTCGCAACGTAATTTTGCTTTGTGATTCTATTGCTTGCTTCTTGATGGGTGCAGAAACTTTAGCAGAAGCATTCCAACGCGAACTCGGGATTTCATTTGGTCAAACGACTGCTGATGGTCGTTTTACTTTGCTCCCGATTTGCTGTTTAGGAAACTGTGATAAGGGTCCAACCTTGATGATTAATGAAGATACTCACGGTCTAGTAGAAGTTTCTTCAGTGAAACAGTTATTGGAGAAGTATGTATGAATACTGAACCAAAACCGATTTATGGCGACGGTAACCCAGAAACTCACCCATTAACATGGCGTTTGAGCAAGCAAGAATTTGTTCATAGTGTAGAAGACTATGAATCTCTTGAAGGGTATGAGGGTTTCAAGAAAGCACTCACAATGCCGCCTAAAGATGTATTGGAAATCATTAAAGCAGCGACTGTTAAAGGTCGTGGTGGTGCTGGTTTCCCTGCAGGGATTAAATGGTCGCTCATGGCGCCAAATGACAATTCAGGTCCTCGTTACTTGATTTGTAATGCCGATGAGATGGAACCAGGTACATTCAAAGACCGTTTGTTGATGGAAAAACTTCCTCATCAATTGATCGAAGGGATGTTAATTGCAGGTTATACACTCGAAGCAACCCATGGTTATATTTTTATCCGTGGTGAATACATCGAAGCTGCGAAGTATTTGAACCAAGCTTTAGAGCAAATTCGTGCCAAAGGTTACTTGGGTGAAAACATCCTTGGTTCTGGCTGGAACTTTGAACTACATGTGCACACTGGTGCGGGTCGTTATATCTGTGGTGAAGAAACTGCATTGATCAACTCGCTTGAAGGTCGCCGTGCAAATCCACGTACAAAACCACCATTCCCACAAGTTGCAGGTGCTTGGGGTCGTCCTACGATTGTTAACAACGTAGAAACCTACAATAACTTACCAGCAATTATGCTGCGTGGTCCTGAGTGGTATATCAATTTATCTGCAGGTAAGTCGAAAGATCCTGGCACTAAAATTTATGGTGCATCAGGTAAAGTGAAATTCCCAGGTCTATGGGAGCTTCCATTCGGTACAACTGCACGTGAAGTGATTGAGGATCATGCGGGTGGTATGCGTGATGGCTTAAAGCTTAAAGCATGGTTACCAGGTGGTGCATCAACTGACTTTTTGGCAGCTGAACACATCGATCTTCCAATGGATGCGGAAAGCATCATGAAAGCAGGTTCGCGTTTAGGTACGTGTTTGCTCATGGTGGTTGATGAAACTCAATGTATGGTTTCAGCAACACGTAACTTAGAAGAATTCTTTGCGCGTGAATCATGTGGTTTCTGTACACCATGTCGTGATGGTTTACCTTGGGCGGTTAAAGCGCTTAAAGCACTTGAAGATGGTACAGGCAAGAAAGAAGACATCGATCATTTGCAAGAGCTTACACGTAAGCTTTGGATTGGTAAGACTTTCTGTGCTCACGCTCCTGGTGCTATGGAACCACTCATGGGTGCACTCAAATATTTCCGTGGCGAATTTGAAGCGAAAGTGGTGAATGCCGCTGCTCAAGTTAGCAACGTAGAACAAGCTTAAGGAATTCGACTATGGCTACAATTCATGTCGATGGCAAATCGTATGAAGTCAATGGCTCAGAGAACTTGCTACAAGCATGCTTGTCTTTGGGTATTGATATCCCGTACTTTTGTTGGCATCCATCCTTAGGTTCTGTCGGTTCTTGCCGTCAATGTGCTGTAACTCAATACGCGAATCCAGAAGATACTCGCGGTCGTTTAGTTATGTCATGTATGACACCTGCAGCTGACAATACCTACATCTCGATTGAAGACAAAGAAGCAAAAGATTTCCGTGCGTCTATTGTTGAATTCTTGATGACGAACCACCCACATGACTGTCCAGTCTGTGAGGAAGGTGGTCACTGTCACCTCCAAGATATGACTGTGATGACACAACATGACCGTCGTCGTTACCGTTTCACGAAACGTACGCATTACAACCAAGAACTTGGTTCGTTCATTGCACACGAGATGAACCGTTGTATCGCATGTTACCGTTGTGTTCGTTACTATAAAGACTACGCAGGTGGTACAGACTTCGGTGTGTATGCAAACGCTTCACGTGTTTATTTTGGTCGTCCAGAATCAGGTACTTTAGAGTCTGAATTCTCGGGTAACTTAACTGAAGTATGTCCGACGGGCGTATTCACAGACAAAACACACTCTGCACGTTATAACCGTAAATGGGACATGCAGTATGCGCCAAGCGTCTGCCAAGGCTGTTCTTCAGGTTGTAACATCTCTCCGGGTGAGCGTTATGGTGAATTACGCCGTGTAGAAAACCGTTTTAACGGTGAAGTCAACCAATACTTCCTGTGCGATAAAGGCCGTTTCGGTACGGGTTATGTGAACCGTGAAGACCGTCCACGTCAACCGCAATTCCGTTCAGGTTCAAATGTTGAAACTGTTTCAGTTGATACAGCGCTAGACACCGTGATTGAGAAAATCCAAGGCAAAAAAGTGTTGGGTATTGGTTCTCCACGTGCATCTCTTGAGTCTAACTTTGCGCTTCGTGAATTGGTTGGACAAGCAAACTATTCAACAGGTATGTCTCAAAAAGAGCAAAACTTGGTTGAACTTGCTGCATCTATTATGCAAACCGAGGGTGTATATAACCCAGGTATGCGTGAAATTGAAAGTTACGATGCTGTCTTAATTCTCGGTGAAGATTTAACACAAACTGCACCACGCATGGCATTGTCTGTACGCCAAGCTGCGAAGAACAAAGCCAAAGAAATGGCTGCAGAACGCCGTACACAAGAATGGTTGGCTGAGCCAGTACAACGTATTGCTCAAGACGAAAAATCACCGATTTATATCTTGGCTGCGACTCAAACACGTTTATCTGACGTAGCTACTGGTGAAGTCGTTGCTTCTCCAAATGATATCGCACGTTTAGGTTTCGCTGTTGCTGCGGCGGTGAAAGGTGAAAGTATTACTGGTTTAGAAGAAGATGCAAAAGCATTTGCTCAAACCATTGCTGACACTTTAAAAGCTGCAAAAAAACCATTGATTATCTCTGGTACAAGCTTGCAAGAAGCTGCAATTATGGAAGCTGCTGCACAAGTTGCACAGAATCTGGGCAATGCGGGTCTAACATTGACTGTTCCTGAAGTGAACTCAATGGGCTTAGCAATCTTTGGTGGTAACAGCCTTGAGCAAGCATTTGCACAAGACTATGACACTGTCGTGATTGTAGAAAACGACCTTTATCGTCGTTTACCTGCGGCGCAAGTAGATGCTGCTTTGTCTGGTAAAGACGTGATCGTGCTTGACCATTCAGAAACTGAAACGGTGAAAAAAGCGAATATCGTTCTTTCTGCAGCGAGCTTTGCTGAAGGTGACGGTACTGTGGTATCTCAAGAAGGCCGTGCACAACGTTTCTATCAAGTATATGACCCAAGTTACTACAAACCAGAACTTGCGATCAAAGAATCTTGGCGTTGGTTACATGCCATTGAAACTGGCGTGAAAGGCAAAGCAATTTCTTGGACTGTGCTTGATGATGTCATCGAATCAGTTGCCAAGAATGTACCTGCGCTTGAAGCGATTCAAGATGTAGCACCAGATGCTGGTTTCCGTGTCCATGGTCTTAAAGTGGCACGTGAACCACGTCGTTACTCTGGTCGTACTTCACTTCGTGCGCCGTTGTCTGTTCATGAGCCTAAACAACCAACAGATCAAGACTCTGCATTAACATTCTCTATGGAAGGTTATGTCGGGAACCAAACGCCGTCAGCGTTAGTTCCATTTGCGTGGTCAGCAGGGTGGAACTCACCACAAGCTTGGAATAAGTTTCAAGAATCAGTGGGTGGTTCTTTAAAAGGCGGTGATTCAGGTATTCGTTTATTTGATCGCCTTGCGAAATTACCAGCACGCACATACGTTGCACCAGCACCAGTTCTTGTAAATGCTGAGAGTTTCCGCCTTGTTCCAATGCATCATATTTTTGGTTCTGGTGAATTCACAGTGAAAACACCTGCAATGGAGTCCCGTATTCCAGAGGCGGTATTTGCAGTGGGTGAGCAAGATGCAGCGCGCTTGAATGTGAAAGACGGCCAAAACATTACTGTGAAAGCAGGTGAGGCTTCGATCGTTCTTCCTGTTCAAGTCATTGAATATTTACCTACAGGTTATATTGGTTACCCAATTGGTCTCGCGCCAACGGTATCGTTAGCTGAGCCTGTATCAGTCGCGGTAGGAGCATAATTCATGGAACAAGAATTAATCCGTCAAACGCCGCTTTGGGCTGAGAACTGGCCAATTGCCTACTCTGTAGTTCAAGCGATTGTGATCTTGCTCGTTGTAGTTTTGATTGCTGCGTTGATGTCTTTCATTGAACGTCGTTTACTTGGCTTATGGCAAGACCGTTACGGTCCAAACCGTGTAGGTCCTGGGGGTATGTTCCAGATTGTTGCCGACATGCTGAAGATCATGTTCAAAGAAGACTGGACACCAAAGTTTGCAGATAAATTGACTTTCCGTTTAGCTCCAGCAGTTGCGATGGCAACTGCGGTGTTATCGTTCATGGTTATCCCTGTATCACCTTATTTAGGTGTTGCAGACATGAGTATCGGTCTATTGTTCTTTATGGCAATGGCGGGTATTGCAGTGTATGCAGTTTTATTTGGTGGTTGGTCATCAAACAACAAATATGCATTACTCGGTGGTCTTCGTTCAGCAGCGCAAACGATTTCTTATGAGGTCTTCTTAGGTATTTCGTTGATGGGTGTGGTTGCAATTGCAGGCTCATTCAACATGCGTGAAATCGTAGAAGCTCAAAAAGATGTATGGTTTGTTATTCCACAATTCTTAGGTTTCCTCATCTTCGTGGTTGCAGGAGTTGCGGTAACGCATCGTCACCCATTTGACCAACCAGAAGCGGAACAAGAATTGGCGGAAGGTTACCATGTCGAATATGGTGGTATGAAGTGGGGGATGTTCTTCGTTGCGGAATACGTCAACGTTGTCCTGATCTCAGCTTTGATCGTAACCTTATTCTTCGGTGGTTGGTTAGCACCATTTGGTCTAGATTTCCTACCTCCAGCATTCTGGTTCATGATTAAAACAGCATTCTTTGTGATGATGTTTGTCTTGGCACGTGGTTCATTAATGCGTCCACGTTATGACCAAGTGATGAACTTTGGTTGGAAGATTTGTTTGCCTTTAGCGTTGGTCAACTTGTTGGTGACTGGTGCTGTGATTCTGATGAATCAGGCCTAGGACAGCAGGGAGAACATTATGTATAAAATTCTAGCTGGGTTTGGGTCAATTGTACGTTCGTTGTGGATGGTATTTAGCCACGCAACACGTAAACGTGACACTATTTTATACCCTGAAGTTAAAGCTGAAGAAATCGTTCCACCACGATTCCGTGGCCGTATCGTATTGACACGTGACCCAGATGGTGAAGAGCGCTGTGTAGCTTGTAACTTGTGTGCTGTAGCTTGCCCTGTTGGCTGTATTTCATTACAGAAAGCTGAAAAAGAAGATGGTCGTTGGTATCCGGAATTTTTCCGTATCAATTTCTCTCGTTGTATTTTCTGCGGTATGTGTGAAGAAGCATGTCCTACAACTGCTATTCAGATGACACCTGATTTCGAACTCAGTGAATACGTTCGTCAAGACTTAGTTTATGAGAAAGAAAACTTACTCATTTCTGGTCCTGGTAAATATCCAGACTATAACTTCTACCGTGTAACTGGTATGGCTGTAGCTGGTAAAGACAAAGGTCAGGCTCAGCGTGAAAGCGCACCTGTCGATGTACGGAGCTTATTACCATGATGTGGCCATTTTATTTGATGGCACTTGTGGCCATCGTTTCTACGGTTCGTGTTGTGACTAATGCGAATCCAGTACACGCACTTTTAAGCTTAATCGTTTCGTTACTTGCAGTTGCTGGTATGTTCATGATCGTGGGTGCACCATTTGCAGGTGCACTTGAGATTATTGTTTACGCTGGTGCAATTATGGTTCTTTTCGTCTTCGTTGTGATGATGTTGAACCTTGGTTCTCAAACAGTTGAACAAGAACGTAAATGGTTAACATCTGATGCTTGGGCTTACCCTGCATTGATGAGCTTTTTAATGGGTCTGGTTTTAGTTTGGACAATGACTTCAGAGCACAGCATTTCTGGTCCTTTAATGGGTACAGAAGTTGTAGGCCCTAAAGAAGTTGGTCAAGCACTCTTTACACAATATTTATTATTGGTTGAAGTTGCCGCAATGTTATTGCTTGCTGCGTTAGTTGCTGCATTCCACTTAGGCAAACGTGAACCAAGTGCAGAAGAGGAAAAAGAATAATGGGTAATATCCCTTTAGAGCATGGTTTGATTGTTGCAACCATTCTTTTTGCACTCGGTTTCTACGGTGTAATGGTGCGACGCAACCTTTTATTTATGTTAATGAGCCTTGAGATCATGATGAATGCAGCAGCGCTTGCATTCGTCCTCGCTGGTAGTGCATGGGTGCAACCAGATGGTCAGATCATGTTTATCTTGATCTTAACGCTTGCTGCGGCAGAAGCGTGTATCGGGCTTGCGATCGTCCTTCAGTTCTATCATCGCTTCCATCATTTGGATGTAGATGCTGCTAGTGAGATGCGCGGATGAGTTTATTAGCATTAACCATATTATTTCCGCTCATTGGTTTTATCCTTTTAGCGGCAGGGCGTAATAAGCTTCCTGAAATTGTAGCTGCCATTATTGGTGTGGGTTCAGTTGGTCTTTCAGCACTATGTGCATTATTGGCTGGTATGAATTTCATCAACAGCGGTGAAACATCTCAAGTGACTCACCTTTGGACTTGGTTCAGTGTGGGTGGTTTTGAACCAGGCATTAGCTTGCACTTAGATGGTTTATCTTTACTTATGCTTGGCATGATTACGGGTGTGGGTTTCTTAATTCATATCTTTGCATCATGGTATATGCGTGGTGAAGAAGACTTTGCACGTTTCTTCTCTTATTTCAACCTATTCGTTGCAAGTATGTTATTGCTTGTGTTGGGTGACAACCTTGCGTTGTTATTCTTAGGTTGGGAAGGTGTTGGTCTGTGCTCATACTTGCTGATTGGTTATTATTACCAAAATCCAGCAAATGGTGCTGCTGCAATTAAAGCATTCACCGTGACACGTATCGGTGACGTTTTCTTACTCATCGCATTATTCTTAATTTTCCAACAATTTGGAACATTGAATATTGCTGAAATCGTTGCTGCTGCGCCTGTGGTAATGACACAAAGCTCATCGTTAACCATTTGGACTGCGTTAATGTTGTTCTTGGGTGCTGCAGGTAAATCTGCGCAAATCCCATTACAAACATGGTTAGCAGACGCGATGGCGGGTCCTACACCAGTATCTGCATTAATCCATGCTGCAACCATGGTTACAGCAGGTGTTTACCTATGCTGCCGTATGTTCTCTGTATTTGAAATGGCACCAGAAGTCATGGTGTTTATCTCAATCACAGGAGCGGTGACATTATTAGTTGCAGGTTTTGCTGCACTGGTTCAAACCGACATCAAACGTATTCTTGCTTACTCAACCATGAGTCAGTTGGGTTATATGTTTATGGCTGTAGGTGCTGAAGCATACCAAGCTGGTCTATTCCACATGTTGACACACGCATTCTTCAAAGCGTTGTTGTTCTTGTCATCAGGTGCGGTGATTCTTGCATACCATCACGAACAAAACATTTTCAAAATGGGTGGTTTGTTCAAGCGTAATAAATTCTTATTTGCTTGTTTCGCGATCGGTGGCGGTGCCTTAGCAGCGATTCCATTCTTAACGATTGGTTTCTTCTCAAAAGACGCAATCTTGGCGGCTGTGTGGACACAAAGTCATATCGCAGGCTTACCTGTATTCAATACATTGTATTGGGTCGGTGTTGCTGGTGCATTCTTAACATCAATCTATACTTTCCGTTTAATTTGGATTGTGTTCTTTGGCGAAGAGAAAACGCCATATCACGAAATCAAAGGTGCAACTTACTGGGCTCCTTTAGCGATTCTTGCTGTCCTTTCTACAGGTTTGGCAATCGTACTTAAAGCACCAGTCATGAGTATTCTTGATGCTGCACAAATCCCTGCATTTGTTATTCCTGAAGCGCTAGAAGCTGGTGCGCATGGTGCAGAATATGTCGCTATTGCAATCGCACTTGCTGGTTTAGCGGTTGGTGTTGTCTTATTTGCTTTTGCTTATAAAGCAGTTCAAGGTTTTGCTCGCACTTCATTGGGTGCTGGACTTGCAAATATCTGTCGTAATGCGCTTGGTTTCGATGCGTTATATGGCCTTGTGTTTGTAAAACCTTACTTATTTATTGCAAAAATGATTGGTCGTGACCCGATTGATGGCGTATGGCTTGTATTGCCAGCGATTGTTAAAGGTGGTCATAGCTTCACTAGTTCACGTCAAACAGGTTCTTTGCGTGAGTACGCATCGAGCATGGCGTTCGGTATCGTGGTGATTATCATGATTCTGATCGTGACTCAGATCGTGGGGAAATAAGATGGAAAACATCAATAACTGGTATTTACCCGCGCTGATCCTCATTCCGTTCATTGCTGGTTTTATTTGTTGGGTCGTTGATAAATTAGATCAACACCTACCACGTTATATCGCACTTGTGGGTATGCTCATTACTTTGGGCATCACCGTTGCTTTATGGCAATCAGGTACCTACAGCTACCAAATTGGTGAAACTGTACCGACTTGGTCTGCAGAGTTCTATGTACCTTGGATTCAAACCCTTGGCATTAACATCCACTTAGCGGTGGATGGTCTTTCACTTCTAATGGTCGGTTTAACTGCTTTACTAGGTGTATTGGCGGTTGGCTGTTCTTGGGGTGAAATTCAGAAGAACGTTGGTTTCTTCCACTTAAACCTTTTATGGTCTTTAGGTGGCGTGATCGGTGTATTCTTGGCTGTTGATTTGTTCTTGTTCTTCTTCTTCTGGGAGATGATGCTCGTTCCAATCTACTTCTTGATTGCACTCTGGGGCCACAAAGGTGCTTCTGGTAAATCTCGTGTTTACGCTGCGACTAAATTCTTTATTTACACGCAGGTGGCTGGTCTGATCATGTTGATTGGTATCTTAGGTCTTGTGATCTACGGTTTCATGATGACAGATACAATCAGCTTCAGTTATAACCATTTACTCGCTGTTGCGAATACATTGGATGCTAACCCACAAACGTCATCAATTGCCTTTGCATTTATGATTTGTTTGTTTATTGGTTTTGCGGTCAAACTTCCAGTATTCCCATTGCATGGTTGGTTACCAGACGCGCACGCACAAGCACCTACAGCAGGTTCTGTAGACCTTGCGGGTATCTTAATTAAGACAGCGGCTTACGGTTTACTTCGTTTCGTCATTCCATTCTTCCCAGTTGCTTCAGCACAGTTTGCTGATGTAGCAATCATTTTCGGTTTAATCGGTATCTTCTACGGTGCTTGGTGTGCTTTCCAGCAAACCGATATGAAACGTTTGTTGGCGTATACGTCGATTTCACACATGGGCTTTGTTTTACTTGCAATCTACGCAGGTAACATCCTGACTTTCCAAGGTCTGATGATCATGATGTTGGCTCACGGTTTATCGTCAGCAGCATTATTCATTATGTGTGGTCAAGTGTATGAGCGTCTTCACACACGTGATTTACGCTTGATGGGTGGTATTCGTGGTCAATTCCAGTATTTACCATTCTTTTTGATGTTCTTTATTGCTGCGCTTGTAGGTATCCCTGGCTTAGGTAACTTCATTGGTGAGTTCCTCATCTTGATGGGTGCATTTGCTCAATTCCCTACATTCACGATTATTGCTGCGATCAGCTTAGTATTTGCGGGTCTATATGGTTTAATCCTGATTCATAAAGCGTTATTTGGTGTGCCAAACGAAGAGCAAAAACAACACTATGCGAACCCATTAAAAGATCTTAATGCGCGTGAGCTTGGTATTTTGTTAATTTGTGCGTTCGGTCTGTTATGGCTTGGTTTGTATCCACAAAGCTTCCTTGATATTTCAGAATCAAGTTTGGCTTGGATTGCGAATAGCTACATTCCAGTACAAGAAGTAGTTGAAGTGGTTGAACAAGCCACAACTCAACTCGAAAATGTGGAGATGCAATAAGTCATGAACTTCACACTATCATTTTCTGAGCTAATGCCATTAGCTCCTGTGATGATTGTTGCTTTAACAGCAATCATCGTAATGATTTTGACTGCAATCAAACGTAATCATAATTTAATTGCGACAGTATCTGTTATCGGTCTTAACCTTGCATTGTTGAATATTCTATTCACGTTGTTTACAGGTTCTCAGATCTCACCAAATGTCATGAACCTATTTATGGTTGATGCTTTTGGTCTGTTCTATCAAGTGATTATTTTGATTGCTGCATTGGCTTGTTGCACACTGTCACATGCATATATCGAAACCTATAAAGATAATCGTGAAGAACTTTATCTATTAATGTTGATCTCTGTTTCAGGGGCAATGTTAATGGTAACAAGTTCACACTTTGCATCATTCTTCATTAGCTTAGAGTTAATGTCGATTCCAGTGTACGGTCTGATTGCTTATACCTACCAACGCGGTAAGTCACTCGAAGCGGGTATTAAATATCTTGTACTTTCAGCAACTGCTTCTGCAATGTTGTTGATGGGTATGGCTTATGTTTACTCAGTTCTAGGTTCATTATCATTTGCGGGTCAAGTGGATGATATGTTCTGGGCGTTAACTAAGTCTCAAGATCCTCAATTGATGATGGCGCTGCAAGCTTATATTCCTCAATTTGGTGAGAAACTTACCACTGTATTTGGAATCTTAGGTCTTGGTTTAATCATCGCAGCTGTTGCATTTAAATTGTCTTTAGCGCCATTCCATAAATGGACGCCAGATGTGTATGCAGGTGCTCCAGCACCAATTGCAACATTCCTTGCTACTGTAGCTAAAGTCGCAATGATTGGTTTATTCGTACGTTACTTACTGTCTTCAGGAGTAATTGGTATCGAATCGATCAAAACGATTTTGATCGTCATTGCAGTGTTATCAATCTTGATTGGTAACATGCTTGCAGTGAAACAAGTGAACTTAAAACGTATTTTGGCATACTCGTCAATTGCGCATTTTGGTTACTTATTCCTTGCTGTTGTTACGACATCTTTCTTAAGCTTAACGTCAGTAAGTTTATATGTATTAACGTATGTATTAACGACGATTGGCGCGTTTGGTGCTGTAGCGTTGATGTCTAGCCCATACAACAACAATGACGAAGCAGAATCACTTGCAGACTACCGTGGTCTATTCTGGCGTCGTCCAGTATTGACGGCAACACTGACTGTGATGATGCTATCTCTTGCAGGTATTCCGTTAACTGCAGGCTTCATCGGTAAATTCATGCTGATCATGACAGTTGTGTCTGAAGCACATTGGTTCTTCGCTGCGATGATTATTGTGGGTTCTGGTATTGGTCTATACTATTACCTACGTGTCATGATCGTCATGTATATGACGCCACCAGACACTCCACGTATTGATGCTGATAAACATTGGGGTCAAAAAGTGGGTGGTATTATGGTATTGCTTGCTGCGCTTGCAGTGCTTGTAATCGGTGTATATCCAGATCCAGTCATTGCGATGGCAAATCAAGCACAATTGATCGCGCCATTACATATCGTTCTTCAATAGTTGATCGATTAATCTAAAAAAACTATTGTTGTTAACAAAAAAAGCCCTCATTCATTGAGGGCTTTTCTTATTTCTTATATTAAAAACATTTATAATAGACAGAATTTACATTTATGCTTCAGGTGTTCTCCCGTGCCAATCCAAGAAATTCGTCATCCGCTCATTCGTCATAAATTAGGTTTATTACGCCGTGCAGATATCAGCACGAAGAACTTCCGTGAGTTAGCGCAAGAGGTCACAATGTTACTGACTTACGAAGCAACCAAAGATTTACCTGTTGTAGATCACGAAATTAATGGCTGGAATGGCCCGGTGACAACACAGCGTATTGCAGGTAAAAAAATTACTGTTGTACCAATTTTACGTGCTGGCATTGGTATGCTTGATGGTTTCTTAAATCTTATTCCTAGTGCAAAAGTTTCTGTTCTTGGTTTAGAGCGTGATGAGGAAACATTAGAAGCACGTACTTACTATAAGAAATTGGTACCTGACGTACAAAACCGTATAGCGATGATTATTGATCCAATGCTTGCGACTGGTTCATCATTGGTTGCTGCTATTGATGTGCTTAAAGCGAGTGGTTGTAAAGATATCCGAGTGATGGTTTTGGTTGCAGCACCAGAAGGCATTAAACGTGTGGAAGAAGCACACCCTGATGTTGTCATTTTTACCGCAGCTGTGGATAACGGTTTAAACGAGAATGGTTATATCGTTCCTGGTCTTGGGGATGCTGGCGATAAAATTTTTGGTTCTGTACAAAAAGATTAAAATTTGATTAAATTATAGAGGAGGCTAAGGCCTCCTTTTTTATTAAGATTTTGATTCATCGATAAATTTAAAAAAACTAATTACTAAGAATCAATCTTTTTTATGCTGGGGAAATAACATGTTTTACAGGGGTGTTTTACATTCGTACGACCCTGCATTAAAAGCAGGAATTATCAAAATCAATGATCATGATTTTGATGTACATTTCGTATTGAATGACATGGCAAATTCCAGTATCGCGCCTCAAATTGGTGAGCGTGTGAAATGTATCGTGGTCGATAAAGACGACCAACGTCATGCAAAATTTATCGTGCGGTTAGACAATAAACATGCACGGGTCGAGCAACCCTTGAATCAACTTTTTTATCGTGCGCACGAAGATTTAGAAGGTGAGTCTAAGAAGTTTGAACAAGAGCTAGATGAGCTGATCGAAAAGCGTCTTGCAGATCAGGAAAATACGCTTGACTCACCAACAGAAATCCAAGATTTTGAACTAAATTTCAATACGCTGAGCAAAGAATCAATCGTGCTAGATGGTTCTGGTGCTGAACATCATGCAGATCAAGTTTCAGATCCAGCAACTAAAATTTCTTTAGGTGAACCTCTTGAGGAAGAGCAAATTAAAGAAATGCTCGAATCAAAGCCAAGTCGCCGTGTGCCAGTCTTAGATGAGTCAGCTGTCGTACCACTCACGAAAGTTCAACCTTTGAATGAGAGTGCGCCTGAAGAGAACGTAGATGATCATTTACCCGAGCCAACCCATGCAAAAGGGCGCCCACCAAAAGTTGTACGTAAAGAAGTCCCTGATGTTAAAACGCATTTTCAATTAAAATTTAATGCGCAAAAATTCATTACGAGTTCGCGTGTTGATGAATTCGGAGCTGATAAAAAATCTAAGAAAAAAGCCAAGAAGATAAAAGATCCAAACAAGCAATTTAATCCATGGATATTTGCAAGTATTGTCCCTATTTTAGTGTTCATTAATCTGGGTGTTTGGGGATTTCAAAAATATGAGCAATACAGAGAAGAGCAAGACGCAAAAGCAAAAATTTATGCGGTAGAACAAGAACACATTATCAAAGAACAAAAGAAAGAAGCTGAGAAATAAAAAAAGCTCCGATGAGGAGCTTTTTTTAATTAAGCATCACAGAATTTCATAAAGGCTTTTAAACCAGGTCCCTGATATTTTTGACGGTGTACTAACATAAATAAAGGCCGTGTGAGTTGCCAGAACGGCGTTTCTAAAATCACCAGTTGCTGTTTTTCTCTTAATGGTTCAATAGCTAATTTTGAAATACATGACATGCCTAAACCACCAGCAACAATTTTCAAAATAGCTTCATTATGACCCAAAGTTAAACGAATATTGGCATTCGGTAAGTCTTGAAGGATTGCGTTGTCAAAGACTTCACGAGTTCCTGAACCTTCTTCACGTAAAATCCATTCAGCCTGTTTAAAGTCTTCAATGGTCAGAGGGCGGTCTAATTTCGCCAAGGGATGATCTGGTGAGCAACACACAGCAAGCTCATCATCACGCCAGTGGATCGATTGTAATTGAGGTAAATGACATGACCCCTCGATAAGTGCTAAATCAAGTTGGAATTGATTAACAGCTTCAATCATTTGACGCGTATTGCCCACTTGAAGTTGCAAATGTGCTTGTGGTTGTAATTGAAGAAAATCAGCCATTAAATCAGGCATCAAATAATCACTAATGGTCAAAGTCGCCCCAATACGAAGATCAATACTTTGAAGCTCGCCTTTTGCCGCTTGTTCAAATGATTCACATCGACCTAAAATTTCAAGCGCCTGTGGGAGTAAAAAACGACCCAAGTCATTCAGTTGAAGTCGTTTTCCTAAGCGATCAAATAATGGTGCACCGAGACCATCTTCAAGATCTGCTAACGCCATACTTGCAGCACTTTGTGTGAGTCGTACAGCATCACTTGCTTTAGTTACTGTACCCTCTTGAGCGACAGCTACGAAAACAGCCAGTTGGCGTAATGTCATGCGCATGAATGAAGCCTTAATGTGAAAAAATATTAATAAATTATATTGTCATGCTACCATGAGCGCAGTCTGTCATGCCACGTAGAAATTATGTCAATTGAAAAATTTAGCGTAGAAAAAGTCCTTTCTGTACATCGTTGGACCAACACTTTATTTAGCTTTACCATGACGCGTCCTGCACATTTTAAATTTACCGCAGGGCAGTTCGCGCGTATTGGTTTGAAAGTTGGCGATGATTTGGTGGTACGTGCGTATTCTGTCGTTTCATCGCCTTTTGATGAAACTTTAGAATTCTTTTCAATTGTTGTACCAGATGGTGCTTTTACATCAAATTTACAACATCTCAAAGTTGGTGATGAACTTTATTTGGAAAAGATTCCTTATGGATTTTTGACCTTAGCACGTTACCAGTTACCTATGCCAAATGACCTGTGGTTATTGGCGACAGGCACGGGGCTCGCACCATTTATTTCTATGTTGCAAGACTTTGAAGTATGGCAAAAATATAAAAATATTCATTTGGTTTACAGTGTGAGAACAGCAAGTGAATTGGCTTACGTAGACCGAATTCAGGAAGTCGCGGATACCTTTGGTGAAGGTCATACAGGATTTAAATTTGTGCCAATTATTACACGTGATCCAAATGCACCATTGCATGATCGATTGCCAGTATTAATCGAAAATAGAGCGTTAGAGAAAACCGTAGGTGTCGATTTTAATCCGCAAACGTCACATATCATGTTGTGCGGGAATCCCCAAATGGTTGAAGATACAAAAGAGGCACTGAAAGCTCGCGGCCTGACCATGAATCGCCGTGGTGAAGGAAATATTGCAGTAGAGAACTATTGGTAAGTCCTAATCACCCTATCCTACGAGGAGAATTACGGCACAAAAAACCTCCATCTCGGAGGTTTTTTTCTAAATTACATAGGAATACTATGCGACATACTTAATGGACAAACATATCCATAAATTGACGAATCTCTTGAATCGCAGTATCGACATCACTCGTGAGCCAAGTCGGTTCAAATAAACCTGCATAATGTTCCAAGCGATCGTGTGGAACCACTAAACGAATTGGGCATTCTTCCTCAAGTAAACGCCAAGGAATAATGGGCACTTCATTATCTAAGAAGCAAGCGATGTTACGAATGTCGATGATCATGCCGTTGACACATTCAGGAAAGGGCATCACCGAAAACTCTTCAGTGCGACGGCGGAAATACTCTAAGTCACCCCACTTCAGCACATAGCTTGGTTTCGTAAACTCAATAATTCCAATCAAATGCCCATCACGGGTATGATGCAAAGAACAGGCATGAGTGACATCTGTGTCTAAATCTAAAGAGACACTTTGTCGGCGATAGGTCATACAGATCGACAATAAAAATGAGGAGGGTGCATATTATACTCTATTTTGCATCACAGCTCATGTGCTTTGATCGGTACGAATTGATAATGTTTTTTCACACAAAACAACATGATAGATTGCTAGTATAAAAAATCATCAAAATACATAAGAGGGGCATCATGGTAGATCAATCCAATCATCCGACCCATAATGATCAAAAGAAGAAAAGTAAGATCCCAGTGTATATTCTGATTATCGTTGGTATTTTTTTAGCAGCCTTCATTTTCTATATGCTCGCTGATCGTGAACCAACACCAGGTCAAATTCCTGCTGATACGACTATTCCTGCAACTCAGGATAATGCAGATACAGCAACGGCAACAGATTCAGCAGTGGATAATACCGTTACTGCAGTCGCAAACGATCAATAAACCACTACACTTTTCATGTTTAAACCCAGCTTAGGCTGGGTTTTTTCTTGATTTGCAACAATGTGTTGTATTTATGATGCTTTGAGTTGATTAAAAAATATTCGAAATTTATGGTGTGATGACGCGATCGAAAAATGATCTAGGGAAAAGAATTAAATCAATCGTAATTCAGAACACTTAACATAAGAAGAGGCGTAACCAATGAATGATGAATATAACGGCTTCACTCGAAATGGGGGCTTTGATGCAATGTATTATTGGGAGCAATTCCAACCAATTATTGCTGCAGTGGCCATTTTACTCATAGGATGGATCATCGCTTTAATCGTTGCCGCAGGGGTTAAGAAGGTACTTGCAAAATTAAATACCAATCAAAAATTGAGTAGCGCGACAGGACATCGCTCAAATATAGAAAATATCATCTCCAGAGTCGTTTTCTGGCTGATTCTCATTATTGCTGTTATCGGTTCACTCAATGTTTTAAACCTGACCAGTGTGAGTGGTCCGTTTAGTAATATGGTTCAACAATTCTTACTATTTATCCCACAATTATTGGCTGCAGTAGCAGTTGGTTTTATTGGATGGATCGTAGCCAATTTGGTCAAAGTTGGATTAACTCGACTACTCAGTCGTACACAACTGGATGAAAAACTCAGTCAAGACGTAGGTGTGAGCTCATTTAGCCAAAATATCAGTGAAATTGTTTACTGGCTCATTTTATTGCTGTTCTTACCGATCGTGCTGTCTATTTTGGGCTTAAATGGTTTGTTATATCCAGTTCAGAATATGGTGACTGAAGCCGTTGCATACTTGCCGAATATCTTTATGGCAGGTGTGATTTTATTTGTTGGTTACATTTTGGCAAAAATTGTACGCGGTATTGTCGAAGGGCTACTTTCAAGTTTGAATGTTCAACAGCAAGCTGAAAAAATCGGAGTTTTTAAAAATTCCAATCTGCCTAAGCTATTAGGATCATTTGTATTCGCCTTAGTCATCATTACTTCACTGATTATTGCGTTTGAGGCTTTGGGTGTAGACGCGATTTCACAACCAGCAACGGCTATGTTGTATGAAATCATGAATGCAATTCCGCATATCATCGCAGCAGGTTTAATCCTGATCATTGCTTATGTGGTCTCACGTTTCGTATCTAATCTTGTGGTTGAAGTGATCGCTGGGACAGGTGTTGATAACATTCCTCAAAAGCTCGATATGCAACGATTTTTGGGTCAAACCAAAATATCAAAAGTTGTCGGTCATTTGATTGTATTCTTCACCATGCTCTTTGCGGTGTCTGAAGCTGCAAATCGACTAGGATTCGATCAAATTAGTGATTTGATTGCGATGTTCATTTACTTCGGAGCGAATGTACTTTTAGGTGCGGTTATCCTCGTCATTGGTTTCTGGCTAGCAAATCTAGTTGCCAATGTGGTGAAACGTGGTGAGACCAATAGCGCACATTGGTTAGCGAATCTTGTCCGAGTACTGATCATTGGTTTAGTCGTGGCAATGGGCTTGCGTGCAATGGGAATCGCTGACTCGATCGTAAATTTAGCCTTTGGATTAACACTTGGAGCGGTTGCTGTCGCTTTTGCACTTGCATTTGGTCTAGGTGGTCGCCAACCTGCAGAGCGATTGTTGACTGACTTAATCGATAAAGCGAAATCTGACGCGAATAAGCCAAGACCAAATCAGCCTGAACAAGTCACGCCACCACTTACTGAGCAAATGGATGCTTCAACTGTCGCGGAAGAATATCAAGACGAAGACATTCCACCCACGCAAATTGATGTAGAGGCACCAACTCAACCATTGAATAATCCTTATGGATCTACAGGAGAGTCGGATCAAAATACGCCGCCTAAAAATGACCCTAAATAACATGTAATTTTGTGTCGGGATCAGTCAGCATGGTTTGGCTGATCCTCATGAAAAAGAGTAAAAAATTATGAGTAAGAAATTTAATAAATTATTTGCCCCAATAGTGATTGCGGGTATCACCGTGGGTTTTTTAGCAAGCGCTTACCGCTTTGTTTTTGCAAATTCAAAAGCTACTGAAAACAACAGACTCAATACACCATCTATTGATGATGCAGTAACAGATCCAACCACACAAATGCTTGATTCAACTGATACCAACGCCCAAAGACCCTCATAAATTGCTGCATTTAGAAAAGATAAATGAATAATGAAGCATTCGATTGATCAATAGGGATGATAGTCAAAGAGGGCAAAGGATGCCCCCTTTAATTACAAAATGAACAATACTGGTTTTTTAATTAGACATATTCAGAGGCAGCATGTGCAGATGACCAAGCCCATTGAAAGTTAAATCCACCTAAATGTCCCGTTACATCGAGTATTTCTCCGACGAAGAAAAGTCCTTTTTGCTTTTTACTTTCCATTGTTTTTGAGGAAACTTCCGTGGTATCAACTCCACCTAACGTAACCTCAGCCGTACGGTATCCTTCAGTACCAGAAGGCTTAACTTCAAATGCATGAAGACGCTGGGCAATCGCCTCTAGCTTCTCATCACTGATATTCCCGATTGATATTTCAGCTTGATCCACCCAAATCAACTGTTGCAATTCAACTACGACACTTTTCGGTAAGTGTTCAGCGAGTAAGGTGCGAAGTAACACTTTAGGTTGATTTTGTTTTTTAGTTTTAAAAAAATTGAAGAGATCGATACTTGGTAAAAAGTCGACTTTAAAACTTTGACCCACATCCCAATAGTTTGAGAGCTGTAAAGAACTTGGACCACTTAAACCACGGTGCGTAAACAAGAGTGCTTCAGTAAAGCTATTGAGATGATTGCTTAATGTCGCTTCAACAGCATTGCCACTGAGTCGTGTCGTCACTTCTTTGAAACCATCAGAAAAAGTAAAGGGGACTAGACCTGCACGAGTCGGATAAACATAGTGTCCAAATTGTTTAGCAATCTCATAGCCAATGCCTGAGCCACCAAGCGTCGGAATTGAGAGACCACCAGATGCGACCACGACAGATTCAACTTCAAAAAAACCTAAATTGGTTGCCACTTGAAAACCGTGCTCCTCAAGGGCGTTGACGGCTTTCACCTCGCAACTGGTTTTGATGTCGACTAGACCAGTTTTATCACATTCAGCAAGTAACATGGCTAAGATTTCTTTCGCGCCGTTGAGGGTAAAGAGCTGACCGTGTTTACGTTCTTCGTATTCAATGCCATATTCGCAGACCAAGCCAATGAAATCCCAATTGGTATAACGAGTGAGTGCTGAGATAACAAAATGCGGGTTATGTGAAATATAGTTATCAGGCTCAACATACAGATTGGTAAAGTTACATTTACCGCCACCTGACATGAGAATTTTTTTCCCCACTTTATTGGCTTTTTCAACCACCACGACACGACGCCCACGTTGAGCAGCCATATATGCGGTCATTAAACCAGATGCACCCGCACCTATTACTAAAACATCGTATTGCTTGGAAGACATGAAAATAATCAAAAAACGAAACAGCGCAATTATAACGGTAAATTAAGATGAACTGAGCATTATCGGATTAATTCAAGCGAACAGCAGCAGAAGCAAGATCAACTAAATCGTTCGACCTTGAAGCCCGCCCGAATGAATGACTAAAACTTTAGCGTTTTTGGGGAAATAGTTTTGTTGTATAAGATCTTGAATGCCAAACATCATTTTTCCGGTATAGACTTGTTCAAGTGGAATACGGTATTCATATTCAAACTTTTCAATAAATTGAATCAGTTCAGATCGGGTCTTGGCATAGCCTCCGAAGCAATAATCATCAGTGATATGCCAGTTTTTTTTACCCGTCAGTAGTTTTACTTCATCATTCAGAAAATTGCCTTTCAATGCAGAAAATCCAATAATTCTTTGATGGTTTAAACTGCGCTCAATCAATCCTGAAATCGTACCGCCTGTTCCGACAGCACAACAAATGAAGTCAAAGGTCTGATCAGCATCTTTTAAAATTTCTTGGGTGCCCTGAATGGCAAGTGAGTTGGTACCACCTTCTGGAATTAAATAACTTTCAGGAAAGCGTTGCGCTAAGTGAGCTAAAAACTCAGGATCATTTTTGTGTCGATATGCTTCTCGTGAGATAAAATGCAGCGCCATACCAAAACGTTCTGCGGTGGCGAGGGTGTGATTGCGGGCTGAGTTTTTGAGTTCTTCACCACGAATGATCCCAATAGACTGAAAGCCAAATTGATGCGCAGCAAACGCTGTGGCGGCAATATGATTTGAATAAGCCCCACCAAAGGTCATTACATTCTCAAAGCCTTGACGTTTTGCCTCAATAAAATTGTATTTCAGTTTATAAAACTTATTTCCAGAGATATGTGGATGAATTTGGTCTAAACGGCGAACGGTGATGTTTAAACCATTTAAAGAAATTTCCTGATCTTGAACCTGTTGGGCAATCGTATCAAACATAGTGCGAGTATTTGGTTTTTTAAGAGTATATCGGATTTCGAATCTTAGCTCTTACTTGGAGAAATTGAAAAACAGTGAAAAATATGTTTAAAAAATAATCAAAAGTGCTAATCTGAAAGAAAACGGAATTTTGGGAGGGTGGGATGAAGCAATCTCTATCCATTTTATTATTGGGTTTGTTTGTTTTAACGGCCTTAGGCTGTGAGCAGGACTTTCTAAACAAACCGAAAACTGAAGCACGAAGTATGATTATTGCTGGCGTACCTGTACAGGAAAGGGACTATCGTTTGTCTCCGCACGAAACTGCATATAATGAAGCACTGTCAGATGATGATTAGCATGACTTGGCTATTTTTATAAAATCAATTGTATTTAATTTATACAGTAAACTAATTCGCTAAAAATAATAAAATAAATAGTGAATAATTTTAATATTTAAAAAAATCACTCAAATAATTAGGGAAATATTCATAAGGCTTCCAAGTAGAATAACGCGATAAATCAATCATCTACTATGGAATTAATGTGGAATCAATTTGGATTTTAGGTTCGATTGCAGCAGCACTTTTACTGGGCGCAATGAGTCCGGGGCCGACTTCAATCTATGTCGCTAAAAATTCAATCGCTATTTCGCGTAAACATGGTTTATTTACTGCACTGGGAACTGGTCTCGGTGCTGCGATTTTTGGTTTATTGGCAGTATTAGGCTTACAGGCATTCTTACTTGCAGTGCCTTCAGCATATTTGGCTTTGAAAATCTGCGGTGGATTATATTTATTGTTTTTGGCATATAAAATTATTAAACATGCCAAAGATCCAATCGAAGCTGATCATTCTGCATCGCATCCGATGAGTTTACGACGTGCATTTACCACAGGCTTAATTACTCAATTGTCGAATCCTAAAATTGCCATTGTACTTGCCAGTATTTTCACAGCTTTATTACCCAAAGAGATTCCGTTGTATTTTTACTTTGTGTTACCAATGCTGTGCTTTTTTATCGATGCTGGTTGGTGCTCGTTGGTGGCGGTTGCTTTATCAGCAGAAAAGCCACGTGCGGTGTATTTAAAATTTAAGAAAGTATTTGATCGTGGTGCGGGCATTGTGATGTCTGTGCTCGGATTGAAATTGATTTTTGGTGTGAAGTAGATCACATTTTTAATCTTGTCTAACAATTTTTATGATCTGACCTGAATTCACATTTGCCAGTCCTGATCAGCTATAAAGAACTGAGGAGAGGTTGTTTAGGGTGTAAACATCTCTCATTGTTTGTGAGTTTGTTATGTATTCTCTCCTCAGTAGTCATTCAAAAAATAAAAGTCTACAACAAAAGTTCTACTATCAATTGGGTCAAATGGCCAAAAACCTTTTGGGTGCAGTAGAGCCAGAAGAACAAGCACTTTTACCGCGCGAATATAATTTAGACGCGCATGTTTTTCATCGTCAATTCGCGAGTACGCATTATGGAATCATGATTCCAGATTTGCCTGAGCCTTTTCGATATCTGTCCTATGCTTCTGTCATTGGTGATGTCGGTGCGAAGATAACGCATTTACCCAAGTCGATTTCGGGTCTTAGTCCTGAAAATACCGCTACTTTGGTCCATGGAACAGCCTTATCGACAGATGAAGAAGCCTTTCGCATTTATAACATTCAAGACGAAATTGTATTCCATCAAAAGCCATTTAAGGTTGAGTTTGGTCGAGAATCTTTCCTTGCTGAAATAGAAGGGAGTTATCATCTAGTATCTGAACGTGATGATCTGCAAGTTGATCTTTGGTTAACCCCAACGCCTGCCATTACGTGGTTTGCACATAGCATGTTATATCAGCACTTTAGTGTATTGATGCAATATGACGGTCATTTGACCCAACATGGAAAACGTGTTGAAGTTAAAGGGTTATGTACACTGGAACATTGGAAAGCAGTCTCAAGCTCAATGTTGCCGACTCCCATTAAACCGACCACAGGATTGGTGCCTTTAGACAGTTTTAGTTATCAAGTCATCAACATAGATGATGAGTCACAATTGGTCTTGGCCTATATCGGTTTTGCAGGTGAACCTACTTATACCGCCGTGTCTTATCGCCATATTGATGGTACTTCTATTCAATATGATGGTGAGGTTGCTTTTCAAGTGATCGCATTAAAGCCTGATCCGAAAATAACACCTGACGGTTTTGAAATGGAGGTGCCTCAGTCTTTCAGATGGATTGCACATCATCAAGGTGAGAAAGTGTTAGATATTCTTGCGGTGGCAGATACGGAATATTGTTATGGTTTAGCTGCAGGTTATGTGAGTTCTTATCAGTGGAGTGGTTTGCTGAATGGAACTGAACGTAAGGGGCGAGGTTATGTTGAATATATCGACCGAAGACAGAACGTAAATTTAGACACCTAATTTTTGATTTAAATATGCCCATAAAAAAGCCTCTAAACGTATTAGAGGCTTTTTTAAAATCTTATTTCTTACATTCAGGCTGTGAACGGTCAATTACTTGTGTACCTTCTACACGATAACCAATTTGACCAACAATGAATGCTTGATTCAATTGAGTGATCACCACATCAGAAAGAGCCACAGCGCAACGATTTTTTTCAATAGCACGATCTACAGCAGTTTTAAAGTTTGGAACCCCTAAAGGGAACAAGACAACTGGGACCTTATCTTCACCTGTTACACGTTCACCTTTCACGAACTGATTAGAGTTAAGATTGTAGTTTTTAGTTGAAGCAACTGTCATATCCGCCATACGAACTGAACAGCCTGTCGCCAATACTGAAGTTGCTGCGATAATTGAAATTAATAATTTTTTCATTAGTTTACCCCCGTTTTTAAGCGAGGGAACTTTAAATAAAAATACTTGAAATTTCAACCATTGCGTGACTTTAGTTTAATCTTTAAAGTGAACTGGCACCCACTGATAGCTTTGTCCATCTTTGGAATAAATGTGCCCAAGCCCCGGGAATGGTAAATGCGGTGCTGCAATCAACTGTCCATCTTTGGCATATTCAGCAAAGTACTTTAAGCGAGTTTGGATTGCCGTTTGTGGATCGATATCAAACTCAATCGCGGTTTCAGGTTTGTCGAACTGCAAGGTATGTGAATGTACGATGTCACCAATAAACACCACTTCTTGTCCATCAGCTTTCAATTTAAAGCTGTAATGTCCTGGTGTATGACCAAAGGATGGTTTAAATTCGACATCGCCGAAGCGTAAAGATTTGTCTGAGAAGACTTTAATCTGTTTGGCTTTTTCATATGGTGCAAGCGCTGCTTTGATTTTTTCTACTGTTCCTAAAAAACCTGCTTGTTTGTCTTTTGGTAGTTTTTTAACCGTATTTGGACTCATCCAATAGTCATATTCCGTTTTTGAAATATGCAGGGTGGCGTTTGGATAATTCGCTACGCCATTGTTTGAAATACCGCAAACATGGTCAGGGTGTAAGTGAGTGAGGAAGATGCCATTCACTTGCGTAGGCTCATAGCCCGATGCTTTAAGGTTGTTATAGATTGAACCTAAATGAGTGCCAAAGCAGCTAGCCGCACCGCTGTCGACCATTAAAAGTTGATTGCCTGTATTAATGAGAAAGGCATTGACTGAGGTTTGGATGCCTTTGTCATTCACCGCAGCGTATTTTTTAAGAATCTCGGTTTTTTCACTGTCGCTTAAGCCTTTAAACATAGATGGATTGAGGTAGTTTGTACCATCGAGTAGGGCGGTGATTTGGGTATTACCGATTTGGTGATGGTAGTAGCCAGCGACTTGTTTTTGCGCTGGGATGGTAGTGGGTTCAACTGCTTGGGTGGTGAGGGCTGTGGTGCTTAGAGCAAATATAAAGAATAAGGGTTTTAAAGTTTTCATATGTTCTTTTCGGTTTTAAGGGATTGCTTCTTTTTATCATATTTATCGCGAAAAATTAAAACTAGTGGAATGCTCCTTCTCCCTTTGGGAGAAGGTTGGGATGAGGGAATTCTAATAATTAAAATGTTTGCCTTACTTTTGTCGGGGCAAAAGTAACAAAACCCCTTTGTTCGTTAGAGGGCACGTCCGTGTTCCCCTAACGAACGGGCGACATCCATGTCGCATGTCATGTGATTAAATACTGTTTTAGCTACTTAATAAATTTGATTAAAATCTTTTTTATGAACCGTAATTTTTATTACATTTTTACTATCATGAGGTCGTTTTTGGCGAAAATCTTCAACAATTGCAAATACTGTTGAAAAGATGGCAGATCGAGTAAATTGAAGTAAATTTTCAAGGCTACTTTCAAATTCGTTGATTTTTACATAAGTATGAGTTGAGTCATTAGTGAACTCATATGAATCAGGAACTAAAAATAAAATGTGATGTTCTAATGCATTTCGCCAATTTTTATAAAATCCAAATTGCCCACTTTTTTCATTCAGATCATATATAAGACTATTGATCGCAATCAAAGCAAAATTTTCTTTTTCTTCAAGTTTTACTTTATTTGTATGCCAAAAATTATTAAAAGCCGTATTTTTATTAATTGTTAATCCAAAATATTGGCAAAGAAAAATTGCTAACTTATCTAGTATAGAAAAGCATAATCTAAAACAAGTTCTTAATTTTTCAGATCTTATGTTAATAATCTCTTGATCATATAATTCTGAGTAACAACTTTCAAAATCAAGCTTCGAGCTCTCGGTAGATTTAGATTCATAGTAGAGAACGCGAACCAAAGAGAACTCAGCTTTAATACGGTTTAAGTATTGTTCGTATTGAAGAATTTTGTCAGAAGAAATCACACCTCCTAATAAAGTGAGATTATCTCGTTCATTAGCGATGCATGAACAATACATTCCATGGACATTTAGTGTTAAATTTTCATCTATGCACCATTGTCGAAATTCACTCATTGAGTAATATTCTTTATGGGTTTCTAATTCGTCAATATCTAAATTTTTGGAACTTAATTTTTGAGTTAAATAATCTATTTTACTATTGTAATAGGGAATCCAAGCCTTAGGTATTAAAGGAGATTCGCTAGCAAACTTATATCCTTTGATTATTTCAGTAATCATTTTTTCAGTGCGATGATCTAATAATTGGTCGAATTGCTCTAAACATGATGTTCGATTTAACCATGCTTGAGGGTAGGGAGTATTTTGTTCAATTACGGAATTATAGAGTTGTAAAGCTTCTGAAAAACGAAATTGTTGTTTGAGAGTATTTGCAAGATTAATTATATTTTGCTGGTATAAATCGTAGTTATTTTCCTTTTTAATTAATTTATATGCTTTCCAATATAGGTTTTTAACATCATTATATAAATCTAAATTTTTAAAATTTACTTTTTCTTCGGAATAACCACAGTCATTTGCTAAAGATAATTTTCCATTTGCTAAATTATAATAATAGTTAATATTTGATTGAGTTTCATAATGCTCTGAGTTGGTTTCTAAAATTTGGATACCTTTAGAAACAGCATTTTTATTTCTTAAAGATGTACCTACGTCTATAAACTGCGCTGCTAAATTAAACAATAAATGTAATACTGATTCGGAAGTTTCATACTTTTCGAGTTCATTTAAGATCTTCTCCGAATCTAACAATGCTTCATCATATTGTTCAGCATCAATAGAGTTAGAAATAGCATTTATGACATCATTAATTTCTTGTAATGTTAGTTTCATTTAAATCATTTGTATAAAAAAGCCCCACTAAGAATATAGCAGGGCTTTTTATAAGTGTCTAAAAATTAAGAAACTTTATCACCCGGTTTAGCACCAGATTCAGGTGAAATCACCCAAACACCTTCGCCATTACCCGCAGCTAACACCATACCGTTAGAAATACCAAAACGCATCTTACGTGGTGCAAGGTTAGCAACCATTACCACCAATTTGCCTTTTAAGTCTTCAGGCTTATAGAACTCACGAATACCGCTAAACACGTTACGTGGTTCAGCTTCACCAACATTTAAAGTGAGTTGTAAAAGTTTATCCGAACCTTCAACGTGAGCGGCTTCAAGAACTTCCGCTACACGTAGGTCAACTTTCATAAAGTCTTCGATACCGATAATTTCAGCTTCACCCACTTTCGGCTCAGCTTTCTTCTCTTTGGCTTTCTCTTTTTTCTTCTCAGCTTTTGGTGCTTCAGCAGGGGCAGCTAAAGAATCTTTAGATGCATCCACCATGGCAGCAACCGCTTTCGGATCAACACGTTGCATCAATGGTTGGAACAATGCAATTTCATGTGCAACCAAGATTTGCTTACGAGATTCAAAGTTGAAGCTGTCAAGCTGTAAGAACGCTTGAACTTGTTCTGCCAATGTTGGCAATACAGGCGCAAGGTACACCGCCAATTGACGGAATAGGTTAATACCCACTGAACACACATCATGAACTTGTTGTTCTTCGCCTTCAATTTTTGCTAAAGCCCAAGGCTTTTTCTCATCAATATATTGGTTAGCTTTGTCCGCAAGCGCCATGATTTCACGAATCGCAGTTGAGAACTCACGAGCTTCATAAGCCTGAGCAATTGAATCACCAGCATCAATAAAGCTTTGAACCAACTCAGGCTCTGCACAAGTCGCAGACAATTTATTGTCAAATTTCGTGTTAATGAATTTCGCACAACGACTTGCGATGTTCACCACTTTACCAACAAGGTCAGAATTCACTTTTTGAACGAAATCATCAAGGTTCAAGTCAGAATCTTCAACTTTGTCAGAAAGTTTAGACGCAAAGTAGTAACGTAAATATTCAGGGTTTAAATGCTCTAAATACGTTTCCGCTTTAATGAACGTACCACGAGATTTTGACATCTTCTGACCGTTTACAGTCAAGAAACCGTTTACGAATAGGCTTGTCGGTGTACGGTAGTTGGCACCTTCAAGCATTGCAGGCCAGAACAATGCGTGGAAATACACGATGTCTTTACCAATGAAGTGATACACCTCATTTTTAGAATCTTTTTTCCAATAGTCATCAAAGCTTAAGTCAGGACGTTTAGTTTTGATGTAATTTTCAAAGCTCGACATATAGCCGATTGGCGCATCCACCCAAACGTAGAAATATTTGTTCGGTGCATCAGGGATTTCAAAACCAAAGTAAGGCGCATCACGCGAGATATCCCAATCTGACAAACCTGCTTCAAACCATTCATCAAGTTTGTTGGCAATCGATACAGGTAAACGACCTTCGTCACGTGTCCATTTTTGTAGGTATTCACCAAAGTTAGGCAGTTTAAAGAAGTAGTGATCTGAAGATTTCTCGACAGGTGTCGCACCGCTCAAAGTTGATTTTGGATTGAGTAATTCAGTTGCGTTGTAGGTTGTACCACATACTTCACATGAGTCGCCGTATTGATCTTCCGCTTTACATTTCGGGCAGGTGCCTTTAATAAAACGGTCAGACAAGAACATGCCTTTTTCAGGGTCGAATAACTGGGTTACAGGACGAACTGCAATATTTCCTGCTTCACGGTTCTTAATATAAATCTCAGAAGCACGTGCTTGGTTTTCAGCGCTGTTGGTTGAGTCGTAGTGATCGAAATCAACCTTGAAGCCGGCAAAGTCACGCTCATGTTCTTTTTGCACATTGGCAATTTGCTGTTCTGGAGTAATGCCGTTGGCTTCGGCACGTAGCATAATTGCTGTGCCGTGAGCATCGTCCGCGCAGACATAAGTCACGTTATGACCCATTGCACGCATCGCACGTACCCAAATATCTGCTTGGATATAACCGAGTAAGTGACCCATATGGATCGGGCCATTGGCGTATGGAAGGGCGTTAGTGACTAAGATATTACGCACGGATCTGACTCTCTCATTCGTATTTTATGCAATGGGCGATAATTTTACATGAGATAGGCGAGACTTGCATAAGCCTTTTGATGAATTCTTATTTATTAACAAAGTTAGAGCACGTGGAAAGGCTACTTTGTTACATACTTATCAGGGATAATAGATATCCTGCTATTCACCTGAGTGTTTGACGATGTATGACGATTTTGATGATTATGAAGATGAGCAACCTGTAAAACGCATCAAATTGAATGTGCAGGGCTTACCAACTCTGGGTAAGCAAATTCTTAATCAGGCACAGGATTATCTTGATCAAATCTCACAAGGCGAACATACACTTTTAGTCAATCATTTACGTGAACTTGCCCAGCAAGATGAATATTTTAATGTGCTTGCCGATCAGTTGGATCAACCTGTCGGTTCGAAAGTTGCCAATGATGCGTTAAATCTGATGCGCTTTTGGCAACAAATTCATGCTTATGAAGATGTGCAAAGTTTTAACTTACTTGATGTTATTAACACTGAAGCTTTTCAAAAAGATGTGTTGACCGCTTTCGATGCTATGCAGATCGATGAGCAGAATAAAGCCTTGCGTCGTCCTGTGATTATAGAAGCTTTTAAAATGTATAAACTCGGCTGTTATGCAGGTTGTGTACCATTACTTTATGCCCAACTTGAAGGTTTACTGACAGATGTGCTGATTCAACAAGGTTTCTTAAAGCAAAATGGCACGAAGTTAGTCGATGTTTATAAAATTGTACCGGGTTTGAAAGGCAATGAAATTAAGAGCCTCTGGCATAAATCTAAGATTGCCATTGAGCTTAATCCGTACTTTGCAGAACTCGCGGCTTATAAAATGGATTCAAGCTCGAATGTGACTGCGACACGTCATAATATTTTGCATGGCACGGATGTCGAGCATTTCACACAAGCACGAAGCTTTATTTTATTTATTTGGTTGTTTTCTGCATTGAACTTTATGTCGAGTATTCGCTCCTAAATTCATCATTTTCAAATCAAAAGTTACAGCGTAGTGTTGTTCTACATCATCATGTGAGAAATTGTAGTGATTCGAAACATTTACGATGAGCACTGCAAATCTTCGATATAACTAAGATTCACTATCAAAGCGATAAAGAGGATTGAAGATGTCGAATAATAAAATTGATGACTTAAAAAACAAAGCTTCAGAACTCGGCGATGATCTGAAATTGAAGGCGAAAGAAGCTGAGCTGAAAGGCGAGAAAGCATTGGATCAAGTGAAGCATGGTGCAGCAGAAGCCAAGCTTGAAGGTGAAAAAAAACTGAATGATCTTAAACATGACACGCAGCAAAATTCTTCTGAAGCGCATTCAACTTTAGATGATTTAAAACATAAAGCGGTAGATTTAAAAGAGCAAGCAGCAGATAAATTGCATGACCTTAAAGATCAAGCGAGTGAAAAATTTGCGGATCTTAAAGCAAAAGCATCAGAGAAAATTGATCAACTGAAAAAGTAAATTGATCACAAAAAAGCTCATCATCAGATGAGCTTTTTTTTTAATTTTTTCTAATCCATTCGATTTTTCTAATTTCATTATTCACCACAGTAAACGTGTAAATCAGATCATGAAATTCGTAGGTATAGCTATAAGCCGTAAAACGATTTTTTCCTTCTTTTCATTCATAATGTTGTGTTGAAGTCGGCGTCTGCTTCATGTGTGAGCTTAATTTTGCATAAGAGTCACCTAAGCTGATGATTTGTCCTGAAGGAGTACGAAAACTTCGGGATTCATTGGCGGCATAGCCTAAAATTGGTAGAAGGAGCATTGTGCTCATTAAGGCAGTTATTGAGCGTGTTTTTAATTTAAGTTTCAGATTTATTTGTTTTAAAGACATATCGAAGTGTTATCTTGGTTTTATATTCTTTTCAATTTTAATGTGAAAAATTCGCTATTGTGTTGGTATTTGTTGAAGGAATGAATCACTTGCAACATGAATCAAGGTGTTTAACAGTGAAATCAAGTTTATAGCCCTTATCAATGACAGCATCGGAAATACACCAATAAAAATAATAAAAAAGCTGACTAATTTAGTTGGAATTCGACTAACATATTTCTATTCAAACGGGGATCAATATATTGTTGCTTAACCTTGTTGATATTTCTCGTTAAACTATTCCTTTATCAGTTTCTGTCCAGACTTGGAGTACGGTATGTCGTGGCTTTCTTCACTCAAATCTGTTTTTTCACCCTCAAAGGAGGTGAATGAAGAGTCTGTACAACACGTATTACAACACTACGTTTTGCCGAATTCTGACAATTTTTTGAAAGATCGAATCACACAGGTCAATGTTGAAGGTGATGTACTGCAAATTACCATTAATACCGTGCCAAGTGAAAAAGATCAGTTACAGCAAATTCACGATGAACTCGCTGATGCTTTGGAAAAGTGTGGGATTAAAGAGCTGAATATGCATGTCATTCAGCAGAAAACAGGAAGTCATGCTCAACAACAAGGTGGTTGTGGGCACAACCATGCAGCAGGTGAAAGCTGTTCAAGCAAAAAAGCCGAAGCCCCAAAATCCAATCTGCCTCCTGTTGTAGATGCATCTGCAAGCCAAGATGCGGTAAAACAAGCGAATGCGAATTACCAACCTCAACAAGAAGAAGCCCCGATTCAAAAAGCTGCACCACAGCAACGTGATGTACCTAAGCATCCACGTATCCAGAACGTGATTTTAGTTTCGTCAGGTAAGGGTGGTGTAGGGAAATCAACCACTACGGTAAATTTAGCTCTGGCATTACAAAAGCTCGGGCTGAAAGTAGGTGTGTTGGATGCAGATATCTATGGTCCAAGTATCCCAACGATGCTTGGCAATGCCGGTAAAACCCCAATGATCGAGGCAGAACATTTTGTACCGTTGGATGCTTTTGGTATGGCGGTGTTGTCGATTGGTCATCTGACAGGAGATCACAATACTCCTGTGGCTTGGCGTGGTCCAAAAGCAACAGGCGCATTGATGCAACTGTTCAACCAAACCCTTTGGCCTGATCTTGATGTATTAATGATCGACATGCCACCAGGAACAGGGGATATTCAATTAACTCTGGCACAACGTATTCCAGTGACCGGTGCAGTGATCGTGACGACACCACAAAATGTCGCATTGATGGATGCGACCAAAGGTATTGAATTGTTTAACCGTGTTCAAATTCCTGTGATGGGCGTGGTGGAAAATATGTCGACACATATTTGTTCAAACTGTGGCCATGAAGAGCAAATCTTTGGTACTGGTGGTGGCGATAAGTTATCGGAACAATACGATATTCCATTACTTGGACGTTTACCATTGAATGCGAAAATCCGAGAGCATGCCGATGAAGGTAAACCATCTGTATTGATTGGTGATGATGCCGCAGATAGTTATATTGAAATTGCACAGAAGATTGCAGCTGCATTGCCTAAAGCTGAAAGAGATCAAAGTCGGATTTTCTAACTATTTGAAAAGACTCAATGTTAAACCTGTCTAAGTCTTACTTAGGCAGGTTTTTTTGTTGACCGTTCGTCGTTTTAGGATTATTTACTCTAATTTTTCTACCTAAAATATTTTTTGAAATTTCACGTTATATGGGTATAGAAATGCGTTCAATCACTGCAATGAAGATGGTTATGATTTCTCTCATTCTGTCAACGACAGCTTCTGCTGCCATTATTCCTTATGTTGATTATCCTGAAGAATTCCAAAAGAAATCTTTAAATATTCAGGTTCAAGAAGCTGAACAACAGTCAAATTAATGCTTGAACTCAGCATCACAGCGTGAATGGACTGTGATGCTGAATTTCATCGATGAAGAACGTGCTATAAGCATTTTTGCAAAAGTACATCATGTTTTTCGTTTCGATTACATCGTGTGACTTCAGAGTTATAATTTAAATGACAAACTAACCTGATGAAAAATATTACAAAAAAAATTGTGTTTCATTCTTGAGAAATTTTCACACAAATAATATTTTGCCAATTGAAATAATCCTGATTAATCTGAGCGCATTATCAGCGAGGTCATCCTATGATTTCATGGCTCTTTATTGCGTTGGTTACCACGATTTTATTCACACCCGGACCAACCAATACTTTACTTGCATCTTCAGGCATACAGGTAGGTATTAAAAAGTCATTTCGCTTAATACCCGCGGAAGCATTAGGCTATCTTATTGCCATCACTGCATGGGGGTTTTTAATTGGTCGTGTCACCACTCATTTGCCAATTTTGCCAGTGATATTAAAATTATTTAGTTCATTCTATATTATCTATCTGGCCATCAAATTATGGCGCACTGCCAACGTAGAACATCAGTTGAACCAGCCCACCATCAAAGCTTCTGAATTATTCTGTGCAACTTTACTCAATCCTAAAGCTTTGCTTTTTGCCTCGGCTATTTTCCCTGCAATTGTTTGGGTGAGTGTAGATTATTATATTGCGCACATGTTGATGTTTATTTTATTGATCCTACCCATCGCTTTTATTTGGACACTCATTGGGTCGCTGTTAGCCAATAATAAAATTAAATGGTTAAACCAGTCCAATATGCAAAAAACAGCATCCTTAGTCCTGATGAGTTTCTCAATTCCAATGAGTTATTCGGCATTGTTAAGTCTTTAAGATGATTCACCGCAGCAGACTGAACAGGAATACAAATCGTGGGTTATTTCCATTGACGGGGTTTTCAGTTAAAGTACAGCGCAGTAATTGAATATGTATTCTGGGAATAAATAAATGGCTATTAAGTCTGATCGTTGGATTCGCGAAATGAGCGAAAAACACGGCATGATTGAACCGTATGCAGAAAACCAAGTTCGTTTAGACGAAAATGGTCAAAAACTCATTTCATATGGCGTTTCAAGCTATGGTTATGATGTTCGTTGTGCGCGTGAGTTCAAAGTGTTCACAAACGTTCACTCTGCTATTGTTGACCCAAAAAATTTCGATGATAAAAGTTTTATCGATATCGAAGCTGACGTGTGTATTATTCCACCTAACTCATTTGCACTTGCTCGTACAGTAGAATACTTCCGTATCCCACGTAATGTCTTAACGGTGTGTTTAGGTAAATCAACCTATGCGCGTTGCGGTATTATTGTAAACGTGACGCCACTTGAGCCAGAGTGGGAAGGTCATGTGACCTTGGAATTTTCAAATACAACCAATTTACCTGCACGTATTTATGCTGGTGAAGGTGTTGCTCAAATGTTATTCTTTGAGTCTGATGAAGTGTGTGAAACATCTTATAAAGATCGTGGTGGAAAATACCAAGGTCAAACAGGTGTAACTTTACCTAAAACCTAAGTATTGAATTGTAAGACTTCATGCAAAAAGCAAACTCAATGAGTTTGCTTTTTTTATAAGTGTCTGAAAAATTGAGCTTATTCATTTATCGGAAAAAATGCCAACCCAATCGCAATTTTTTGCAAATTCCACTTCATTTATATACTATAAACTGTGATGTAATCTTAATATTAAAAGAGAAGCATGGAATTCTTCTCTGAACAATTAAAAATATAAATATGGTGCAAGGCATCGTATACGGGAAGGTCGAGATGGCACTTAATTATACGAACATATTTAATCAGACTTTACTTGCAAGTTTAATGACGCTTACTACGGTTTCGGTCTACGCATTGCAGCCTCTTTCGGATGAAAATTTAAGTGCGACGACTGGTGAGGGTGTCGCCATGATTCCTCAAGATGCTTATTTTGTTTTTCAAGGGGAAAATTCAACTGCGGCAGATTTAATGAATCGCCAAAAAGATACTGGATATATTCATCTCATTCCAGTGGGTCCTTTAACAGATGCGGCATTGGATACCAATAAAAATGGAACAGTAGGGTCAGAAGATCATTCCGTCGGTAAGGCTGATTTGTTCGTATATGGTCTCGCATTATCTAAATCTGATAATAATCATAATACGCGCTTAGCTGCGACAGACAAAGATGCACGTATAGGATCATGGGGAACAGCAACCAATCCATGGCTACTTCGAGTCGGTACTGAAAATCAGGTTCCAAATTTTGATTTAAATAAAACATGTATAAGTAATGATCCTAGCTGTCAGGTTCCATTCTTGACGCTTGAAGCTCCATTAATGGACACAGTTCGTCCTACAGATGCAGCTAATGGTCTTGATGCTTATAAATTAAAGATGGCCATGTGGGCGGATGCTTTTGTGCTTGATCCTTCTCGTAAAGAAGGGGATCCACTACTTTACCAATTGGGGGAAAAAGCAGGAACGAGTAATGCGGATCGTGCTAATCGACTTCGTTTACAGGCCATTTGGAATAATTTTTCCATTAATGGAAGTAATATAAAAATCTTTCAAACTTTAAATGGTGCAAATAACCAAGCAGGCATGAGTGCATTTTATAACAACACCTTGGGTGTTGCTGGACTTGTGCGTTTGAACTCAGGTGATGGTCAAAATCTGACGACGGGGAATAAAACAGCCAATATTCTTAGACTGAGTACGCGTGAAACATCAGACACTCCTAATTTACAAACCCCTGCCATCAACAATACTCTGGCACCAGTATTTGATGCCAATGAGGGTATCTTTATTCATAATTTGAATGCCAATATCGTATTGGGTTCACTCTATCAGCCTTTGATTCTAGGCTCTGATGGTAAAAACTTTAGTTTGGAACTCACGCGTATTCCAAATAAACCTGAAATTTATAAAAAAATATACACAGATTATAGCAATCCAAACTCGACAGAATATGCGGGCTCAACCTGTAACTTTTATAAATGTGGTACCAATGGGTTGAATGGCTATCAAGGGACGAATGCAACACATAGCAGTATCACTATTGGAAGTACTTCTTATAACGCTGCGAATAATACTTTAAGTGCTTATAAAGGATCAGATGCAGTAGGTATAAGTTTTGGTGCAGTCAATCCAATTCCCCAAACGCCTAATGCCGCATTGCCACCGTCAAATTTTAAAAATATGGGTTCTGCGGTCATTGATGGTGTTCTTATTCAGCATATGAAAATCACCACAAAAGGATTATAGGAGAGCATTCATGAAAAATTCATTAGTCGCTGTCCTATTCAGTGTTATAGCATCAATGACTTATGCACTTGAGCCCATGTCAGATGAAGCTTTAAAAAATGTTGAAGGACAAGCTGGAGCTGATCTCTCATTAAAACTTTCTTTAAACCAAAAGTTAGTGACTGAGAATAATGTTCAACGTTATGTTTTTGATGATGCACTGTGTAAGGATGTGGAATATTGTCGTCTCGCGCTTGCTGTCAATAATCGCTATATCAAAGATGGTCAAGCAAGTAGTACAGATGGTTTTAAATTATGGCTTGTTTTTAAAGGGATTCAGGGTACTCTAAATATTCAAAAGATTGGCTTGGATGGTGTAGATCTCAGCTATAAAAATGATTCTGGTACTGATCAGCTTAAAGCAGCGATGCAACTAAGCTTTGATGCATCTAAGCCAATTCAAATTCGTAATTTTGGTTTTGATGCTTTGGCTTTTGGTCAGGATAAATTTACCAGTAATGCCACCACTGAGGGTGTAGGAACAAGTCCTGCTGACTATGGTTACCTGCAAGTGACACGTTATGATTCATCTAATGCTCCTCGTTCTGCATATGACCATGGGCGAGAAACTGGTTTTATGGGTTTAAAAATGAATGGTAATTTAGCTGTTCAGGGTAACGTCATGATGTTTGGTTGTGACGGCAGTCACCAGCGTTGTTGAAATTAGACATGCATAAGGAAATGTGATGAACAATAAAAAATATAATCACAGCTCATTGCTGGTTATGAATGCATTAAGCCTGAGTATCTTGCTTGCAAGCGGTCATGCCATTGCTTTAGAAGTGATGCATGACGAAGCTTTGCGAAATGTGAATGGTCAAGATGGTGTTCATATCTCGACAACATTGACTGAAGCCAACATGGATCAGGTCTATTGGCAAGATCAAGCAGGTCGTGGCAGTAGTGGAGCAACCAATAATACATTGCAGGCAACAGCAGATAATGTCTTTATTCGAAAAAGTAATGTATCTAATCAAACACTAGGGGCAGACATTAAAATTAACGCTGGAAGCAATGCGAACCAAGCAGGGTTAGACTTCAATGCCAGTGTGACACCTGCTTTAGTGACCATGAATAATCTTAGAATTTGTGATAATGAGAGTTCAAGCCGTTGTAGTTTTTCAATGGGTCAATTGGCTTTACAAACTACTTCGAATACTGATTTATCGCTTAGAACGATTCATGGATTATTCAGCAAAGAGAACCTTAGCGAAATCGCACTAGGGATTAAGAATGCCAATATCTATTTAGGGCAGACTGATGCACGAAATCAACTCAACCAACTTGTTTTAAACAACTTCAATTTCAACTTCAAAGCACGTGGTGCCATTTTTGTCGATGAGGTTGAGGGATTGAGAATGCAGTCGAATACACGTACAGGGTCGACAGATAATGTTGCCGGTATGAGTAGTACGCCTAATGATAATTTGGGTTATGTGGATTTAAACCGTGTTGCAAATTCGGCTTCAAAAAATGCAGGATTTATTAACACAGGAACCTATGGCAATGGTAAGTCAGGTGCTGAGGGTGAAACAACAAACTCAGGTCTAAATATCGAAGTAATGTTGAATAAGAACGTGAGCTCAAATGACCCATATGCTTTAAATAGCAATACAAATAATCCTCAAGGAGCTAAAGGACTCATCCGTGTAGGTGCCAGCGGGCGAATGGTCAATTCATCGTTGCAATTTCGTGGTACAAAAGGCAAGGAAAGTGTTCTAGGAAATGCCAATAGTCCAACGGCTTCATCCAGTAATAGTGTAATTGGTGATTCTGGAATCGGATTCCGTATGAAAGCTGACTTTACCAAAGACAATGATTCAATGCTCGGAAGTGATGGCCAAGCAACGACTTTAGAAATTGGTGGGGCAGGTCTAAATGCATACGGTTTTGAGTTTAGTAACTTAACAGGGTTAAGACCAAATACTCGAGCATCTTTTGACAGTGGTAATGTGTATCTCAATTTAGCAGATACAAAAACACTGCGCTTACCTGAAAACGAAGTGTTCCAAAAAAGTCGTTTTGGTAATGGAAGTTATTTAACCTTAGCAACTGATTATCAGCACCAAATTCATAATGCAGTAACAGGTGATAATCCATACAGCTTGATTGCTGCGATTCGTGGTGCTGAATTTCAGTCTATTTCCCGCCGTGGACGTTTTACCAATAGTGCAGGAACACCAGGAGCTAACTTGTTTGCGAATACAAATGTTAAAAATGAGTGGGGCTTGGCACTGCCTTTTTATAATCTGAATGCCAATCTTGCTCTATATGGAACATCAGTTCGTGCAGATCAAGCTTTTTATTACACATTAGCAGGCTCCGATGTTGTTAAAAACATGATTGCTACAGCGGGTAATACCTCAAGAATTGGTTTGTCTTTTGCAATGAGTACCTCTGGGGTAGATCGAGCTAATGGTCAAGCGCTAGGCAATAAAACCACGTCAATTTTAGTGGTTGATGGAGGTAAGGTAGGCAGTGGAGATACGGCAACTTCAACAGATTACTATATGGGTTTACGTAATATTGATCTGTACGCGAAGGGAACAGGAAATATGGGCGTAGAAAATGGTAGTGTAAATGTCAGCTTGCGCGATATGTTGATTGTTTTATCAACAGAAGTTGCTGCGGGATATCTGCCAGGTACCATTTATAAAACCTGTAAATTAAATAGTGGAGCAGCAGGATGTGCTACGCGAAGTTCATCACCAGATAACAATTTTGCTTTAGCTGATGATGTGATGTTTGTGGTGAAATCACGTCTTGGTGGTGATGTTGATTTTTCTTTAATTCCAAATAATGCTGCTGAAGATGGTCAGAACTTATCTTTTGTAGGTGAATTAGAGCTGAAAGGTGACAATAACACCTTCCAAATTACCGATCCTCATAATGGTTCAACACTTGGTTTAGACCGTTTGACAGGTAAAATTGCATTTAATAATGCATTGGTTGTTAGTAAAGATCAAAATGGTGCGGGACAATTTGGTGTGAATGCTGCCTTGATGTTCAATCCTCAAAAGACAACTTCGGGTGTTTTTAGAGCAAGAGACATCAACTTCTATCCTCCAACTGTAGGTGCTGGCGCTCGTTTAGGCGAATTGGCCATTACTGGCGGTCGCTTGAATAGTGAATTGCGCATTACACCTCGAAATTAATAAGTAAATATGGAAAGTTGAGGGATAGACTCATGAATATGATAAAAACAAAACGATTCAGTTTACTTATTTTGACCACTGCGGTGGGATTCCCGTGTTTTGCTATGCAACCATTAGATGATCAGTCTCTTTCGTCTACTACTGGTCAAGATGGGATTAGTATTGGTATTGGAATGGATAAGATCGAGTTCACACAGGTTGCGATCATTGATCAAGATGGAATTAAAGATCCAATATTAGGAAAAAATTATTCACAAGCTGCTGGCTTAGTGGTCGCAGGTCCAACTGGTAATCCAATTCAGGTTCAATTTTTAGGTCATACCCCTGGTTCGTCTACAATCAATGCAAAAATTGATACAGACGGAGGTAATGGCACGCCATTTGCCAATATAGGTATCACTTTTGCGGAGCAAATTACTGGGTTTAAATTGAGTCCATTCGCACTCTATATCGCCAGCAGTAATCAGGTGTCTAGCACTACGCAAACTAAATCGATTTATAATGATCTGAAGCAGTTGGTGCCCGGTGTCGCTAAAATTTTAGAAATAGGCAGTGCTGATCGAAACTTTGAAATTACATTAAATCAATCCCAACGTCCTCAGATCAATGTTCAATTAGGAAATGTGCCTCAAGGCTACATGGTCCAGTTTGGAGGCGCAATTCAATCAATCTGTGGCACAGGCTCAGGCTGTCCTATTGCATTCGTATCTGGTAATTCTTCTGCAAAATTCGATTTTCAGGCTAAAGCTACTGATCAAAACAATGGTTTTTCATTATCTGGTTTCCATGCAGGTGTTGCACCTTCAGGTATTTACATCGGAAATACAGGACAATCTAGTAAAATGAATGTTGGTCTCAACAATGTGATGTTGGGACGTGAGGGGGCGAGTAGTCCGACGGTCTTTAATGGTTTAGCGAATGGTTCAATGGGGAGCTTTGGGGCTATTGGTACATCTGTGAAAGATTTGAAAGTGAATATCAACGGTCTATAAAAAATCCCGCGAATCGCGGGATTTTTTATGCTCAAATTATTGGGCGATTTTAGTGAGTATTTCTTCTTTACTCAGGTTGCTTGATTCAGTATCAGAACGACCTTTGTACTCAAAAGTACCAGCATCTAAACCTTTTTCACCGATAACAATACGGTGCGGAATACCTGTTATTTCGATATCGGAGAATTTAACGCCTGGTCGTTCATCACGGTCATCTAAAAGCACGTCATAACCAGCAGCTTGAAGTTCTGCATAAAGTGCTTCAGCAGCCTCTACAGTACGAGGTGATTTATGAGCATTCATCGGAACGATTGCGATATGGAAAGGCGCGATAGCAGCAGGCCAAATAATTCCTTTTTCATCGTAATTTTGTTCAATGGCAGCCGCGACTACGCGAGTCACCCCAATACCATAACAACCCATTGTTACAGTGAATGGTTTACCATCCTTACCTAATACTTTGCAGCCCAGAGCTTCAGAGTATTTTTGACCTAATTGGAAAATATGACCAACTTCAATACCACGTTTAATTTGAAGTACACCTTTACCATCTGGAGATGGATCACCCTCAACAACATTGCGAAGATCATAAACTTCAGTGAATTGAGCATCACGCTCCCAGTTCACACCTGTCGCATGTTTGCCTGCTTCGTTTGCACCTGCAACAAAGTCAGACAATACTGACGCTGCTCGGTCAACGATGACATTAATCCCTTTTTCGACCAGACCTTGAGGACCAACAAAACCAGCGGTTAAGCCTAAAGCACTCAGTTGTTCTTCAGTTGCAAATGTAAGTGGTGATGCAATCAGCGGATGTTTCTCAGCTTTGATTTCGTTTAGCTCATGATCCCCACGAAGGAATAGTGCTACGACAGGCGCAGTTTTACCTTCTTCAGCGATTCCTTGTACCAACAAAGCTTTGACAGACTGTTTTGCATCGGTACCTAAGAAAGCAGATACATCAGCTATAGTTTTTTGATTTGGTGTTTCAACAATTTTTAATTCTTGAGTTGGTGCAGCACGTTCACCTACAAGAATCGCTTCAGCCATTTCGATATTGGCTGCGTAATCTGATTCAGTTGAGAATGCAATATCATCTTCACCGCTAGATGCCAATACATGGAATTCATGCGAACCTGAACCGCCAATTGAACCTGTATCCGCCTGAACTGGACGGAAGTCTAAACCTAAACGAGTAAAAATACGGCAATAGGCATCGTACATCGTGTCGTAAGTTTCTTGTAATGAATCTTGATCTGCATGGAATGAATAAGCATCTTTCATCACAAATTCACGAGAGCGCATAACGCCAAAACGAGGACGAACTTCATCACGGAATTTAGTTTGAACTTGGTAGAAATTAGCGGGTAATTGTTTATAACTTTTGAGTTCGTTACGCGCTAAATCAGTAATGACTTCTTCATGTGTAGGGCCGAGAACAAACGGGTTGTTGTGACGGTCATTAAAGCGTAAAAGTTCTGGACCATATTGCACATAGCGACCAGATTCTTCCCATAAACTTGCTGGTTGGGTCACAGGCATCAATACTTGTAGTGAACCAGCACGGTCCATTTCTTCGCGAACAATCGCTTCGACTTTATTTAACACACGTACGCCCATTGGCAACCAAGAATATAATCCTGAAGCCAATTTACGAATCATACCCGCACGAAGCATCAGCTGATGAGAGATTACTTCAGCATCACTTGGGGTTTCTCTTAACGTTGCAAATAAAAAGCGACTCGCGCGCATGGAATTTGTCCTAATAATGAGCGTTAAAGCATAAGATTATACGATAAAAAATGAGGTGAACATTTTGAATGACACCTCATGACAATTCTCTACATTATGACATGAATTTTCGTGTTTGACGTACCATAAAATTCTTAAAGTCATCTAAGTAGGTAAAGATAACGGGAACGACAACTAAGGTCAGCAGGGTAGAAGTAATGACGCCCCCAATGACAGCATGCGCCATCGGAGCACTTTGTTCACCTCCTTCACCCAAGCCTAATGCCAATGGCACCATACCCATGACCATCGCACTTGTGGTCATCAGAATGGGTCTCAGTCGTGTTTTACCTGCAGCAATAATGGCATCAAAACGTGTCTCACCGCGATCAATAGCTTTCTTAATAAAGTCAATGAGGAGAATCGCATTCTTGGTTACTAATCCCATTAACATGATGATGCCAATAATGGAAAATAAATTCATTGTTGAGTTAAATAAGAATAATGCAAGGAATACCCCGACCAATGACAATGGTAATGAGGCCATGATCGCCGCAGGATGAATAAAACTATTGAATTGAGAGCCTAAAACAATATAGATAAATACAATAGAAAGTGTAACAGCTGTAACAGCGTACCCAATCGATTCTTCCATATCTGCGTTTGCACCTTGTGTTTCAAAACCATAGCCGGCAGGCATCTCGAAGTTATCTTGCAATGCTTTAATATCTCGACCAATATCACCTGCAGGTCGACCTGAAGTATTGGCTTCAACCATGACTTCACGTGCTAAATCACGACGGTTGATTTGAGATGCACCATAACTTTCTTGTGTGCTTGTTACGCTTGAGAGCGGAACCAAGATCGGTTGATTATTCGCATCCACTTTTTGCGATTTTAAATATAAATTATTGATGTCACTTGGAAGCGTACGTTGATCTTCAGAGAGGCGCAAATTGACATCATAGGTTTCACCTTTTTCGTCTTTCCACGTCGTTACATCATCACCAGCAAGGAGAGGGCGGATCACATTGGCAATTTGGCTGACTGATAATCCTAAATCGTTTGCAAGTACACGATTTACATGCACTTCAAGGGTAGGTTTAGGCTCTTTGAGCGAGCTTTCTAAATCGACGACACCATCAATTTTTGCCATTTCCACCATGAAACGATCAGAAATTTTTTGTAATTCATCTAGCTCAGGTCCTTTGATGGAAATCATGACAGGCTTTTGACCACCAGACACAGTTTCATCTGCTGAAGCAATAGAGGTGAGGGTAATACCCGCCACTGTTTGTAGTCGATCACGAAACTCATTGGTTAAATCAGTCAGTGTCTGAGAGCGCTCTTGGCGAGGACTTAAACTGACTCGGATGCTTACGTGGTTTTTCCCGCGATCAGTCACCCCATTAATAACGCCGTACGTTCCTTTAACTTCTGGATGCTGTCGAATAATAGATTCAACTTGTTTTAACTTTGCCTGAGAGTATTCGAGTGAAGCATCTACGGGCGTTTCAAATTTGATCCGAATTTCACCTTTATCTGGAACAGGTACAAACTCTGTTCCCACCATTTTTGATAGCGTGAGCGCGCCAAACAGTGAGGCAACAGCAACGACAATTGTTAGAAAGCGGAATCTTAGAGCCAGTTTTAGCAGCTTCTCGTACACTTCATTTAATGAATCAAGTTTATTTGAGATCCCATTGAAGAAGCGTTTCAATGCGCTCGGTTTTTTATTTGGATGATGACGTTCAGCCCAGTGAGCTGATAGCATTGGATCGAGCGTAAAACTGACAAACATTGAGATCAGTACGGCGGTGCTCACTGTCACGCCAAATTGGTAGAAGAAACGACCGATAATACCGCCCATGAATGCAACTGGTAAGAACACCGCAACAATAGTTAAAGTGGTTGCGAGAACTGCCAGCCCAATTTCTTTGGTTCCATCTAAAGCAGCAGTCACATGATCTTTCCCCATATCAGCATGGCGAACAATATTTTCACGTACCACAATTGCATCATCAATAAGAAGGCCAATACTTAAAGACAGGGCAAGAAGAGTCATCATATTGATGGTAAAACCAAAAGCCCAAATGAACGTTAATGTTCCAAGTAAGGCGATTGGCAGGGTAAGGCCTGTAATAATCGTCGATCTAAATGAACCTAAAAAAAGTAGAACGATGACAACCGCAAGTACACCACCTTCAATAATTGTACGGGCAACATCACCAATACTTGCTCGTATGCCTCGAGATGTATCGACAACTACTTTCAATGTTGTCCCTTGCGGGAGTTGTTGTTCTATACGGTTTAGTGTTTTATAAGCCGCATCTACAACGTCAATTACATTTGAATCAGAGCTTCTGAGAATATCCAACGCGACAGCATTTTGACCGTTAATGAATGCACTCGACTCGAGTTCAGCTTGGCTGTCGTAAATTTCAGCTACTTGTTTTAAGTAGATTGGCGTGCCATTTTTACTCGCGACGATGAGATCCCCAAAGGATTGGGGATGAATTACTCTTGATTTAATTTCAACAACCAGCTCTGAATTTGACTGTTTGAGTGTGCCCCCAGGGACTTCAATGTTTTCGCCTTTTAGTGTGTTAATGACTTGATCAATGCCAACACCAAGACTTTGTAATTTTTGTGGATTAACTTCAATACGAATTTGACGCTGCGAGTCACCTAGCAGGTTAACTGTACCTACCCCACGAACAGTTCTCAATTGAGGAACAATTTTTTGATCTAAATAAGAGCTGAGCTCTCGGAGTGACATATTCTCAGACTCAAATACCACCGACATGATGGCACCTGCGGAAGGGTCATAGCGCTCAACAATAGGATCAGTAATTTCATCACGAAATTCTGCTGTCACTGGCGCAATTTTGTCTCGAATATCTTGCGCTGCAACGGTTGAAGGAACATCCAAATTAAACTCAGTGATAATTGTAGAGAGTCCTTCACTCGACTGCGATATCACTTGTTTAACACCTGAGATCGTATTGATCTGATCTTCCATCTTTTTGGTAATTTCAGATTCAACAGTTTCAGGAGAAGCACCTGGATAAGTGGTATACACGACCACAAATGGGAAATCGACATCAGGGAATTCTTCAACTCCCATTCGTTGCCATGATGATAAGCCCAATACCATCAGGCATAGCATCATCATGATCGTAAAGACAGGATATTTCACACTGATTCGAGTTAACCACATAGTTCAGATCCTGTCTTACTTTGAAGCAATTGAGACTGTTTTATTTAAGTCATCATTATTAAACTTAATTCTACTGATGTAATCCGTTGGCTGAAGACCACTGATCATTGCAATATTCTCGTTGGGTTGTCGATCCAGAATTCGAATATTAGCTTTCTGAATTTTCTGATCACGGATGATCCACAGATAAGGTTTGCCATCTGCATCTTGAATAGTATCAAGAGGAACTTTTTGCCCCTGAATTTGTTTGTCATCTAAAATGAAACCTTCGACAAAAGCACCAATACTCAGTGAATTGATTGATTCATTCGGTTGAGCAAAAAAATCAACCTGACGACTGATTTGATCGGCCATTGGGGAAATGCGTGTTAACTTGGCAGTATAATTTTGGGTAGTCCCTTGAATTTTATATTCAATGTTGTTTCCAATGTTGAGCGCATGTTGAGATTCGACAGGGAGTTTTGCTTGAATCTCCAATTTTTGTGGATCTACGATTTCAAATAATGTTTGACCCATTGAAACGGTTTGACCTGGTTCGACTTGACGTTTGGTAATTACGCCAGAAATGGGGCTACGAATTAATCCATCAGCATCGGCTTTCAGTGCGATATCCACATTTGCTTGCTGAGCTCGTACAGTTTCGAGTTGGGCTTTATGCTCCACTTGACTTTGTTCATATTCAACCTTAGAAATAAATCCTTGATCATAAAGTCGTTTTTTTCGAGTGACCATATTTGCAGCTTGTTGTGCCTGCGCTTGTGCAGAAGCAAGATTAGCGCGAGCTTGTGCGAGTCGGGCTGTATTATCTTGATTATTTAAACGTACCAAGACTTGTCCTTTACTCACCCTTTCACCGACTTGTACAGAGACTTGACTAGCAGTGGCAGTCACTTGCGCTTGAATTGTACTTTGATTCACAGCGCGTATGGTGCCTGTGAAAGCAAATTTCAGATTTGAGACCCCATTTTCAACTTTGACTAAGTCCTGTTGTATTAATTCAATTTTTTGAGGGGTAGATGAGGTTGGCTGTACACTTTCGTCATTTTTTTGACAAGCGGCTAAAAGACAACTCGTACACAGCGTTCCTAATACGAGATATTTCTTATACTGACTGCTGTGACGAGTCGCATTCGGCATGTGATAATTCCTTTCCATTCAGACAAACTCTTCTTTATTCAAGAGTTTTTAAGCGCTTGATAATATTGTCGTATTGTGACTGAGTATTTCGATAGTTTGTTTGTAAAGATTCAATATTTTTTTGGATATTACTCATATTCTGTGCATTATAAGTGATTCGATCTTGTAAGTTTTTAGGGACAGGGTTCCCTTTCTTGATATAGGTCTGTTCCTGCTTTTTAAACAATATTCGATCTTGCTCCAGTTGTTGGTACTGTTGTTTTTGAAAGGTGATTTGTTTGTTGATGTTTTTCAACATATCATCACGTTTGTTCGCAGCCACTTTACTAGAACCATAAGCGCGTTTTAAGCGTAGATCTTGTTCATGTTGTTTGGCTTGTTGCGTACGTACAGCACTTTGTTGCTGTTCTTTATCGGCATCATAAGGTCGATTTTTTTTAATCACTTGCATATTACGGTCAAGTGCTTCATAACCGTGACGAATATGCTCTGGTGTTACCGAACTACTAATATTAGCTACGCCATTTTTATCATAATAACGATACCAAGACGGTTTGGTCACTGTGGTATTAGCAATTGCTTCACTGATACATAAACCAAATGTCATCATGATCACTAAGAATGTTTTATGATGAAGATGCTTTAACCCAATTCTTGATTTGTGCGAAAGATTAAACATTGGAATTGGCCCCCGTGATATCAATTCAATTTTTTAATTTTTGCTTTTAATAACAAGCATTTTATGTGGTTCTGGTAAATTTATAAATATAAACCGTTAAATAATTTACGCTTAATCTGATTCACCCTTAAATTCTATGAAGCTTTGTGACACAATCTCTCCGCGAGTACTCAACTGCATTGAAAATCAATGTAATGTTATGTTAGAAAATAATGGTTATTCTCTAAATTAAGCGTTTCATTTTTCTTTAAATCTCATCTCAGGAAGGATCATTCAATGGATGATAATCTGCAAAATATTAAAGTGATGGTCATTGATGATTCAAAAACGATTCGTCGGACCGCAGAAACTTTATTACAGCGTGAAGGATATGACGTTGTAACTGCAGTAGATGGATTTGAAGCATTATCTAAAATTGCTGAAACTCGACCTGATATTATTTTTGTAGATATTATGATGCCGCGTTTAGATGGGTATCAAACGTGCGCACTGTTAAAAAACTCACAAAATTTCCAACATATTCCAGTGGTCATGTTATCCAGTAAAGATGGTATGTTTGATCAGGCAAAAGGACGAGTTGTTGGATCTGATGAATACCTCACGAAACCATTCAGTAAAGATGAGCTATTGAATGCGATTCGTAAACTTGTCGCTTCACGTTAAGTACTGGGAAAATAAAATATGACACGTATCTTAGTGGTAGATGACTCTCCAACAGAAATGTTTAGATTTAAAGAAATTCTGTCCAAAAATGGCTATGAAGTGCTAGAAGCAACCAATGGTGCAGATGGTGTTACCTTAGCGCAAGCAGAGCAACCAGATCTTGTACTTATGGATGTGGTGATGCCTGGTGTGAATGGATTTCAAGCAACTCGGCAAATTGCAAGAGCTGATGTAACGAAGCATATTCCAGTTGTCATTGTCAGTACCAAAGATCAGGATACGGATCGAATTTGGGGCAAAAGACAAGGCGCTGTCGACTACCTGATCAAACCTGTAGATGAATCAAGATTACTGGATGTCATTCAGCAATATTTAAATACAGGCACAGCATGATCATTCAAGATGAAAGTGATCAACAACACTGGTTAACGCAAGCCAGTAATGCTAATTCGGCTCAAGCAAATGAGTACCGTGATGTACAAAATCAGGACCTCTGGTCTGGTGTATGTTTTAAAGTTGAGCAGCAACAAATTATTACCCCACTTGGTGATATTGCGGAGGTTAGCCCTTTACTGAGCATTACTTCTTTACCACTTACGCCGCCGTGGTATTTAGGTTTGGCGAATTTGCGAGGTCGAGTAGTGACCGTATTAGATCTAAAGCAATTTGCTTTGGGTAAAACCACACAATTACACGCTAATGTTAAAATTTTATGTTTTAACGTGGGGCAAGACTGTGTTGGATTACTTGTGGATGAAGTCCTCGGTGTAAAACATTATAAGAATAATACCTATAGCGCCGGTTCGGATTTGATCGCAGAACCATATAGATCATTTTGCCAAGGTTATTTTCTCGATCATTCAACACCTGTAGCTGTGCTGATGATGAGTCAGCTATATGAGCATGATCGCCTAAAGCATATGTTCACATCTAATTCAATTTAATGTCTAGTCAGCAATAGTTTTTTGGGGGAGCTGAGTGAGTTTACGGTTAAAAAAGACCAGTCGGAATGTGAATGATTCAGATTCCAACACACAGGGATGGAAAGCTTCACTTAAGTTAAAACTTGAACAGTTTTCAGAGCTGTTTGGGCAATCTGCCCAAACGAAGTCTTATTTAATCATGGCTATTATTAGCCTCGTTTGTGCTTTTCTGATTTTATTGTTTCTCATGTTTAATCTCCCACGTACGGTGGAGCAAAGTCGTGGGGTGGGGGAACTGAAATATCTCAATCAAATGATGATTATTCAGATTCAACAGTTTGAGGATAATCCTACAGATTACACATTACAGATTCTCAAAAACTCTCAGCTTATTTTTAGTTCACAACTTGAAAATGTAAAATCAGTTTATTTTTATAGTCCGGCTTTAAATGAAGTAGATCGACTATGGTTAGAGTCTCAAAGCAATATCACGGAGTCTCAGTTACAAAAAATTCAAGTTGCTCTCAATGAAATTCGCACAGGTTCTACGTGGTTACTGATTTTACTGTCACTTTTATTGTTGATTAGTTTATCGAGCTTCACCTTTGCTGTAATTAAACTTTTTATTTTGAGAAGCCAAGAAGATCGTCTGCGTTTGATTGAGCTAGTGGATAAAGATAAGAAGAATCAAACCGCGATTTATCGGCTTTTAGATGAAATTGGAGATTTAGCTGAAGGCGATTTGACCAAATATGCTGCGGTTTCTGCAGATTTTACGGGGACAATCGCGGATTCAATTAATGTAGCGATAGATCATTTACGTGATTTGGTGATGAGAATTAATCAGGCTTCTCAACAAGTTACCCAATATATTCATCAAACTCAGCATATGAGTTCACAATTGGCTCAATCTTCAGAGCTGCAAGCTCGTGAAATCCAAAATACATCGCTCGCCATTCATGACATGGCAGACTCAATTGATCACGTTTCTGAAAATGCAGCGCAATCTGCAAAAGTTGCTCAGCGCGCGGTACTTATCGCAGCGAAGGGTGGGGAAGTGGTTGAACGATCAATAGATGGAATGGATCAAATACGAGGGCAGATTCAAGAAACATCTAAAAAAATTAAAAGGCTGGGTGAATCTACTCAAGAGATTGGAAACTTTGTTGCAACCATTGAAGACATTGCAGGGCAAACGCATCTGTTGGCATTAAATGCAGCCATTCAAGCCGCAATGGCTGGCGATGCTGGACGAGGTTTCGCTGGTGTTGCTGATGAGGTGCAGCGTTTAGCTGAACGTTCAACTGCTGCGACCAAACATATTGAGATATTAGTAAAAAATATTCAATTAGATACGCATGAGGCTGTTCGCTCTATGGAGCAAACAACTTCTGAGGTGGTTAAGGGGACTGGACTTGCTCAAGATGCAGGAGCAGCACTTGCAGATATTCAGTTGATTTCAAAACAGTTGGCTCAACTGATTGCGAATATTTCAGCATCTTCAAAAGTTCAGTCAGCTGCTGCGGGGCAAATTGCGAAAACAATGTCGCTTGTGCAAGATGTCACACGAGAAAATCACGCTTCAACCTTAGATACTGCTCAATCGATAGCAGAACTCACTCAAATGGCTGATTCTTTAAGGAAATCAGTTGCAAACTTTAAATTACCTGAGTGATTGAGCCATGAAAAATAATAATCCTAATAAAATACAATTATATCTTTCAGAAGCACTCTATCGTGCATATATAGATATGCAGCTTCCTCAGGATGAATTAAATTTTGAAGATGAGGAGCTTATTACCACCTTTGCTGAAGAGCTTAAGGAATTACTTCTAGAAATATCAGAAAATTTTCAAGTCTTATCGAATGATTTAGAACAGGTAAATATTTGGCAAGCATTGCGCCGTAATTTTCATACCTTAAAGGGTTCAGGTCGAATGCTTGGATTCAACTCAGTTTCTGAGCTTGCATGGACCGTTGAGACAATACTGAATATTAGGCTTGATCAGCAACGTTCATGGAGTCAACTGGTCCTTGAGTATGTTGAGCTGATCTCTCGTATATATCGCTACATCATTGTGCCTAGTTTAATAGTGAAACAAGCGATTCAATTAGATGTTAAACCTCTATTGCTTTTAGGTCGGCAATTAGAACATTCAAATATCATAGATCAATCATTGCATCCTTTGTTGGCGATCAACGCTCATCTCACACAGCTAGATCTATATTTCAGGATTGAATGTCATTGTTTGAGTGACTCAAATTCACTCTCAGCAGCAGCCACAATTGAGAATACTCAAATATGGGATAACGAGGTTCTGCAAAGTTTTTATGCTGAAGCTTCAGAACAATTGAAATCCCTGCAAGATATGTTAGATAAATCCAATCAACAATTTCAGGTGGATACGCTTGCACGTGTTGTCCATTCTCTCAGGGGGAGTTCTGCAATTGTTGGACTTGAGAAAATTGAAGTATTGAGTCAGTCATTCGAAAAAATAATACAACGTAATCCATCTCTTGATGCCAACAATAAACAATTGCAAGCACTCACAACGCAGTATATTGATTTAATCAAGTATTACTTAGAAAGCTTGCAAACAACAGGTGACAACGTAACGAGGCAACAACAGTTTCAGGCATTAGAGCATACATTTTTAATCGCATTGAGAGACTTCTCAGAACAGATTACACAGAACGATCCAAATCTTGATCCGCAAGAGTTACTCAAGAAAATTGTAGATTTGGGTGTAGAAGATGTTTTCCTTATAGATACCTTTGTACAAGATGGTATTTCTAACCTCGTTAGCTCTACACGTACTACTGAACGTTCGACCTTACTGAGTCAACAACTCAGTTCAATTGCTAAATTTGCCATTAAAGTTGATTTTGATCTCCTTCAAAAAATTTCAGAAATTTTGAGTTCAATTCACTCCAACATTGCAAGAGAACCGAATTCAATTGCCTACTCAAATGTCCAGCGAGTTTTACAACAAGGGCATGAAAAACTCTTAGAAATATTTGATGAACTTGCTATAGGTCAATTGGCTCAAAATAATGAGGCTTCTCAGCAGCTATTAGGTGATTTAAAACAACTTAATCATGAATACTTCAGCTTTTCCAATCAATCAAATTGCATTTCCACTATAGAGCAGGAGAGCGAAGTATCTGCTCGCTCCTTAGATGAAACAATTCTGACATTACTCAATATAGATTACGCACTCAAAGATTCAGCGAAAGCAAAACAGGGCTTAGATCGCGAAGTAAGTGGTTTTTTTGTCGAGGAAGCGGAAGAAATCTTGTCTCAAATCGAAGACTTGTTCAATACATGGTTAGAGTATCAAGAAGATGCTACGTGTATCCAAAAAATTATGCGGCAATTGCACACGTTGAAAGGTGGTGCATACATGTTGCAAGCAGATTACTTTGCAAATCTAATCCATGAGCTTGAATCTGTATATATTCAACTCATTTCAGAGCATCAAATTGATATAAAAAGTTTCATTATTTTGATTAAAGCCTTACAGCAGGATTTGGTACGGCGTGTCAATATCATTAAAGTTGAGTCTGTCGATTATCCGGTGGAGCAGGCATCAAGGCTTATTCAGGGTTTAATTGAGCTTGGACATTTAAATCTTAAGGGTGGTGACTCGAAGCTGAACTTAGTACATTCGATGCAAAATGATATCAGTCACCACATGTCTTCAGATTTTAGTATTCATTCAACTTTATCAGCGGACCTTGAAACCAATTTAAGAGATTTAGTCACTACGCATAATAATTCATCAAAGTTTGACTCTTCTTCCATTCAGCAAAACTCACATCAGAATGAACCATCTAACGCTAAGGAGAGTGTTTTACCGCCTCCAATGAGTGGCAATTTGCAAAAGTTTGTGCAATCTGCCGTAGCGAACGAGACACTATCAGTCTCTACTGCTGTAATTGAAGCAACCCTTAATTTGATTGGGGAGGATTTGATTCAACGTTCGCAAGTCGAAGTAGAATTAAAATCATATCGGTCAAATTTGGTAGAAATGGATCAAACCATTCAGCGCCTTACTTCACAATTGAGACGGATGGAAGGGGAATTAGAATCCCAAATTTTATTACAACGTAGATCACATAATTCCGCCGAGCATGGATTTGATCCCTTAGAAATGGATCAATATTCATCACTTAATCAACTCTCAAAATCAATATCAGAGTCAACATCAGACTTGTTAGATATCAGAAACTCTCTGCATGAAAAGCTTCAATCTGCAGAAAGTATATTGATTCAGCAGGCAAGAATACAAAACAACATCCAACACTCGTTGATGCGTACTCGTGTCGTACCATTCAAGACGATAAAAATGCGTCTTGAACGCTTATGCAAGCAACTTTCGATGAATCTGAATAAATCTGTTCAGTTACAGATTGAACATGCAGACATCGAATTAGATCGTAGTATTCTTGAAAAGTTGATCACCTCACTTGAGCATATTCTGCGTAATGCGATTGATCACGGAATTGAGTCAGCAGAACAGCGGTTGAAATTAAATAAACCTGAACAAGCAGTCATGCAACTGACACTGGTGAATCATCACAATGAGCTGAGTATTTTGATCAAGGATGATGGTCGAGGAATTGATTCACAAGAGATTAAGCAAAAAGCTGTTGAATTTGGTTGGCTCAATACTGAACGGGATTATTCTGAAACTGAACTATTACAATTGATTTTTAGACCAGGCTTTACCACTGCTGCAAAATTAACAACCGTTTCAGGACGTGGTGTCGGTTTAGATGTCGTTAAAAGTGAAATACAGGCACTGGGTGGGCATGTTCATGTTTCTTCGGAAAGAGGACAAGGAACTTGTTTTGAAATCAGAATTCCTAAATCTTCAATTATTACAGAAGCATTGATGGTAAAAGTTGCGGACCAATTCTTTGCCTTACCGTTACATCAAATACAACGTGTTGAAATGATCGATAGACATGATTTAAATCACGCGAAACAACAGAGTCAGTTGTTGAGAGTGCATGAAGCAAGTTATCAATTAAACGATTTGGCTGACTTCGTGTTGTTAAATCAAAATATAAAAAGAAATTCACCATATTCAGAAACCCAAAAAGTTCCAGTGATTTTGGTGAATATGCACCAGTCTCAACCTGTGGCTTTATTCGTTGATGAAGTCTTAGGAACTAATTCACAAATTATTGTGAAACAGACTGGGAGGCTGATCCATCAAATTGATTATCTCAGCGGTGTAACCATTATGGGTAGTGGAGAAATTTGCCCAATTTTAAATGTAAATCGTGTGGTTCAATATCTCACTCAGCAGGATTGGTCTATACATCTAGAGTCGAAGCCCTCTAATTTAGAGCATGACAATGAAGCACCTACGATTTTAGTGGTTGATGATTCGGTCACAGTCCGTAAAGTGACATCTAAACTACTTGAGCGTTATGGTTACCAGATTGTCACAGCTACAGATGGCATTGAAGCACTTGAATATTTACAGTATTCAACACCTGCCTTAATGTTAATTGATGTTGAAATGCCAAGAATGGATGGTTTTGAAGTGATGCAATGGCTGAGAAATCAACCACATTTGCAGAACTTACCTGTGGTTATGATCACTTCACGGGTGGGGGATAAGCATAAACAACATGCTCTTGAACTTGGTGTATCGGCTTATATGGGTAAACCTTTCCAAGAAGCAGTGTTGATTGAGCAGATCAACCAGCTTTTAAAACAGGATTGAAGTATTTTAAGCGAATTAAAAAAGGATGCATTCGCATCCTTTTTTATATTTCATTGCTCTTAAATTTTAATGTTATGCCAATAGCTCAATTAAGATTTTTTCATAAATTTCAGCCAAAGGTTCCAAATGTGCGATTTCAACATGCTCATTAATCTGGTGGATCGTGGCATTAAGTACTCCCAGTTCGAGAACCTGAGCTCCAGTTGGTGCGATAAAGCGGCCATCTGATGTACCACCACTGGTTGATAATTCTGTTGTCGTACCAGTCACATCCAAAATCGCTTTTTTGGCAGCATTGACGAGCTCTCCAACAGGGGTAAGGAATGGTAAACCTGATAGTGTCCACTCGATATCATACTCAACGCCGTGGCGATCTAAAATTTCATGTGTACGTGCTTTTAATTCATCAGCAGTAACTTCTGTAGAATAGCGGAAGTTAAATAATAAGTTCATCGTGCCAGGCACAACATTGGTTGCACCCGTTCCAGCAGAAATATTCGAGATTTGGAAAGACGTTGCAGGGAAATACTCATTGCCTTGATCCCATTCTGTCTCACATAATTCAGCAATTGCTTTTGAGGCTGTATGAATTGGGTTAATGGCCAAATGTGGATAGGCCACATGCCCTTGCTTACCTTTCACTGTTAAATTGGCATTGAGAGACCCACGACGGCCATTTTTAACAATATCACCTAAAGTATTCGTACTTGACGGTTCACCAACTAAACACCATGTCATTTTTTCTTGGCGTGCTTCTAAAGTTTCTACAACTTTCACTGTTCCATTGATAGATGGACCTTCTTCATCTGAAGTGATCAAAAAAGCAATCGAACCTTTGTGGTCTGGATGCTTAGCAACGAAACGTTCAGAGGCAATTACCATGGCTGCCAACGCCGTTTTCATATCTGCACTGCCACGCCCGTATAACTTTCCATCTCTAATTTCTGGGGCGAATGGATCGGAGTTCCACGCTTCTAGATTGCCTGTAGGAACAACATCAGTATGACCCGCAAAACAAAACACAGGTGATTCAGTCCCGCGACGAGCCCATAAGTTATCTACATCTTCAAAACGCATATTTTCAATGTTAAAACCAATCTTTGATAATCGATCAGCCATAATATTTTGACAGTTATGATCGACTGGAGTCACTGAAGGTTGGCGAAGTAATTGTAAGCTTAAATCGAGTGTTGCAGATTGGGTCATGGAAAGAAATCGAATTGGTCAAAGTCGAACTATCATAAAGTATGTTGAATTTGATGCAAAATATTAATCATTCAAGGGAATCAAATTTAAATAAAAAAAGCCCTATTAAAAAATAGGGCTTTTAGCTTCAACTTCGAATTAGTTGTTACGAATTTCGTTTGAAGTTTTTTCAGCAGTATTTGTTACAGTTTCCCCAGCTTTTGAAACGTCTTGTCCAAAACCTTTGAATGTATTACAACCAGTTAATACAAATGCAACTACGAATGAAGCGGCTAATACTTTTTTCATCATTATCTCCAATGATTGTAAATTATTTTGATGCTTAATCAGAATAAAAATTAATCATTTAGAAGAATATGAGAGTTTTATTATCAGAATGTTATTAATTGTATTCGATACATTTTTTTATTACACGAACTACACGTAAGGAAGCTTTAATGCTGGTTGACGGTACATATAAAACTGATTTGTCTGTACATTGTGATAAAGCCCATTGCTCCACCAATGTGCTTCATTTGAAGTCTGACTCGCATTCGGACAAATCCATTCCTGTCTTTCCAGTCGATAAAAAGATGATCGTAATTGATGTCCCCATGTGCCTATACGACGATGTGGGCTGACCCAGTTGGGTAAGGTTTGAAGTTCGGTATGATACGGAAAGTAGAGTTGACCTTTCATCACCGCAATTTTTCGATCAATTTTATAAGTATTGGCTTGAGTAAATTGAAATTGCTTTTGCGTAAAATGATTGAGCTTTCTAAATAGAGTGTCGCTTCGATTTAATCCGTACCAATGTTGAAGTTGAAAGTCTTGTTCTGCTAAATAAAATTTCAGTGCAACTTCCCATTGTTCAATTTCTTGGGTGTGATGATTTAATATCACAAAGTCAATTTCACCCAAAGTATGGCGGCCGTCAATGATTTGAACACTGTGATCTAACAGCGAAAAATCAGCTTGATCGCGTTGATCATCTTGCAGCCAGAACCACATTAAATATTCAAAGCGCAAACCTAGACGCGTACTTTTAAGTTGCTGAATAAAATCAATCAGCTCTTGAGGGTTTTGATCTAGATCATGCAGTCTGGAGATATATTTTTCGTACTGAGTTTGCCAAAATTGTTCATGGTGCAATTCAAAAGGATGAACGATCGTTAATTCTTTAGGCGCAAAACGAATAATATTAGGACTTGCGATGACAAAAGCCAGTTGACGTACAATTGTATGATGAAAGTTCTGCCATGGCTCATAAAAATCAGATTGCACCGTTTCTCCAACTAGAATTCAAAATTGAAAATAAATTTACAATCAGACACTACCACAAAAGCATATATACTAGTGAGATTCAACTGAATGAGTTGCGGTATGAAAATCGTGTTTTGGCGGAGCTTGGTCATTATTTTTGTGACTCTAGGTTTTATTGGTGCGCTATTGCCAGGATTGCCAACCACAGTCTTTTTAATTCTTGCCGCATGGGCTGCTTCAAAAGGTTGGCCACAGGTTGATGATTGGCTACTCAATCATCCTAAATATGGACCAACACTGCGAAATTGGCGTGAGCATGGCACGGTTCCACGCAAAGCAAAATGGCTCGCCTCGATGATGATGTTGATCAGCGGTATTCTTATGCTTTATACCAATGCTCCTGATTTAGTAAAAATTTTTACGAATCTCACCATGCTAATTGTCGCGATTTGGTTGTGGTTAAGACCTGAATCAAAAAATATTGTTTAAATAAATGATTAAAAATAATTTAACGCTGAGTTTTGTATGAACCCAAATCTTGAAAGTTATACCCTAAGTCAGGCGGATATCCTGATTGATATGGCGAAACAAGTTCTATATGTACCACGTATGAAAAAAAGCTATTTGGTGTCTACTGGATTGAACGGTATAGGTGAACAGGAAAATTCAGGTAAAACACCAAGAGGATGGCATCGCATTGAACAAAAAATTGGCGATGACCACCCAATCAATGCTGTTTTTAAAGCACGTATTTGGACTGGGGAGATCTATGATGTGGAACTTGGTGAGCAATCTCCAGAACGTGACTGGATTCTAACTCGAATTCTTTGGTTAGCAGGTTTAGAACCTGGTTTTAATCAAGGGGAGGGTTGTGATACCTATAATCGATATATCTATATTCATGGTACGCCAGAGTCAGAACCTTTAGGTATTCCTAAATCACATGGATGTATTCGAATGCACAGTGCAGATGTCATTGAGCTATTTGATATATTGGACGAAGGCGCTTTAGTCTATATTTCAGAACAAGAGATCCAATTGGATCAAATTTAAATCAGAATCGTAAAATGTGTTGTGATAAAAACTTTGAATAAAAATAAAAACATATCTCTAATCTGGCAAATAATAGACAAAAAAGCGATTTTTCAAGAGAAATGATCTATTTTTTAATCATTCAAACTGAAAAACTGAGAAACCTGTAGAAAAGCGTTTGACAGTATCTGAGGATTCTCTATAATGCACCACACAAACGATGAAGTCGTAAAGGGCGCTTAGCTCAGTTGGTAGAGCGTCTGCCTTACAAGCAGAATGTCGGCGGTTCGATCCCGTCAGCGCCCACCAAGCCTTTACGTTAAGTTTTAGTGCAGCGGTAGTTCAGTTGGTTAGAATATCGGCCTGTCACGCCGAGGGTCGCGGGTTCGAGTCCCGTCCGCTGCGCCACTATTAAACTTAATAGATTGTTTGTACTTTAATAGAGATATTACATAAGTGCAGCGGTAGTTCAGTTGGTTAGAATATCGGCCTGTCACGCCGAGGGTCGCGGGTTCGAGTCCCGTCCGCTGCGCCAATCTATGTAATGACCTTATTAAGGGCGCTTAGCTCAGTTGGTAGAGCGTCTGCCTTACAAGCAGAATGTCGGCGGTTCGATCCCGTCAGCGCCCACCAGATTTTTTGTGATGCAGCGGTAGTTCAGTTGGTTAGAATATCGGCCTGTCACGCCGAGGGTCGCGGGTTCGAGTCCCGTCCGCTGCGCCATCCTAAAAATCAAAGCCTAATAAGGGCGCTTAGCTCAGTTGGTAGAGCGTCTGCCTTACAAGCAGAATGTCGGCGGTTCGATCCCGTCAGCGCCCACCATATTCAAGCTGTAAAGCTTATATGACCCTAATTGCGTAAGCAGTTGCCGTTGCAGCGGTAGTTCAGTTGGTTAGAATATCGGCCTGTCACGCCGAGGGTCGCGGGTTCGAGTCCCGTCCGCTGCGCCATTTTCTAGATCCCTTGTCTAGATATGATGGTTTAAATCAGCAAGATTTCTTTCTTGCATCTTAAAAATAGCGGTGCTATTTTTATTCCTCAAGGGCGCTTAGCTCAGTTGGTAGAGCGTCTGCCTTACAAGCAGAATGTCGGCGGTTCGATCCCGTCAGCGCCCACCATATTCTTTCTATAAAATGTCTTTTAAGTTTCTATAATTTATATAAAATATGATGAATTCATGTTTATAATAGAATTATGAGAAATCCATACCAGCGTAAGCCTTCAAGTACCTCTATTGCCTCTACAGTTGTCTCTCCAAAAGAACAATACCAACAATTTATGGAAACAATTGTCGCTCAGGCTAAAGTTTATAGTTTATATAATGATGGCTGGGCATTGTGCTCCACTCCATCTGGTCAGCGCACGCTTGCTGTTTGGCAAAGTAAAGGTATGGCACAATTATTGGTTCGTGATAAGTGGGAAAAATATCATGTGGAGGAAATCCAACTGATACCATTTATTGAACAAGTTGTTCCTTATATTCGACAACACAATACTCATTTGTCACTTAACTTGATGCCAGAAGGTCAAAATGTTTTGGTATCGGGGCGACAATTTCTAATTGACCTAAAAGCTTATCTATACCAGTTATCGATTGATCAACCTGAAAAATTAAATAAAGAAGGGGTTCCTTCGCCTCGAAAAATCCGAATACATGATAAATAAAAAATTTAGTATTCTCTTAAGATCCAGCCACTAATATAAGCAAAATATTCTCTAAGCCATGCGTTATATCGTGTGGCTAAAGGAGTTTCAGCACTGACTGATGTGATTTGGGTATAACCTTGAAATCGGGCAATGGCTGCAGCACGTGGTGTATGAAAATCACTAGTCACAACTACAATATGACTATTTTGGTTTAAATCTATTCTGTTTAGCAGCGGAACACTGTTTTTTAAATTGAGTTCGGTGCTGGTGCTTTGACTTTCTTCAACTATACGCTGTGGGTGAATAAGATATTTGTCGATCAAATATGCTTTCATCACTGCAGCTTCAGTAATTTTCTGATCAAATCCCAAACCGCCAGTCACAATAACAAAACTATTGGGATATTGAGCGGCGATCGTTGCACCTTGGTCTAATCGAGCCTGAAGCGTTGGGGAGGGTTGGTTATTGATTAAACCACTACCCAAAATAATAATCGCATCAGGTGGTGTATTTATGATGGGGGAATGATTTGATTTAGCTAAAAAATAAAAAAAAATAGCCAAGCTGATTAACCAGATGGAAAAAATTGTCCATCCCATTTTCCAAAACAAGTTAAAGTTAGAATGATTCAAACGGTAGTGTTGGATTTTCCTATTAAAAAGTAGACATACAATGATCACTATGCCAATAAATGCTGGAAGTACAGTACCCAAATGAATTTTATTTTGACTCATTAAAATGATTCCATCGATTAATAGTATCAATGCTATTAACCAAGCGAAAAATTTTAAAATCTTTATATACATTGGATGTCATCACTAGTGGGAAATGAGAAAAAGTATATCGCATAAAAAAACCGAGCAGATTAAATAAAAATCGTGCTCGGTTCTGATCATAATAACCGTGTTAGTAAACGTCTCTACGGTAGCGACCAGCTTGTCTTAATTCATCTACAGTAGTTTCACCTAAGATTTCAACTAAGGCTAGATCAACATCGCTTGCCATACCATTGATACTGCCGCACACATAGATGACAGCACCTTGATGAATCCATTTAACGACTTCATCCGCATTTTGGCGCAGAATATGGTGTACATAGACTTTTTCTGGTTGGTCTCGAGAGAACGCAAGATCAATACGCTTTAACATCGCTGTATTTTGCCAAGCTTCGATTGTTTCTTTATAAAAGAAATCATGTTCGCGTTGACGTTCACCGAAGATGAGCCAGTTGTCAGTGTAGTCCAAGCGTACGCGAGCTGAAATCAAGCTCATTAGCCCTGCGATCCCTGTCCCGTTACCGATACAGATAATCGGTCGATTATCATCAATTAAATGGAATGATTCATTGGTTCGAATACGAAGTTGTACCTGAGCACCAACCGCAACATGATGTGTTAACCAGCCTGAGCCTAAGCCGAGTTGCTGCTGTTCATCACGTTGTTGACGTACCACCAATCGCATCATGCCTTGAGTCGGAATACTAGCAATCGAATATTCACGAGTAGGTAAATTTTCAAGCTGCTCAACGAGTTCTTCAGCTGTAGCAAATGGCTGAATCTCGCTATTTAAATTTTTATTCCACAGGCTTTCAACTAAGGTTTGACCTGTAGTTGTGAGAACTAAAGCCTCATCTAAGTTGTGCTGTTGTAAAAATGCTTGAATACGTTCAATGCTATTGCCGGGTTGAATTTCCGCAATATCTCCAGCTTGCCAGATCGCGTCGTGATCAGACTCAAGCTCTAAATTATAAGCAGGTTGACCCAAACTGTTTGGATTGAGCAGTGTGCGTTTTTGCAGTTTCCATTGATCAAAGACTTTATCAATAGATAATGTTGCTAATTCCAAATGAGCAGCTTGTGCGAGTGCATCTGTCCAATTTTGAATATCTTGGTTATTGGCATTGTCTACTTCAATTACCTTAAAGAGCGGAGTTGCACCAGATGCATTGAACCAATCATAGATACGATGACCAAAACTACAATAAGTGTCAGGATATTCACGTGAACCAAGTGCCATAACTGCAAATTGAACATGACTTAGATTCAGTGGATGAGACATTAATTTCTTTTCAATACTTGCAGCTAAGTCAGGAGCTTCACCTGTACCATAAGTACTTGCGACCACCAGAATTTGAGATGCTGTTTGTAGCTCATTAGTGGTCAGGCTTTGCACTGATTTAACAGTAACGGGTTGGCGTGCTGATTGCAGAATTGAAGCTGTACGCCAAGCCAATTGCTCGGATACACCAGTTTGACTTGCATAAGCGATGAGCCAAGGTTTAGCATTTGGATCAACATCAACCACTGCTAAATTTTGCTTCGCTTCAAGGGTCAATTGTTTTTGCTTGCGGCGTTTGAGGTAGAGCATCCAGCCCGTCACAAAGAATAACGGCATAGCGAGTGCAGCTAACATCGCGAAGAACTGGTAAATAGGACCAAAGAAGCTGCCACGGTGTACAGGTAACATGCTGCTCATGATTTTTTCATTGAGCTTTTTGTCTTCATACAATTCAACATCTTTCAATAGATTCGTATTTAAGTCGACAGTCGCTTTGTTACGAGCACGTTCATGTTGCGGAACAGGATCAACGAAACTCAGTTCTAATTCACCGTTTGCACGTTTAGGAATGGTGAAGGTTACGGAAGAAAATTGATTTTTAAACTGTTGATTAAAAGTAGACCAAGATTGGTTGAGCGCAAATTGAATCTGTTCTGTTTGGAGTGATTTACGCTCTTCACGTCCTTCACGTCCTTCACGTCCTTCACGTCCTTCACGTTGAGCGTTTGGTCCAGTGTTTGAACCAGGGCCACCCGCTTGCATTTGGGGTTGCGGGCGCTCAACACCAAGCACTTTAAACATGCCGTTGCGCCACCAGTCATATGACCAATATAAACCTGTACAAGCCAACATGAGATAGAAAATAGCCACCCATGTTCCAACGACTGCGTGTAAATCCCAAATAAAGTTTCGACCTTTTAATTTGGGTTTAACTGAAAACCATTGTTTGAAACTGTGTTTTTTCGGCCAACGTAGATATAAGCCACTGAGGACAAAGAAAATAAGAATCAGTGTACATGCACCGGTAATTTGTTTTCCAACTGGTCCGACTGTCAAGTTGCGATGAAGTTGTTGTACGAATGCAAAGAATTTTCGACCTTTAATTTCAGGAAGTAATTCAGCACTGTAGGGGTTGATCATCATGGTCAAACCACGACGTTCGCCTTCCTTCGCAACATTGATACTCGATGAGTCAGTAGGTTGAGCAGCAATTGTAATGCTATTGATTTTAAGATCAGGATGCTCCTGCTGGAAATGTTGATAAATTTCAGCTGGCGTTAATTTTGGGCGTTGTTCAGCAACAACTGTATAACTTTCCTGATTGATCAGCTTGATAATTTGCTGCTCATACGAATATATTGCCCCAGTGACACCCATAAGTGCCAAAATAAGGCCTGCTGTTATTCCGAAAAACCAGTGTAACTGGAAAAATATTTTCTTGAACATAAGGGTCTGAGTAAATTGGAATTTTTGAATGGTGCGATTATAACCTAACTCAAAAAAAGTGGAATGTATTTGAAGATAATATTTATTCTCATTCTCATATAAAAAATTGTGATAAAAAAACCTCCAAAGTTGGAGGTTTTAATATAAAGCCGTATTTACAGTGATTTTGGCTCACCAACGCTTTCTTTAAGATGTTTACGGATGGTCTCGAAAGAGAAATTTTTGCTGTTCATTCGTTTTGGCAGGATATAAGCACCTTGCTGACCTTTAACTTTAAAGTTCACCAAAATGAAATCTGACGTGTTATACCACTCATAGATATCTTTCCAACCAATTGAACCTACACCTTCTTGTAGTCCCATTTTTTGACGCATCACGATACCATGAGGCTGAACACCTAATTTAATTCCAGTAATTTCTTGTACTGGAAACTCATTCATTTTACGTTTAGCGTACCATTCTAGTCCAAACTTTCGCACTAAAAAGTATGTCAGCACACAGACTAAAGCCACCCAGCAAAATACAGTAGAGTAATTTTTAATAAAAATTAGACCCAAAATTGCAAGCGCAGTAATTGCACCCATAATAGCCCAAGCTTTAGTTCCAATTTTATTTGTGCTGCGCCAGATTGCGAGTTGCGCATGGCGTTGTTCAGCTTCAGTAACCTCGTAAGGAACGGGTTGTAAAGTGTAGGCGTATAAGTTTTTTGCAGTCATAGTTTCGTTAACAAAATGTATATATCTGAGCAGAGTTTAGCATTAAATTAATACAATCAGGGAGTATATTGTACTAATTTACTGCCTTGAAAATTCAACATTTACAGTGATGCCAATGCGCTGGATTGAGTATCATGTTCATGACTTAAACTTTGTTTTAAGGTACTTAATCGTCTTAATACACCAAGCATTAAAGAAAGTTGCTGTAAAACAATCAATGATTTATGTGAATCCTGATCATCTTTATTCAAACGTTCACGAATCGCGGACTCCAAATTTGTCAGATTTAGCTCAGGGAATTCATCTCGCAAAAAAGCACCTTGGATATCATTTAACGCTTGTTGAAGTAGTTCTAATGTTGACTGATCTTGAATTTTTTCACGATGTGCACCTAGCGCAGCAATATAGCTGATAAATGTATGATTGAGACAGAGGAACTCAAATGCTAAAGCTTTTTGTGTTGGATCAAAATCAGGTTCTGTTGCTAATGTCGATATGAGTGATGCAACATCCGCATCACGATTATGTGCAGTGCGGCGGACTACGCGGTAGTTCAAACTGTTATTACGTCCATGATGATACTGTTGTACGACTTCAGTAAGATACTGGCATTGAGCTTCAAGTGAACGTCTGATTGAATGGGGGAGTCGTCTGAATTTCCAATCTGGAAAAATAAAGCTCACCCCAAACCATGCCAATGCACAGCCAATTAAAGTATCTAACATTCGAGGAAATGCCGCTTGAAAACCTAAACCGTCCAAATTGAAATTAATTAAGGCTAAGATCGTAATAAAGGCAGTGGCTTGCGCATATTGCTTACTGCGTAATTCAAAAAATAGTACACCACTCACAATTAATAATAAAAGTTGACCTTCGACAGAAGGAACGAAATACAGAATTGCAAAACCAAGAATAATGCCACCAAGTGTTCCCATGATCCTGAGTCTTAGTCGACGTTTTGTGGCGTTGAAGTTTGGTTGACTAACAAATAGGGCTGTTAACAGTACCCAATAACCGTATTCGATATTGGTGACTTGAACAAAAACATATCCGATGAAAAGTACGATGGAAACACGAATTGCATGTCGAAAGAGTACGGATTCAGGGGTTAAATTTTGTTTGATACGAGAAACGATATCTTCCCAACCTTTCAGATCGTCATCTTTAAGTTGGTTTTCTAAATGTTTAGTGCGGTCAAATTTAATATGCCGTTCAGTTTCAAGATTTCGTAATTGAGCATCGATGGCTTTTAAGTTCTGGAGTAAGGCAAAAAGAGCATTAACCCAGATAAGATCATGTTTTTGTTCATCACGGATTTTTTCTAATGACTTTCTGAGATTACTAAATGCATGTTCAAAACGTGGATTATGCTGGTAAGTTGTGCGATTTAAGATGCTTTCACTTAAATCTTTACATGCTTTTGCTTGCAGTGTAAGAATACGTTGGAAGCGAAATAAAATATCACTATGTTCAAAGGCTTTGGTTAATTGTTGATAATCAATATGTGCCGAGTCAGCTCGCTCGTGAATGTCCTGTGCAATAAAATAATATTGTAAGCTGCGACGGGTATCACTTTGACCACGATCTCCTTTTAATCGGGTAAGGAGTGTGGTTTTCATATCATTGAAAATACCTACTAATTTCCCATTTTCCAGCGACAAGCTGATCATACTTTTTTGGTAGCTATTTGCTGTCATATCCACATCAAAGAGATTAGATTTAGCAAAAAGGAAATCACCGAGTGAAGAATAGCTTTTCGAGAGCTGATCTTGAACTTGTCGAGCTGGAAAAATTAAGAAACTAAGCGTAGACAAAATCCCATACCAAATGGCACCAATCACCAAAAGACTGGGTTGCATGTACCATCCGTCAAAAATATCAACACCTAGCATGGCATAGACAGAAATCACTAAGCAACCATATGAGATGGTGGCATAACGTCTGCCTAATGAGCCCAGTAAAATGAGACCAATACAAGAGATGATCAGACCTGAAGCAAAAAGTACAGGATATGGGAATAACAGTTGAACAGAAGCTGCCGCAATAAAGAAACCAATATAGGTATAAATCAGATTCATGATACGTACTGAGAAGCGATCATCGATGTCGCTCAGCCCAGCAGCAACAACCCCTAATGTTAATGGGATCGTCATTAATTGCTGATCTAACAGATAGGGAATAAACGCGGTACCTGCGAAAGCTACGATCATCCGCAGGTTATACATAAATGAAGTATTATAGGTCGCTTTTTTAAGCTGAATCAGCCATTTGTTCAAACCAGAATCCTTTATGAATAGAGGATAGGGGGAGATGAATATAAGTTGAATATTCATCTAATTTAAATAGGGATTATATGCTTGAAATTAACTGTTTGTCTTTATAAAACCACCCTAACTGAATGAGCGTTTTGATCCTTAAAAAAATCAGTCTTCCAAGAAAACAGCAAACTCTTCAACTGGAACTCGAGGTGTTCTGAAAGTATTCACAAGCGCATCTGGGTCGGCATAGCCTAAAGCCATCCCACAAACGAGTTCTTCGTTGGCAGGAGCATCCAGAACATCAGTGACGATTTGATGAAAATGATTCCATGCCGCTTGAGGGCATGTATCTAAACCACGTGCTTTTGCTGCAAGCATAACATTTTGAATCATCATGGAAATATCCATTTTAGACCCAATGCCCATGGCTTTATCCACGGTAAAGAAAATGCCAACAGGTGCATCAAACAATTGATAGTTTCTGAGATGTTGTGCAGCCATCTTATCCTTTTCACCTTTTTGAATGCCCAGCAATCCATAAAGTCCCCAACCATTTTCACGACGACGATCGATATACGGGGAAATCCATGTTTCTGGATAATAAGCAAAAGTCTCTGTGTATTGTTGAGTAAGTTCAGGGTTTTGATAAAGTTGCATTTGTGCATGACAAACTTGATCAATTAACCGTTGACGACGTGCGCCTGTCACCACATAGACTTTCCAGGGTTGAGTATTTGTGCCAGAAGGTGCTCTTGATGCGACTTCTAAGATTTCTTGGATAAGTTTTGTGTCTACGGGGTGATCTAAAAAGGCACGTATAGATTGGCGGCCAGTGATCACTTCATCAACGGCTTGAGTATGTTCTGTGGACATTGCAACTCCTATTTGAATAATTATGGATGATCCATGATGTCTCTACGACTAAGGTATAATTTTGAATATGCTTTTAAATAAAGATTTTATAAATTATACAGATATAAACTTTTTTCAATTCATCATCAGAAATTGTGATTGAGAAAATTGGTTTTGACAATAAAAAACATTTAATTATGAAACATAAGTTGCTAGATTAAGTTACAACGAATACACATTATGTTACGTATTTATTTTAATCAATTCATCAAATTTTAAAAAAAGCAGTTTAGTGCATCGTTGATTATTTTGAATTAATCAAACGTTGTGATTGGGATTCAGCAGGTTGACCAAGCATATATGCACGGATGCAAGATGAAATAATTGGAGATTTTTAATGAGTCAATCAAAACATCAAACATTTTTAAAGAAAAGCTTAGCAATCGCAGTTGCAACTTTTGCAGTTTCTACTGCACAAGCAGCGACTGAAAAAGATGAAATTCAAAAATTACGCCAAGAAGTTGAAGCATTAAAAGCTTTAATTCAACAGCAACATCAAGTACAACAACAGCAACAAGTGCAATTGGCTGAAGTTAAAGCTCAACCAGTAGCAGCAGCGCCTACAAATTTGAAAACTAAAGCGGGTGCTGAAGTGAATCTGTATGGTTTTGTACGTGGGGATGCGAACTATATCATTGAAGGTGCTGATAATGACTTTAATGCTGTAAACAGCGTTGGAACGAGTAATAATCCGTTAGTTGAAGATAAATTACGTGCAACGGCTAAAACAACACGTCTTGGTTTAGATTTCAAATCTAAAGTAGAAGGGGCTGATGTTGGTGGTAAAGTAGAAGTGGACTTTGCAGGCTCAAATGAAGCACTACGTATTCGTCATGCATATTTAACACTGAATAATTGGTTATTCGGTCAAACTACTTCAAACTTCTTGTCAAATCATGCTCCAGAAATGATCGATTTTGGTACCAACATTGGTGGCGGAACAAACCGTTTACCGCAAGTGCGTTGGTCTCACAAATTAGCACCAACAACTCAATTATTTATTTCAGCTGAAGAGGGTAATTCTACTGGAGATGGTATTAAATACCGCCTTCCAACTTTAACTGCAAAAGTCACGCAAGCTTATGCAGAGGGTAAAGGTAATGCTTCAGCTCGTGCCTTAATCGAAAATTATAAATCTGATACCGCTGGTGATGATAAGACTGGTTTTGGTGTAGCGATCGGTACAAATTACCAAATTAGCGAACCACTCAAAGTATCTGCTGACGTGTCTTATGTAAAAGGGAACAGCAACTATTTATATGGCTCAAATAGTGCTTATGTTGTCGATGCAAATAACAACATTGAACAAAATGAGTTTATTGCAACGCAAGTGGGTGCTACATATAAGTTCTCATCTCAGTTACGCTCAACACTGGCTTATGGCGCACATTATGCTGATGACAGCACGGGATATGCTAAAACTAACCCAAGTGCAAATGAAACTGTTCAACAAGCCTGGATTAACTTCATTTACACACCTGTGAAACCTGTTGATCTAGGTGTTGAATATATCAATGGTAAGCGTGAGACTTTCGCAGGTCAGAGCTATAATGATGACCGTGTAGGCCTAATGGCGAAATACAGCTTCTAAGCATGATTTAAAAAAACCGAGCATAGTCTCGGTTTTTTTTCACTTGTCATTCATCAGTTCAGACTAAAGAATGTCTGAATTTTGCTGATTGAATAAACAAAAGTAATGCGAATTATAAAAAAAAGTGCATAATGTTCGGCTTAAACAGTGAGCAGTCCTGATCATCAGGAATTTCTTAATCATTTTAAGTTCGCTAAAACATATTTAAGTGTTTGTTTGAGCCATAAATCAATTGTATCTAGCAAAACGCATGTCTAAGAATAGAGTGCGTTTTGTGCTACTGATTTATTTTGAAAAGTGTATGTTTTTTATTAACAAGATTGAATCCAATGAAATCGAGGAATTAATATATTGTTACTCAATTAAAAAATTTATCTATTCCTTTAGATAATCAATATTGAATAAGGATATGTTTATTTTTGGATGTGAGATTCGAAATAAATCTTATTGATTAAAAAACAAGCATAATTTGAATTAACAGTCATCTGTATTTGCTGAGAATTAATGATGGAATTTACTTTTAACGCTTTTTACACGTTAATTGCTGCAGTAATAGTTTTATTGCTTGGCCGTTTTCTTGTCAACAAAATCGACTTCTTAAAAAAATATAATATCCCAGAGCCTGTAGCTGGTGGTTTGGTTGCTGCCATAGTTTCGTTAATTGTTCACAATTTGTGGGGATACAGCATCACCACGAGTAGTGAATTGCAAACCAGTTTTATGCTGGTGTTCTTTGCTTCTATCGGTTTAAGTGCAAACTTCGCCAAACTCAAAGAAGGTGGTATGGGACTGGTGATCTTCCTGATCTGTGTCGCATCATTTATTATCGTACAAAACTTTGTCGGTATGAGCCTTGCAACGTTACTTGGTATTGATCCACTTATTGGTTTAATTGCAGGTTCTATTACCTTAACGGGTGGTCATGGTACTGCTGGTGCATGGGGTGAGATTTTAGAAGTCGAGCATGGTATTCAAGGTGCTTTAGCACTGGGTATGGCCAGTGCGACATTTGGTTTGATTATTGGTGGTTTGATTGGTGGTCCATTAGCGAAATTATTGATTAATAAGCACCAGCTTTCATCACCAGTGACTAATTCGGTTGAAAAAGACACACGTGATGCGAATGCAATTGCAAATCCGAATGATCAAGGCGAGTTTGTGCCTTTTGAAAACCGTAATCAAGTTCGTTTAATCACTGCGGATAATGCGATTACCACATTAGGGTTATTTGCTGCGTGTTTGGCATTTGCTGAATTTATGACAGGTTATAGTAAAGGCACTTGGTTTGAGCTTCCAACTTTCGTTTGGGCATTAGGTGGTGGTGTTATCCTGCGTAACATCCTCGAAGGTCTGATGAAAGTTGAAATTTTTGATCGTGCAATTGATGTATTTGGTAATGCCTCTTTATCATTATACTTAGCAATGGCACTTCTTTCACTTAAATTGTGGCAATTGGCTGATCTTGCAGGACCATTGGTTGTGATCTTAACAGCTCAAACCTTAACTATGGCATTGTACGCAGCATTTGTCACTTTCCGTGTGATGGGCAAAAACTACGATGCAGCAGTTCTTGCAGCAGGTCACTGTGGTTTCGGTATGGGAGCAACACCAACAGCTGTTGCAAATATGCAGGCGATTACAAATATGTATGGTCCTTCACATAAAGCATTCCTCATTGTACCTTTATGTGGCGCATTCTTTGTTGACTTAATCAACGCAACAGTGATTCAGATGATTCTAAAATTCTTTGCTTAACATAAAATCTTCTTAATCAAATGTCATGTACAAAAAGCCCCGCATCTGGGGCTTTTTGTCATAAAAAATTCATACAGACGACCTGTCAATGATATGCTTTCATTCAGTTTAGATTTTTAATTTCTGATGCAATGAAGAAGTTTGTACTCCTGATTTCCCTCTTATCTTTGATTGGCTTACAAGGCTGTCAACAGGTTGTAACCAAAGCTCAGCTTTCAAAATCAGTGTCTACTCCTTTGGTGGATGCTTCATCTCATATCATTAAAAATAAGCATAAGAAAACTGACGCTCCGAGTATTGCATTGGTGCTTGGGAGTGGAGGAGCACGAGGCTATGCACACATTGGTGTCATTGAAGTTTTAGAGCAACGTGGAATCAAGCCTGATTTTATTGTTGGTACCAGCGCAGGGAGTATAGTTGGGTCAATATATGCCAGTGGAAAATCAGCAAAATCGTTACGTGAAGTTGCATTAAATATGCAAGTCAGTGATGTACGTGATTTTAACATTGGTATTCAAGGATTTTTTGATGGCGCTAAGGTTGAGAACTATGTCAATAAACAAGTGGACTTTATGCCCTTAGAACAGCTTCCTATTCCGATGTATGTGGTGGCAACAGAGTTAAAAAATGGAAATTTAACAGTATTTAACTATGGTAATACTGGGCAAGCAGTGAGAGCTTCTATCTCTATTCCAAGCATGTTTATTCCCGTAAAAATTGCTGATAAGGATTATGTTGATGGCGGTTTAGTGAGCCCTGTAGCAGTCAATGTGGCGAGAGAATTAGGGGCAGATATTGTCATTGCTGTTGATATTTTGGCCCAGCCAGAGCACACGGAAACCTCGAATGTGTGGGGGATGTTTAATCAAAATATAAATATTATGCAAAATAAGATCGCGTATAACGAGCTAAAAAATGCAGATATTGTGATACAGCCAGATCTAAGAGAAAAAGCACATATCTTTGATGTTAAGGGTCGTGAAAATACGATTCAAGCAGGTATGACTGCAGCATTGAATAAAGTTAGTTTATTAGATCAGATACGTCATCGGACGATAGGACAATATGATGCTCATCAGTATCCTGCCCATGATGATAGTAAAAAAGCTGTTTGTTTAAATTGCTAAGTTAAATCAGATCTCAATTGTCTCATAAAATATATATAAAAAATAAGTAAAATCATTGTTATAAATTGAATGATTGGTATATTGGGGTGATAAAAACGAGGGTTAGTACTTTATCTAACCCTTAAAAAGATGAAATATAAATTAAGGTGTAGTGTGTCAGTTTTTCAAGTTGGTCAAATTGTTTATTTAGCGTCAAATTCAGATATTACATTCGAAATAATACGAATTAACTATGATGAAACTTATGAAATCCAAGTTAAGAATCAAGCATCATTAAAGTTAGAATACGATAATATTTCTGCTGAGATGCTTCGTTTAGTCAAAGATGAATAAATTTTAAGCAAATTTATCATAGCTTCTGAGAGTGAATGATTTCCTCTGATACTTTTAAGCTATCAAGCCTTGAAATTATTGGAGTTTGTTTCTGATTTAAACATTTTATAATCAAGAAAAAAGTTATAATAGTGTATTAAATCTCCTGTCATGATTGAGTTCTAATATTTATGTCCGAATTTAACCAAGCGTTACCGCTTGCAGATGATCAGTCTGAATTAACGATGTCTGTATTAATGACGCCGGATATGGCGAATTTCTCAGGTAATGTACATGGTGGAACAATTTTAAAGCTGCTTGACCAAGTTGCTTATGCGTGTGCAAGTCGATATTCAGGTTCTTATGTGGTAACTTTATCTGTTGATAAAGTGAACTTTAAAGAACCAATCCACGTGGGTGAGTTGGTGACTTTTTTAGCCAGTGTGAATCATGTGGGGCGTACCTCAATGGAAATTGGGATCCGCGTTGAAGCACAAAATATTCAAAAACGTACGGTACGACATACCAATAGTTGTTATTTCACAATGGTCGCTGTGGATGAAAATGGGAAACCAAAACAAATTCCACCGCTAAACCTAGATAATGACTGGAAACGCTGTCGTTTTGAAGCTGCTGAGCATCGTAAAATTGCTCGTTTGAATGAAAATCATCATCCTTCTTGCAGTATATATAAGAAATCGGTTTAAGAAAAAAGACTTCACATGGTGAAGTCTTTTTTTTTATGGATTTTGTAGCTTGGCGAGGGTATGCCCATCGACAATCATATACCAGTTGCCTTGTGCATCCTTGTAGGGTTGACGAGTGACAATAAATTTCGTGTTGATAGGACCTAAACCTGTTTCAAATCCAGTATCTGAAAACTGTTTAATTGGAGCTGAAACGGCGGTTTTTTTACTGAGCTGATTGTTACTATATTCTATACGACCATTAGCAGTAATATTCAATTGAACACGACTGTCCGCGCTAATCCAATGTCCTACATAATCCAGTTTATCCTCTGGTAAAGGTTTGGAACATGCAACCAACCATAGGCTGAGTATAGCTATCCCAAGAAATTTCTTCATTTTCATGTTACGTGCTTAGAATTAAATTGGCTTTTTGGTTAAAATATGTGATTTATTTGTCATTTATATCGTTTTGTAATAATTGTGTATATGTGTTTATCGTAATTTATAGAGAATAATTCAAAAAAACAGGCATAAAAAAAGTAGAGCTGTAGCAAAGCTCTACTTTTAATCAGATCAAGCCATCGGGGGAAGACTTGGTCTAAAATTCAGTCAATTTATTTTTGATTAATTACTGAGCAGGTTGAGCTACAGGAGCTTCAGTACCTTCTTCAGCTGCAACCTCTGTACCCGGTTGAGCAGCTGTTGGTTGACCAGCAGCAGTAGTTTCAGCATTCACTGGTTGTTCTTGAGAAGAAATCAACACTTCCTGTTTTTTTTCATCTTTTGCTTCTGTTGCAGCAAATGTTGAGAAAGCTGTGAAGGCAAGTGTAGTTGCTAATAAAGTTTTAACTAAATTCATGAGTGGCATCCTTATTCAATAAAATAAATTAGAATTTAATCTCATAAGCTTTCCGAGGAGAGAAGCGAATATGAAATTAAATCTAGGTCATCGCGTAAAATGTTAAAAGTTGAATCGCATCTAATACGGTTAGCGAGTCAACGAAATTCATCCTAAGTCCAGAAGCTCAATTGGGCAATCAATGCAACAAAGTGAAACACGATAGTTAACGCACGACTAACAAACCAAGGTCTAATGTAGTTTTTTTGTCTCAATGAGAGTCAATATGCCTTATAAAGTTGTCAAAAAATATGTCATGGTGAAGAAAAAAACAGCAATTTTTTTACGTAGTTTTACATTTGAAAAGGTTCGATTAGAAAATCAAAATTGAAGTTTTGAATTAAATTCAGAGTAATGATCTGTGAAATAGATTTACATATTTTTAATTTTGATTCAACAGTTCACTTATCCTATTTAATTCCAATCATTTAGTCTTTTGAATTCATGCATTCATATAAATTATGAGGAAAATTATCCTAGACTTGTTTTTTAGATAAATTCCGACAAGAATCCGTACACCTCTTCAAATTCAGAGATCCATTTTGAAAGTACTTGCAACTCAGTCAGTGCCTACACATATCATTACAGGTTTTTTAGGTGCAGGGAAAACCACGCTTTTACAACAACTTCTCAAATTTAAACCTAAAAATGAGCGATGGGCTGTATTGATGAATGAGTTTGGTCAAATTGGCGTTGATCAACAGTTATTGCCAAATAATGATGGCTATGAAATCAAAGAGCTATTGGGTGGATGTCTGTGTTGTACAAGTCAATTGCCAATGCAAATTGCATTGTCTCGGTTATTACAAGAATCTCAACCAGATCGGCTATTTATAGAGCCGACAGGGTTGGGTCATCCTGCACAGTTGGTTGAACAACTGACTGAACCACATTGGCAACATTTAGTTGCGATGCGTTCTGTAGTAACAGTGATTGATGGATCTCGTTTACATGACTCTGATTGGATGAGGCAGAGTTTATATCAAGATCAGTTAAAAGCGGCTCAAGTTGTGGTTGTGTCTCATGCTTCGGACATGAATGACATGGATCGAAAAAAATTGGCTGGTTTAAAACAACAATATTTAGCTTATATTCCGCATTGGCTTGAAGCTGATCAAGGTAATATTCGCTTAGAACAAATTGATTATCCTTATGTGGGAATTCAGCGTTCAATGAAACCCTTATTCAAGGTTCAACGTCAGTTCGAAACTGATGAGGAAATGCCAGCCGTAAAGCAACTGCCGTATCATTACGTCGAACAGGCTCAAGGGTATATTGTGGCAGGATGGAAGCTTCCAAAACGTTGGCAGTTTGATTTTTATGAATTATTAGACATCCTTTGTGAGCTAAAACACTGGGTACGTATTAAAGGCATCTTCAATACCAACAAAGGTTGGATGACATTCAATTTTAATCCTGATCAATTCAATTACAAATCAGGCGAAGAGAATATGGATAATCGGATTGAAGTGATATCCCAGCAGAATCAAGATTGGGAGCATTTAGAGCAATCAATTCTTAAGGCTCGAATCGATGATCAATAAAATCGTTAGATCATTCAACTCAGAATACAGACGGATTGAAAAGCATTTTCTCAATGTACGCTGAATCGGGTATGCTTAGCACCAAATTTGAGGATACCCCTTATGGCGTTAAAAGCGACGATTTATAAAGCAGATTTAAACATAGCCAATATGGATGTTCATCAATATGGCGACTATCAGTTAACGATGGCTCTACATCCGTCGGAAACGATTGAACGTTTGATGGTTCGAGTATTGGCATATGCTCGTTTTGCAGATGAGCATTTAGAATTTACTAAAGATTTATTTGAAACTGATGAGCCAGCACTTTGGCAGAAAGATTTAACAGGTCAGTTGGAAAAATGGATTGAAGTGGGTAGTCCAGACGAAGATAAAGTAAAAAAAGCGAGTGCGCGTTGTAAAGAAGTTACGGTGGTCACTTATGGATCATCAGTGGATGAATGGTATAAGCGCAACAGTAAATTGAAAACATTGAAAAATGTGCAAATCTGGCAACTCAGTGAAAAAACAACGGCACAAATCCAAGCTTTGTGCGAACGTACAATGCAACTGCAATTGAATGTGATGGATGGCGAGTGGACTTTGATTTCAGATCAAGGTCAAGCTGAGATTGAGTGGACTCAATTACAGTAAGCCACTAAGATTTTAAAGATTAAATTTGGAGTAAGCACATGACGGCTGAATTAGAAATTATTGACTTGGTGGTAGGTGAAGGTAAAGAGGCTGTAAAAGGTGCTTTAATTACCACTCATTATACTGGTTGGTTGGAAGATGGTACGAAGTTTGATTCATCATTAGACCGTGGCAATTACTTTGAGACTGTGATTGGTACAGGTCGTGTCATTAAAGGTTGGGATCAAGGTATTATTGGAATGAAAGTTGGGGGTAAGCGTAAACTGATTGTGCCTGCACATTTGGCTTATGGTGAGCGTAAAATGGGGAATATTATCCCAGCCAATTCTAATCTAATCTTTGAAATTGAATTGTACGATGTAAAAACTCGTGATTAATTAAAGTCGATGAAAAGCCCTGCATTGCGGGGCTTTTTTATGTTACAACAATGCTGAGCGTGCAATAGATATAACAAAAAATTTCTAAAAAACGCACCGACTCAGCAGAATTAGGATTACTATTCAGAAAATTCATTCAAACAAAATTAGGGATATAAGCGCTGAATGTTTAAGTCATTTTTTCCGAACCCAAAGTGGTTTTTTCTCTCTGTCGTCTTATGGTTTTTTATTAATCTCGCTTTATGGTTTTTTGCGGATGGAAAACAATGGGGCGAATATTTAGGTTTTCCTCAAGGTTATGCAGAAGCTGAACTTGCGATTAATATCAGTCGTTTTTGGTCACCGCAATTTTTGTGGTTCTATCTATGGTTCTTGGTGGCGACCGCCTTATTTGCACTGTTTTGGAAAATAAAATCAGACAATCCGTGGCAGCGTTGGTCGGTATGGGGTTCTGCATTTATCCTTTTTAATATTTGGTTAACGGTACAAGTCAGCGTTGCTGTGAATGCATGGTATGTACCATTTTGGGATTCTATTCAACAGATTTTAAATTCTGGTGGTGGTGAGGTGGATAAACTCTATGCGGAATCATGGACCTTTATCAGCTTGGCCAGTATTTCAGTGACATCAGGCGTCATCAGTGCTTTCTTTACCAGTCACTATATTTTTAGATGGCGTACAGCAATGAACGAATACTATGTTCAGCATTGGGAGAAATTGCGTCATATCGAAGGTGCTTCGCAACGTGTACAGGAAGACACCATGCGTTTTGCAACGATCGTTGAGGATTTAGGGGTCGAGTTAGTACGAGCAGTACTGATGTTAATTGCCTTTCTTCCTTTATTATTTGCATTGTCTGCGAAAGTGCCTGTTTTACCATTCATTGGTGAGTTGCAATATTCTTTAGTATGGGCTGCGATTGGATGGGCGGTATTTGGTACTGTCTTATTGATGGTGGTGGGTATGAAACTGCCAGGATTAGAATTTAATAATCAAAAAGTGGAAGCGGCATATCGTAAAGAGTTGGTATACGGCGAAGACCATGAAAATCGTGCGCAACCTGCAACCTTAAAACAACTTTTTAAGAATATTCGTGCTAACTATTTTAAATTGTATTTCCATTATGCCTATTTCAACTTGTTTGCACGTTGGTATGGACAACTGGATAATCTGTATATGTTATTTGTGTTGTTCCCCGCGATTGCAGCAGGCCTGTTGACACTGGGATTGATCCAACAAATTATGGGTGTATTCAATCGTGTTCGTGAGTCATTCCAATACTTGGTGAGTTCGTGGAAAACAATTATTGAACTACTCTCCATCCGTAAACGTCTAAAAGCATTTGAATCCATTTTGGATAAGTAGTGTTCATCATGGATTTCAATTGTTAAAAAAGGCTCGTATATACGAGCCTTTTTATGTCTGAGTGGGAACTTAGAGCGTACTGAAAATATTTTTTAGAATCTTACAAAACCACTTACGTGCGTCTAAGTCATCCTTATGGTTATACCAGTTAACACTGACATTGAATGGGCGAACTTCAAAGGGGAGTTCAAATATTTGGATATCCGTATGCTGTTGATAAACCTTCGCGGCTCTCGAAGGCAGAGTAACCAGAAGTTCTGAGTGTTTTACCACGTTCTGCAAAACACTGAAGTGGGGGACTTCAAGCATGATCTGACGAGAATGACCGAGTTCTTTTAAACGCTGATCAATTTCAATATGACCAGTACTCGATTTGATCGCAACATGTTTTTCCGATAAATACGCTTCCATGCTGAGCTTGTGTTGTATGCGCGGATGCTCTCTGTTTGCGATACAAACATAACGCTCCTCAAACAAATTTCGAGATTCAATATTTGGCATAATGGTGTGACTGCTATTAAAAACAGCCACATCCAAAAAGCCTTCAACCAGCCATTCCTCTACTTTTTCAGAGTGAATTTCCTCAATTTCAAGTTTGATATTGGGAGCATGTTGTTCTAAATATTCAATCAGCGAGGGAAGTAAACAAATTTCTCCTAAATCAGAAATGCCTAAACGAAATACTTTTGAAGAGGTTAACGGGTCAAAATGCTTGGCAGAATCAATCGCCATATCAATTTTAACAATCGCTTCGTAGAAACTTGGATAAAGACTTTGTGCAAGCTTTGTGGGTTTAACACCAAACTTGTCACGTACAAAAAGCTGATCATTCAGCATTTTCCGCAGTCGATTTAAATTATAGGTGACGGAAGGTTGGCTGAGATTCAAGCGCTCTGCGGCGTGACTGATATTTTGAGTTTGATAAATAATAATAAAAACTTTAATCAGACTTAAATCGATCAACTTTACATTCCTTGTAAATATTTAGAGACAGTCGCTATATCGAATAACCACTGTAACAAAAAAAGAGAGAGTTAACTCTCTCTTTTATTTTTAATGACTTAGATGTTATTGATGAATCATTTACTCATAAGCCACGTTTTTAACGTCATTTGCTGCGCCTGCAATTTTTTTATTGCGCAGATGGATCGCAGTCACACTGATCACTGCAATCATACAGGGGATAGATAAAGCAATGAAATTATATTGCACTGGCAAATTAAGGCTGAGTAACCATCCACATAAGATCGGACCCAAGATCGCGCCTAAACGACCTACGCCAAGTGCCATACCTAGACCTGTTGCACGTATGTTAGATGAATAATATTGTGACATATAAGCCAACAATAAAATTTGTCCGCCAATCGATGCTGCACCTGCGACTGCTACACAGAAGTAAAGCACCATGGTTGGTAAGTTATAGCTTAACAAGAATAGGGAAATTGCGCCGCTCACAAACAAGGTACAAAGAACTTTAGGTAAACTGAATTTATCAGCAAAAAAACCACCAAAAATTGCACCCAGCATACCGCCAATATTGAGCGCAAATAGGAACACTAAACTGGTAGAGAGGTTGTAGCCAGCTTCCATCATCAGTTTAGGTAACCAGTTACCAAGCGCGTATACCAATACCAATGCCATAAAGACACTTGCCCAGAATAGAACAGTGGTTACACCACGACTTTCAGTAAATAAGTCTTTCACTGGTGATTTAGACGACTCTTGGTTTTCTTGATGCAGACTAATGCGCATATCAGCAGGAATTCTTAGATTTGTGTCAATTTGTTCTAAGATGTGAGCAGCTTCTTTATGCTTATTTTGACGAACCAAGTAATCGATGGATTCAGGCAATAACTTCCAAATGATTGGCAATAGAATGAGTGGAATACCTGCAATCATAAACATGATTTTCCAACCAAACTGCGGTACTAGCCACATGCCTAAAATGGCAGAGCACATTCCGCCTACAGCGTAACCACTAAACATCAATGACACTAAGGTGGAGCGTAAACGTTTAGGCGCATACTCCGTCATTAGTGTAATAACGTTCGGCATCACGCCACCAAGACCTAAGCCAGCAATAAAGCGATAGATCCCGAACTCTTGAGGATTGCTCGCTAGGCCACACATCATGGTAAAACCACTAAAAATGACAATACAAACTGCAATCAGTTTCTTACGGCTAAAGCCATATTTTTCAAGTTTGTCACTCATACTGCCAAAAATGATGGCTCCAAACATCATGCCAAAGAGGGCAAGACTTCCTAAGAAGCCCGCCGTCATTGGATCGATTGCCCATTCTTGCATGAGTTTAGGCAATGCCACACCGTAGATGACTAAGTCATAGCCATCAAAAATAATAATCAATGCGCTGAGTAAGATTACTCGCCAGTGAATGGCTTTGAGTTTGGCATGATCAATAATTTCATTTGCATTTAACGTATTCATGGAGACCTCCCTGGTCAATGAATCGGTTGATAACAGTCCTGTTAATGTTTTTGCTTATTTATATGGCTTCAGCCACGAGATGTTTCTCTATTGCTTGGTCTAAGCGTTGTTGTGCAAGTTCAACGTCTTTCTCTAAATCGTGTTGCCATAACCAATCAAAACGGTGTGCCAAATGTTGACCTACACTGTCAAAGTCTGGATATAGGGGGGAAAATAATTCGTAAATCTCACCAGATTCGCGTGACGTGTTTTGTACACGGATGGCACGCTCTTTGCGCAGTTGCTCATAGACATGAGAGAGTTGTGCAAGGTCTTCAGAGCAGATTTGCGCTGAGTGATGTTCCAGATGTTTGAATAATGCAGAAAGAATTAAAGCATCTTCAAGACCTTGACCAGCACCAGCTCCTTGGTGTGGCAACATCGCATGTGCTGCATCACCAATCAAAATGACATTGTGTTCGCTGTTTTGATAGGTCTTAAGTGGCTCAATCTCATGAAGGGCCCAGATGGTAGGTTTTTCAATTAAGTTCAGTAATGCGCGACAGCTCTCACTCCAATCCGCAAAATCAGCCAGCATTTCAGTTTTGGTTGTTGGTCGTGTCCAAGGAGTCCCTTCTGGCAGAGTTGTATTCTTGCGATCTGATTTAAAGGCAACAATATTGATTTCTTCACCTTTACGAATAGGGAAAGTTAAGATGTGTTTGTCTTTACCCAATAACATTTGTGGGACATCTGCAAGTTCAGGATCGTGTCCAAGTTCTGCAATAACCTGTTTAAAATCTAAATACTTGATAATGCCGCGATAAGCCCATGTTCCTGAAAACTGAGGATCGACTTTTGGAAGTTGATGCGATGCCAATACATGATCACGCACAACAGAATGGATACCATCACAACCAATCACGTAATCTGCTTCAACCACTTCACCATCTTGAAAGATTAAACGTACTCCAGCGCTCGAAGCTTCAACAGATTGCACACGTTTATTGAAATGTGCATTTTGTGAAGGAACGAATGGAATAAGTGCATCTAAAAAATCAGCACGATGCACTGAAGATTGACCGACTTGAGGTGCGATTGAAGCCGATAGGTATTCATCGGTATAGCCATTACGCCATTGGAACCAGATATCTTGATAAGGCGCAGCAACTGTATCCGCAATGGCGTGATATTCTTCACCCAAGCCTAGAAGTTCAATTGCTTTAACAGCATTGGCACCAAATGAAATGCCTGCGCCAATTTCTGAAAATTGTGCTGCTGACTCATATAAATGCACATCAAATTTTTTATTCTTTACCAGGTTGGTCATTAAAGCTAATCCAGCAATACCACCACCAATGAGCGCAATCTTAATTCTTCTTTCCATGATTCAATTCCGAGTTTTTTGCCCTGAATAAGATCATTACTGATTTTTAACCACTTATCCAATTTATATATTTTGGTGAAAACTATTTAAAAAATTGATAGTTTGAATTTGACGTCTATTACCACTGGTTTTGAAGCTTTATTGTCAATATATGATCATTGATGTGCATGATTTAGCAAATTTACTACCTAAATTTTCATGTGCTTACTTGTTTTACAGTGTATCTGTAGGGAAATGCGTTCAGGATGTGATACAACAAAAACATAATGACAACGATGAAAATTGAGTTTAAGTGATGACAGTAAAAATGCATAAAACTGCTTTACGCACATTGTGTGCATCGGCTTTGATCATGGGTGTATCGACATTTTCGAATGCGGGACCAGCTGTAGATCAATTGAGTGATTGTTTGGTCAAGTCGACGACCGCTGCTGATAAAACGACAGTACTACAGTGGACATATTCAGCATTATCTACTCATCCTGATTTAAAAGGCTTTAGTAATGTCAGTGCTGAGCAACGTACGGCATTGGATCAAAAGTTAGCGCAAGTCTTGCAACGTGTGATCGTAGAGCAATGTTCAACACAGACCAAAGCGGTGATTCAAGCTGAGGGTATTCAAGCTGTTGGTGAAAGTTTCCAAGCATTGGGTCGTACTGCAGGCGAAGAAATTATTAAAAACCCTGAAGTGAATAATCAGCTGAAAGGGGTGGTGCGTTATATTGATTTAAATAAATTGGTGACAACATTCCTTACCCCTGATATTTGGAACAAGCTTGGGATCACTCGTTAATCTCGAATTTCAATCAATCGTAAGAATATACATAATTTAGCGATTGATGAATGTAGAGTGGCGTTACTCAACATCATAATTCAAACTAGAAAAAAGGCAGGATGTTGTCCTGCCTTTTCACATTGTACGCACAGAAATTATTTGAATAGCAGCACACTTTTACCTTGCGTATGACCCTCTAAAATGTCTCGATAGGCTTGCTGTGCTTCTTTAAAAGGATATTCACGACTGACTGTCCAATTGAAGGTATTATTTGCAACGCCTTCGACCACGTGTTTTAAGTTGGAAACATTACGTTTAACCCAGACCGCTTGTATTTTAGCAGATGAAAGTTTTCGTCCTGCAATCGTACCCATAAATCCGCCATTTTTCACTGTTGCCAATGAGGCTTGAGTGGCATCTTCGTTGCCTGCCATATCAATTGAAGCATCAAATTGATCTGGATGGACTTGTTTCAGACGCTCAATCAATCCTTTGCCGTACACGACAGGAATCGCCCCTAAACTGCGGATATAGTCTTGGTTTTTTGCTGATGCCGTTGCTACGACGGTAATGCCACGACTCACTGCCAATTGAATGGTGATCGAACCCACACCGCCTGACCCACCATGTACCAATAAGCTTTGCATTGGACCAATTTCATCTAAAATAGTCATGGCAGTTTGAGCTGCTCCTGCAATCGAGCCTGCAATTGACCATTCTAGATTTTTAGGTTTTGCGACTAAATTGGCGAGAGGAACGTCTATCACTGTGGCATGGGTAAATGCACCACCTGAACCCAACACTTCGTCACCGACTTTCCATACACTGTTTTCAGGTACTTCTACGATTACTCCAGCAAATTCAGTTCCAAAGGTTTGTGGGAGTTGAGCATGCTTAAATTCGCCTGTCATGCGACGTGCGTCAATTGGATTAATACCTGAGGCTTTGACTTGGATGCGGGCCATGTCAGGGTTTAATGGTGGGAGTGTGTAGTCTGTAAATTCGAGGACTTCGGATTGTCCGTAGCTTTGGGCGTTGAGTACTGTTGATTTCATGATTTGTTTCATTCTTCTTGATGATGAAATCAGTATAGAAGAGTGAAAGCAGGCAAATGAAGATCGAAAAATAGAACAGTGTTTTCTGATAAGAATTAAAAAAATTAGATTTAGCTGTAATTTAAATATAAGAAATAACTGATAAAAAATAGAAGGATCATGACTGGAAAGTAGATTCTGCCTTTTATCCTGTAGCTTTTTTTTCTTTTCAAAAAGAAGTAGAGACTTATAATGATCAATAAGTAAGGAATGAAATATTTTAGTGAAAAATAAAAAACTATAATCAAGGCAAAATGAATGGGAATTGTTGTCATAAGTTTTAGTTTTATGATTTTTATTGGTTTTTAATGATATAGATAAAATTGCATCGAAGTGTAGAGACTTTATACAGTTTTGATGCTCTCCAAAGTTTATAAATAGTAATAATAAATATTAGAACATCTCCCTAGCCCTCAGTTGCACTAAGTTTTAAATCAGTGCTTTAAAACTTGTTCAGGAGAGGGAACACCGCTTATCTAATTAATCACATGACACAGTCTCTCTTTTTTAAAGGTGAGAAGCAAAGCTTCGCAAGGAGAGGGATTTAGAAGTCACGCATAAAGAAGGACTTTGACCGTTGAACACGTCCTAAGTCTTCAAGTTTGGCAATCGAGGATACTTTTTTAATGGTCATTTGTTTTTCGTGTGAAGTGTTTGATTGATTTTATATTTAAAATTTTGAAAAGTTAAATATTAAGCTAAATATTCATCGAATCGAAGAAGCGTGATAGCCAATTTTAACTTAAGAGGGGAGTTTATTTGTTATAAAAAAATAGATTTATAGGTATTAAAAAAGTAATATTAAATCATAACTTAACATGGTTTCTTATCTATGAACCCTGTAAAACATATATTTCAACATGCGTCATCATATGGGGCAAGGTCATCAATCATTAGTCCTTGGATTTGGATGATCGGTACATTATTAGCAGCATTAAGTACATCTGCTATTTTAGGTGCTGCAACATGGGTGTTAATATTCTTTTCCGTATTGACAACAATTGTATTAATTTGTGCAATGGTTGCATACTTCTTTTGTTTATTTAAAGGTCAGACTGACGCGTTGAGAAGTGAAAATTTTAATTTAGAGAAAATGGCTTTAGAAAAACAGATTTCAAGTGATAGTTTGACTGGTATACAACCTCCGCAAACAAATCAGTTGCGTGATGTAACTCAAGTTGAATCAGTGCAGGATGAGCAAGCATGAAGCGTCGATATATAGTCTGCTTTGATGATTTAACTGCGGAACAAAGTAAACTTATTACTGAAGACTTAAAATCTAAAGGATTAGGTTGGTGGCATTGGATTGATGATGTATGGTTTGTTGTCGATAGTTCTGGAAAGTTTAGTGCTAGTGAAATTCGAGATAGCTTAAAAAAGATCGCTAATCAAAGAATGATAGTTGTTGAAATTAATGAACAAGGCGATACATGGGCTGGTGTTCGAGCTGATGATCCTGAACAAAAGATGTTTAACTGGATTAAAAAGATTTGGAAAAAATAAAAAAACCCGCTGTCGCGGGTTTTTTTCAAAACTGATTAGATCAACCAATCAATTTCTTCATCAATTCATTCACTTGCGCAGGGTTGGCTTTACCTTTCGCTGCTTTCATCACTTGACCAACAAGACCGTTAAAGGCTTTCTCTTTACCAGATTTATACTCTTCAACCATCTTCTCATTCGCAGCAAGAACGTCCTTAATGATCGCTTCAATTGCGCCTGTATCAGTTTCCTGTTTCAGGCCTTTTTCAGCAATGATCTCGTCCGCAGTTTTGCCTTCTTCCCACATAAAGCCGAACACTTGTTTCGCAATCTTACCGTTAATGGTGTTGTCCACAATACGCGCAATCATGCCGCCAAGTTTCTCAGCTGTTACAGGAGAGTCAGCCAATTCTAAGCCTGCTTTGTTTAAAGCACCTGAGAATTCACCCATCACCCAGTTAGCCGCAATCTTACCTTGTGCAGCACCGCCAGCAGCCTTAACCACTTCTTCATAAAACTCTGACATTTCACGCGTTAGCGTTAAAACGTGAGCGTCATACTCAGTTACACCAAAGTCAGCCACGAAACGTGCACGACGTGCAGCAGGAAGCTCAGGCATGGTCGCTTTAATCGCTTCGATTTGTTCATCTGCAATAATCACAGGCAACAAGTCAGGGTCTGGGAAGTAGCGGTAATCGTTCGCTTCTTCTTTCGAACGCATTGAACGCGTTTCCATCTTCACAGGGTCGAACAAACGAGTTTCTTGGTCGATGGTGCCATCCCATTCCAAGATTTCCATTTGACGTTCAATTTCAACATTGATTGCTTGTTCAATGAAACGGAATGAGTTGAGGTTTTTCAATTCACAACGTGTACCAAACGGTTGACCCGGACGGCGTAAAGACACGTTACAGTCAGCACGGAAAGAACCTTCTGCCATGTTACCATCAGAAATACCTAACCAACGCACAAGCGTGTGAATCGCTTTAATGTAGGCAACTGCTTCTTCAACCGAACGCATATCGGGTTCAGATACAATCTCAAGAAGTGGTGTCCCTGCACGGTTTAAGTCGATACCTGACATCCCTTCAAATTGGTCATGAATCGATTTACCTGCATCTTCCTCAAGGTGCGCACGTGTCACGCCAATGCGTTTAACTGTACCATCTTCAAGTTGGATGTCGATATGACCCAAGCCCACAATCGGGTTGTCCATTTGGCTGATTTGGTAGCCTTTTGGAGAGTCAGGGTAGAAATAGTTTTTACGTGCAAATACAGACGCTTGGTCGATGTACGCATCGATCCCCAAACCAAAGCGAATCGCAAGATCAACCACTTCTTTGTTCAATACAGGCAGTACGCCCGGCATTGCCAAATCAACAAGGCTCGCTTGTGTATTTGGGTCTTGACCAAATTCAGTTGAAGAACCTGAGAAGATTTTAGATTTAGTCGCAAGTTGAGTGTGAATCTCAATACCAATAACGACTTCCCAACCATCAATCAAATTTGACTTAGGTTTTGCATTATTCTTCGCCATTATGCATTCTCCTCAGCAATTGCAGCGCGTTTGGTGTGCCAATCAGTTGCTTGTTGGTATTGGTGCACCACAGACAACAATTGAGATTCTGACCAGTAGTTACCAATCAACTGTAAGCCAACAGGTAAATTATTTTGATCAAAACCAACAGGCGCGTTAATCGCAGGAAGACCTGCAAGGTTTACCGCGATGGTATAGATATCGCCCAAGTACATTTCAACTGGAGAAAGGTTTGCACCAATCTTATACGCCGTTGTCGGCGCAGAAGGCGCAGCAATCACGTCAACAGACTCGAATGCTTTTAAGAAATCTTGTTGGATTAAACGACGTACTTTTTGTGCTTTGACATAGTACGCATCGTAATAACCTGCAGACAGCGCATAAGTACCAATCAAAATACGGCGTTGAACTTCAGCACCAAAACCTTCAGAACGAGAACGTTTGTATAGGTCCATGATGTCTTTTGGATCTTCACAGCGATAGCCATAACGTACGCCGTCAAAACGTGACAAGTTAGAAGATGCTTCAGCAGGGGCAATCAGGTAATAGGTTGGAACATATGCCTCAGTCATGTTGAGGTCAATTTCAACAAGCGTTGCGCCCATCTCTTCCAATTTTTTTAGAGATTCTTCAACACGTGCTTTAACGTCAGCAGCTAAACCTTCAACATTAAAGTACTGTTTTGGAATACCAATGCGTAATCCTTTTACAGATGTGCCGTTCAAGTTTGCAACGTAGTCATCAGCATCTTTTTGTACAGATGTTGAATCTTTTGCATCATGGCCTGCCATCACGTTCATAAGGTACGCACAGTCTTCTGCCGAACGTGCCATTGGACCACCTTGGTCAAGTGATGATGCATAAGCAATCATACCGAAACGTGATACACGACCATAGGTTGGTTTTAAGCCTGTAAGACCACAGAACGATGCAGGTTGACGGATTGAACCACCTGTATCTGTACCAGTCGCAAACGGTGCAAGGTCAGCTGCTACAGCCGCAGCAGAACCACCTGATGACCCGCCTGGGACACGATCTAAAGCCCAAGGGTTCGCCGTTGCACCGAAGTAAGATGATTCTGATGTAGAACCCATGGCAAATTCGTCCATGTTCACTTTACCTAAAGTCACTAGGCCCGCAGCTTTACCTTTCGCTACAACGGTTGCGTCGTACGGAGAGATAAAGTTGTCTAGCATTTTAGAACCAGCCGTGGTTTTAATGCCTTGCGTACAGAAAATATCTTTATGCGCAATAGGCAAACCCGTCAAAGCGGTCGCTGTACCTGCTTTGATCGCTGCATCAGCTGCGTCTGCTTGAGCCAATGCTTGTTCAGCAGTCACAGTGACATAAGATTTGACTTGCGCATCAATTTTTTCAATACGGTTTAAATAATGTTGCGTCAATTCACGTGAAGAGAATTTAGCGGTTGCTAAACCATCGATAAGTTCACGAACCGATAAGCGATGTAAATCTGTCATGAGAAAAATTCTTAACTAAAATTTAAATAGGGCAAAACTGAACAATTATTCAATTACACGTGGAACAAGATACAAACCGTCTTGCACAGCTGGTGCAACGGCTTGATAGTCATCACGATGGTTTTGTTCAGACACAGCGTCTTCACGTAATGGCTGCGGATGGTCAAATGGACTCTTAAGTGGCTCAACACCTTCGGTATCAATGCCTTTCAAGGTTTCCATCATTCCTAAAATTTTATTCAAACTTTGAGCATATTCAGCAGATTGAGTGTCATCCAAAGACAAGCGTGCTAAGTGTGCAATGCTTGAAACGGTTTGTGCATTTAAATCTGCAGATTGCTGAGCATCTGATGCTGACATGCTGTCTCACCTAATCAGTAATAAAAATATTCAAAATATCATGCGTTATAATAAGCGATTGACTTGTCCAAAGCATCACATTTAGTTAAAGTTGCCATCTTACGTCTATATAACGTTGAACTGAGAACGACCCGTGATTCTAAAACGACTAATTGGCTTGTTTTCGCCAGATCTAGCCATAGATTTAGGCACCGCTAATACACTAATTTATGCGCCAGGACGGGGCATTATATTAAATGAACCGACTGTTGTGGCAATTCGTCACAGTGGTTCACAAAAAATAGTTGCCGCTGTTGGCTTGGATGCTAAGCAAATGCTTGGTCGTACCCCTGCGAATATTTCTGCAATTCGTCCAATGAAAGATGGCGTGATTGCGGATTTCGAAGTCACTGAGACCATGTTAAACCAATTTATTGGTAAAGTGCATGAAAAGCGTCTTTTCCCACCAGCGCCACGTGTTGTGGTGTGTGTGCCATGTAAATCAACTTTGGTTGAACGTCGTGCGATTCGTGAGGCTGTATTCAATGCAGGCGCACGTGATGTACGTTTAATCGAAGAGCCAATGGCAGCAGCGATTGGTGCAGGCATGCCAGTTGAGCAAGCATGTGGTTCGATGGTCGTAGACGTGGGTGGTGGTACAACTGAAATTGCAATCATTTCATTGCAAGGTTGTGTCTATGCAGATTCATTGCGCATTGGTGGTGATGTTTTTGACGAACAAATTATTCATTATGTTCGTAAAGCACACGGTTGCGTCATTGGTGAAACAACGGCTGAAACCATTAAGAAAGAAGTGGGTATGGCGCTTCCTGATGAAGATGGCAAAGTGTTAGAAATCGAAGTTCGCGGTCGTAACTTGGCGGAAGGTGTTCCGCGCGCAATTACGGTGACTTCTGATGAAATTACTCAAGCAATCACTGATCCATTGCAAAGCATTGTATCTGCAGTGAAATCTGCGCTTGAACAAACACCTCCTGAGTTGTCATCAGATATCGCGGAGCGCGGTATTGTATTGACTGGTGGTGGTGCGTTATTACGTAACTTAGACAAGTTATTGTCACAAGAAACAGGTTTGCCAGTAGTAGTTGCTGAAGATCCACTTTCTTGCGTAACACGTGGTGGTGGTAAAGTCTTAGAACTCTTTGACAACCCGAACCATGACATGCTGTTTGTTGGTTAATTTTCTGTAATTTAATTTAAGGACGAGGCGGTGCAACCGAATCTGTTTTCAAGACAACCGCCATCTTTTCGCTCTTTCATCATTGCAGTCATCGTGTGTTTGTTCGTGTTAATGTTTAATTGGCGTGCTCCACACTTGATTCAACCAGCAAGAGATGTCTTGTACGCGGCATACAATCCCATTTATGCCATTGCAAGTTATCCCGTTTTATCGAAAGAATGGCTCAGTCAACAAACCAAGTCTGAAGCGCAATTGCGTCGTGAGAATACTGCGATGCAGGCAGAGCTGCTTCAGGCTCAGGTTCGCCTTCAAAAACTCTCAGAACTCTCCGCTGAAAATACGCGCTTACGTGGATTATTGGATACGCCTTTGATCATTGACGGTCGTATGGAAATCTCTGAGGTGATCGGCACAGATGCTGATCCATTACGTCATATCATTATCATTAACCGCGGTGCTGCGAGCCAACTGCGTGTCGGGCAAACGGTGTTGGATGATAACGGTATCATGGGGCAGATCATCAATGTTTATCCGCACAGTAGCCGTGTCATGTTATTGTCTGATAAAGAACACTCCCTATCAGTACGTCTTGAAAACTCTGGCATGCGTGCCATTGTGTCAGGCACTGGTGATTTAGGTCGTCTGAAAATGGAATATGTACCGACCAGCGCTAACGTCAAAGTCGGGGACAAGGTGTATAGTTCAGGTTTAGGACAACATTTTCCTGCGGGTTATTTGGTCGGAACAGTGTCCAAAGTTAAGCGTGAAAATACCGGTGAGTTTGCGCAGATAGACGTGAAACCTGCAGCTCAGTTGGCCGGTGGACACCATGTAGTGGTACTGTTCTCAGACTCATTAGCCATGGAGCAACCTCATGCTCAGCGCTAAAAAAATATCATCAGTTAAAACACGTGATCCTCTATGGATCATCGTGCTTTCAATCATTATTGGTTCAGTCTTGGTGGTGTATCCGCTGTCTTATTCATTGGCAGGATGGCGACCGCTGATCATGCTGATGATTACGATGTATTGGATCTTGCTTCAACCGACATGGTGTGGTGTTTGGTTTGCTTTTGCAGTCGGATTATTTACCGATTTACTGCTTGATGCACCCCTTGGATTACATGCGTTAAGCTTCGTTTTACTAACATTTAGCATCCGTTGGTTTGTGCGTGAACGCCGTTTAATGACGTTTGGAAATACTTGGGCAATCGCTAGTGTTGCTATATTGGCACATTTGATTTACGTCCTTTTTGCACAAATTATTTCCGATATGCAATTTTCGATAACTCGTCATTGGCAGCCACTAATGAGCAGTATTTTAACTTGGCCCATCTTGTATTATTTGCTTAGAAAATGGCGAATTTAATCCTGGCGTCGAGCTCGCCTCGGCGTAAAGAACTGCTTGCACAGCTTGGACTTAAATTTGATATTTTTAGTCCAGAAATCGATGAGTCTGTACATGATGGTGAGCAAGCACATGATTATGTTCGACGTTTGGCAGAACAAAAAGCTCAGGTTGTTTTAGCACAATTTCCAGATGCGGTGGTCATTGCTGCAGATACAAGCCTCAGTTTAGATGGGCAAATTATTGGCAAACCTGACTCGAAGCAACATGCGTTTGAAATTTGGCAATCCTTGTCAGGGCGTCAGCATGAAGTTCTCAGTGGCCTTTGTGTGGCTTCACAACATAAAACAATAAGTACGGTAGTGAGCACAAAGGTTGATTTTCAATCACTCAGTCATCATGATATGGAAGAATATTGGTCAACTGGGGAACCTGTAGGAAAAGCAGGGGCTTACGCAATACAAGGAATCGCCGCAAAGTTCGTTCCTCGTATTGAAGGTAGCTACACCAATGTGGTGGGTTTACCTTTACATGAAACATCACAGTTACTGAATCAAATATTGAAAAGTGGTTAAGGCACTAAATTAACCTTTTAAAAAATTTTTATAATGTTTTGAGTGTTTTTTATGTCTGACGAGTTGTTGATTAACGTCACACCAATGGAGTGTCGGGTGGCGTTAGTTGAAAATGGGACGGTCAACGAACTATTTGTTGAACGCAACGCTAAACGTGGTTTAGTCGGGAATATTTATAAAGCCAAAGTTGTACGTGTATTGCCTGGTATGCAAGCGGCATTTGTAGACATTGGCTTATCTCGTACTGCTTTTTTACATATCAATGACATGATTTGGCCTCGTAATCAACCGACGCCAAATGTATTTGATCTTCTGCAACCGGGTCAGATTCTGACAGTGCAGGTGATGAAAGATATGTTAGGCACGAAAGGTGCGCGTTTAAGTACTGATCTTTCCATTCCTTCTCGCTATTTGGTAATGATGCCTTATGGACATCATACTGGCGTGTCTCAGCGAATCGAATCAGAAGAAGAGCGTGATCGTTTACGTTCGATCATTGAGCGGATTCAAGCTGAACATAAGTTACCCGGTTCTGTCATTGTGCGAACTGCAGCAGAGGGGATCGAAGAAGCCGCTATTGCGCAAGATATGGCGTATTTGGCAAAACTTTGGGAATTTATTCAGCGCAAACAAAAAAGTGTCGTGGTTCCATCACTTATTTTTGAAGAGCTGCCACTTCCTCAACGCATCATCCGTGATCTTGCAAATGAAGATACGGTAAAAATTCAAGTCGATTCAAGAGAAGTGTTTGGCAAGCTACAAGAGTTCGTGGCTGAGTTTGTACCAAATATGGTTGATCGTCTGAAACACTACCCCGGTGAGTGTCCGATATTCGACTTATACAATGTTGAAACGGATATTCAAAAAGCATTGCAAACACGTGTTGCTTTAAAGTCTGGTGGTTATCTCATGATTGATCAGACGGAAGCTATGACCACTATTGACGTCAATACAGGCTCATATGTAGGTGGACGCTCTCTTGAGGACACCGTCTTTAAGACCAACATGGAAGCGACACAAGTCATTGTGCGTCAACTCAGACTGCGCAACTTAGGTGGAATTATCATTATTGACTTCATTGATATGCAAGAGGCCTCACACCGTGATGAAGTGCTTAAGCAATTTGAAAAAGTCTTAGAACGTGACCATGCAAAAACTAAAATCACCCAAGTGTCTGAGCTTGGCTTAGTAGAAATGACGCGTAAACGGACGCGTGAATCACTTGAGCATTTGTTATGTGAGTCTTGTCCAACGTGTCAGGGACGTGGTTATGTAAAAAGTGCCGAGACTGTTTGTTACGAAATCTTTCGAGAGATATTAAGATATGCTCGAGATTTTGAGTCTCAGACTGACTTTACTGTCGTTGCGCATCCATCGGTTGTGGATCGATTATTAACCGTAGAAGCCGCGGCCGTCTCTGATTTAGAGCATTTTGTGAAACGTGTCATTAAGTTCCAAGTCGAAAATTTATACACGCAAGAGCAATACGATATCATTTTGAATTGAAATTGTAACAGAATATCGTTAAACACTTGTTACAACTGAGATTTTACATTCGATCTCGATTTCTCAATACTTAAGAAATCAAATCGAATAGCCAAAGACAGCGATGTTGTCTTAGCAAAGTGAGGTCAAAGTGGGTATGAATTTAACGGAACAATTAGCGGGTAGTCATCGTCAAATTGTGGATTCAAACAAAAGCGCTTGCTTGATGCTCAATGATCAAGGTCAAGAAGTTCGAGTTACACAAGCGATGGTCGTTTCTCTCTGTCAGCAATTAATCAAGCAGTGTCGTAATATTAAAAATTAAGGGGCCTTTTTAAAGCCCCTTAATTTTTTTGTAAATATCGAAATATACAGCCTTAAGCTGGTTTTTCATTTGCAATTTCTATATCCGCTACTACTTGTTTCTTTGCTGCACTACGCTTAGTAGCCTTTTTCATAATCTGCGGTTTTTCATCTTCAGGTAGACCCACAATTTTTTCAAATCGTTGAATCTCATCTTCTAAATGGGTCAATAAATTTTGCATCTTAGGCAAAGCATTTCGACATGCGGTTAAACCGACTTCTAATTTATCCATATAACTGGTCATTGTGATATTCAACGCTTGACCATCAAGTACGATAGAAGCAGGGTAAAGTGCGTCCAAACGTGCTCCGTTCCAATATAGCGGCTCTTTAGGTCCTGGTACGTTAGAAATAACGAGGTTAAATGCCTGACGTTTAGGTGCTAAACCAGAGATGATATTTAAACCTGCAGGACCATATACGAAGGCACTATAGTTGAGAATCTGATCTGAAGTCATGCGTTTGAATTTTTGTTTCGCATTCATTACGCTACGACGAATAAGATCGAGTCGTTCTAATGGATCGGCTTTATGTGTCGCTAAGTTCGCCAGAATCATCGTAATACGATTTGACATATCAGAATCATCCGTACGAACGGAGACAGGAACCATAGCGATTAATGGTTTTTCTGGTAAAGCACTTTGACTGATTAAATATTCACGTAAAGCACCAGAACAAATCGCAAGCACAATATCGTTAATGGTCACACCCAGTGATTTTGAAATATGGTTGAGACGCTTAAACTCATATGACTGAGCAGCGAAACGACGTGATGAGCTGACTTTTTGATTCAGAATACTACTTGGGGCTTGAAAACTTGATACATAGTCCGGATTACGTCCCATATCTTTAAAGACAGTTTCAGACAGCACTTTGAATACACCCGGTGTAGACTGCACTTGACCTTTCAAATTAGACAATATTTGTTTTGCACGGCTTACTTTAGGTGTTTTAAGTCGCTTAGCACGCGGACCTTCGACACACCATGGCGGAACGATACTTCTTGCATTTGGATCATGAGAGAGTGATTTTTCAATTAAACGCATGCCTGCAATACCATCGACCATCCCATGATGTATTTTGAAATACATGGCGAAACGATTGCCTTCAATGCCCTCAATGATATGACACATCCATAATGGCTTAGCTCGATCAATTAATGAACTGTGCTCTTGGGAAATGTAGGTGAGTAGCTCACGAATACGACCAGGATGTGGTAGAGCAATATGTCTGAAGTGATGATCAAGATCGAATTCAGTGTCTGTGTCCCAAAACAGTCCGTTTAATTTATTATTAAACGGTGGAATTGGAATAGATTTTGAGTTGCGAATATCTGCCACTAAATCTTGAATAAAGGTTGGTGGCGCATCTTCTGGAATTTCAAATAAAAATAATCCGCCAACATGCATGGGCTGTTGTCTTTTTTCCAAAGATAAGAAAATAAAATCAAGCGGGTGTAATGGGCGCATAGTCTAGGTTTGCCTCACTGCAAATTTCTAAAATCGTTTTTTAGAATTATCAATCCAAGAGATCAGTATAGACGTATTTGTTGGAGGGGGCATAAATTTTTTTAATGAATGGTCAGTACAAAAAAGCCACTTTAAATCAGTGGCTTAAAACTTTGTGAGACAGTTTTTACTTTTTTAAATTACCTGAATGTAAACCACATTCTTTATGCGTTGCTTCTTCCCACCACCAACGACCTTCACGCTCGTGCTGATTTGGAAGTACTGGACGCGTGCATGGTTCACATCCAATTGAAATAAAACCTTTTTCATGCAATGGATTATATGGAATTTCCATCATGCGAATATAATTCCAAACGTCAGCACTCGTCCAATTCGCTAAAGGGTTGTATTTAATGAGTTGTTTACCTTCACCTGAAAAACCTAGATCAGCTTGAATCACTGGAATTTCAGTACGTGTACCCGGACTTTGATCTTTACGTTGACCCGTGATCCAACCATCAAGTGTTGCTAACTTTTTACGAAGAGGTTGAACCTTACGGATACCACAACACTCTTTATGATCATCTTGATAAAAGCTAAACAGTCCTTTTTCGTTGACCAGATTCTGAACAGCTTCAGCTTCAGGGAAACATATTTCAATATTGATATTATAGTGCTTACGAACAGTCTCAATAAATTGATAAGTTTCTGAATGCAAGCGACCTGTATCAAGACTAAACACGCGAAAAGGTTTACCTAAATTTGCAGCCATATCAATCAATACAACATCTTCAGCACCTGAAAATGAAATGGCAATTTCACCTGTTTGATTTAAAGCTAAGGCTATAATTTCCGAAGGGGATTTATCTTCATACTCTGATGCAAGTGCATCAATTAAATCTATGCTTGGAATGGTAGTCATGAGAATCCTGGCGATATAGGCTTGGAAACAACAAGTCCTATATTAAAATATTTGATGTATATTTTAGTTGAATTCAGAGATTTATCTTATGAAATAAAAATAAATACTTATGAATAAAATAGATTTAAAAAATTACATCGAAATTCAACAATCTTCGGCTATGATATTGCAAATTTTATTAATGCTGAGGGCAGTATCATGGAAATCGTTTGTCTAGATCTTGAAGGCGTTTTGGTTCCTGAAATTTGGATTAATTTTGCAAAAAAAACAGGAATTAAAGAGCTTGAAGCAACAACTCGAGATATTCCAGACTACGATGTGCTCATGACTCAGCGTTTAAATATTCTTAAACAGCATGGTTTAGGTTTAAATGACATTCAAGCTGTTATTGCAGATATGGGGCCGTTTGAAGGCGCTAAGGAGTTTGTCGAGTGGGTACGTACTCATTTCCAACTCATCATTTTATCAGACACATTCTATGAATTTGCTCATCCATTGATGAAGCAGTTAGGTTGGCCTACGATTTTCTGTCACAAATTAGAAACTGACGAAAATGGTATGATTACAAATTATAAACTACGTCAACCTGATCAAAAACGTAAAGCAGTGCAAGCTTTACACGGTTTAAATTTCCGTGTAATTGCTGCTGGCGACTCGTACAACGATACTACGATGCTCGGTGAAGCAGATCAAGGTTTCTTATTTGATGCGCCGGATAATGTAATTGCAGAATTCCCACAATTTCCTGCGATTAATGGTTATGCTGCATTGAAAGAAGCGATCCGCAACGCTTCTGTACGTGATATTCCAGCCTAAGTTATTACTTTGAAAAAAGGACGCTTTAGCGTCCTTTTCTTATAACAATTGTTAGAATCGATACCCGATTTTCATGCCATAACCTAATGCATAATTGTTGCTGAATTCTCCAACATTTATGCCACCCGTTTGTGCAGTTGCATCGCCTAACCAGAAATATTTAACACCAGCTTGAATAAAGCTTTGCTGTGATGGGTTGAATTGACCACCTAAGCCTACACTCCAATAACCTTCAGTTGGACCTAAAGTGGTTACAGGGTTTCCAGCTCCAGAGTCATAGCCTACAGTTGTGGTTGCTGCCCATTGATCATTAAATTTATGTGCAACACCTAAGGTTGCAGAGTACTGATCATCGGAATACGAAATGAGGTCCTGTCCAACTAATCCAAGTAATTTAGGTGTAACCGTAAATTGATCCCAATGAACCCAACGCAGGTTAGCAAACGCCAAAGTGTTTGTTGCAATTCCAGACTGTAAATCAATATTTACAGATTGTGGAGTAACTGCTTCAGTTACTGCAGCGATCTTATCTAATCTATTAAACTCAGGCTTTTTTAATGCATCGGCGTAAAGTGGAAGGAGCGAGGTTTCATTCGACTGAGCTTTGTGTTTAATCTCAGAGCGATAAGTGATAGATGCTTTTAATGCAATTTTTGGAATTTGGTATGCAGTACCTGCAATCCAGCCGTAGGCTTCTTTTTGGTCTACATGAATGTTATAGCCATTTAAGACTTGGTATGCACTACCTTTTAAATTGATATCAGCTTCAACTGTTTGCCATACTGGACCAGCATAAAAATTCCAATTTTCAGTGGGTTGATAGCCAATGAGTGCAGTTAAATTTTGTGTCTTAACTTCAACTGATGTACCACTTAAACTATTGCCAAATGATTGATTTTTAGCATCGTATAATGCATCTGCACCAAAAGGCTGATCGTAAATTAATCCTAAAGAAACTTGGTCAGTAACCTGTAGTTTAAGAGCAGTGTTTACAAAATAATAATCACTGCCCATATCTGTAATTTTTTCGCCTGTTAAATCCTGACCAGTGATTTTATTAATCACTGTGGAAGAACCTTTAACAGTGGGATCTAAAACAGAAATGCCAGCTTCTGCATAATTACCTGATTGGAGAAATGCTGAAATCGACTGACCTGAACGATCTAATCCTGCGGCGTAAATTGAACTTAATGGGAGCGTAGACAATAAGACTGAGTATGAAAGTACTTTAAATTTCATGATGTTCATCCATGAATGCCATATGGCGAAAAAATTGCATGAAAAATAACACAAATAAAAAAAGAGTAAATACTCAGAAGTGGTTGAAATATAATCAATTTTATATTACTTCATTATCAAATTATGAGGCTAAATAATTATGTCCATGTTTTTAAAAAGTATTATTGAGCAAAAAAGGAATTGTAGTTTGAGTCGTTTTCTTATTTTAAATGATGATATAACAAACAATTAATTTATACTTGTATAAAAATAAAAAAAGACCACAATCATGTGGTCTTTTTATTGACGAATGATTAGAATTTATAGCCGATTTTAAGACCGTAAGCTAAAGCGTCATTGTCTTCAAACTTGCCTGCTGCACTATGTGCACCTGTCTGAGCATCAGCATCACCTAACCAGAAGTATTTAACACCACCTGCAATAAACGTAGCTGGAGTAGGGCTATATTGAAGACCTAAACCTACGTTCCAATAACCTTCTGTTGGTCCAAGTGTCGTTACAGGATTGCCTGCACCGGAATCCCATCCAACTGAAACATTACCAGCCCATTGCTCGTTAAATTTACGACCTACACCTGTTGTTACAGACCATTGATCTTTAGAATAATCAACTAGGTTAAATCCATTAGGTTTGCCAGGGATAAGTCCGGCACTACCAAGTGCATCAGCCAATTGACCGAAATTATTAGGCTTAATTGAGAAACTAGACCAATCCACCCAACGTATGTTTGCAAATGCTACGGTGTTCGCCATAATGCCACTTTGTAGATCTAAGTTGACAGATTGTGGAGTAGTAACATTTGTAGATCCAGGTTTGAAGCCAGCACCTAAAGCACCGATTGCTCCTTGTAGGCTACCTGCTGTATCTTGATCGATTTGTCCAAGTGCAGTCAAAGTTGTAATGAGGTTAATCAATTGAGGAGCATTTGCTGGATTTGCTAATGCGGTTGCAGCAGGAATACTTTCATTTACTTCAACGTCATGACTAATTTCAGATCTATATGTTAAAGAGGCTTTTAAAGCGATTTCAGGAATTTGATAAGCTGCACCGACTAACCAACCGAAGTCGCCGTCTTCTTTAATATCAGCATCGTATCCATTAAAGATACTATACGTCGATCCTCTTAATTTTACATTTCCTTTAACAGTCTGATAAACAGCTCCGCCATAGAAATTAAAATTTTCGTTAGGTTGGAAGCCGATAATAGCGGAAATATTTTGTGTATCTACTTCGACTGATGTGCCACCTGTTACACCAGTATTTAAACCTACACCTATAGGAGCACTTGCTGGCTTTTCACCAAGGTAAACTGGGAGTGCGCCTAAAATTGTATCAGAACCTTGTGTGGTAAAATTATTGTTACCTTTATATGCTGCATCAGCACCGAAAGGCTGGTCATAAATCAAACCAAATGAGATTTTATCAGTCGCTTGAATTTTTAATGCTGCAGAAGGAAAGTAGTAATCACCAGCCATATCACCAGTGTAATTACCAGATAAGTCTTTACCAGAGACAGATGGATCTAAAATTGAGATGCCAGCTTCGAAGTAATTTCCTGGTTGAAGGAATGATGAAATAGATTGTCCAGAACGATCTAATGCAGCAGCAAAAGTGCCTGATGATGCTAAACCGAATAATACAGCAGCTGATAATTTTGTTAATTTCACTTGAATTTTCCCTGATCTTCTTCAATGAATTATTTTGTATTTTCCAATTGAATTGAGGATTAGTTATCTTAAACTGATCCTAAATCTTATGTTCACAAAATAACACATTAAGAATCAGAGTAAATACTCTAAGGAAATAAATTTATAATTGAATTTTAATTCTGATAAAAATAATAGGAATTTTATTATTATATAAATTATTGAATTTATGTGTGATTTAATTTTGAATGACACTATCTTATCGTTAATACTTAAATGAACTATACAGTCAGTCAATGGCATTCATGATTAAATAAAAAAAGAGCACAAAAGTGCTCTTTTGAAAAATAAATGGCATTTAGAAACGATAACCTATTTTTAGACCATATGCCCAAGCATTGTTATCTTCAAACTTACCCACTTCACGACCAACAGATCGACCATCAGCATCTCCTAACCAAAAATATTTTACACCGCCACCGATAAAGGTTGCAGGAGTAGGGCTAAACTGAGCACTCAAACCTAGATTCCAGTAGCCTTCTGTTGGTCCAAGTGCGGTTACTGGATTCCCAGCTCCAGAATCCCAACCTGCGGATAATGCACCGCCCCATTTTTCATTAATCTTACGACCAACGCCAACCGTTGCAGACCATTGATCTTTATCATATTCAATAATATTTTGTCCTTGACCAGTAACAGCTTGTGTTAACAATCTAAATTTATCAATATCAATTTTTAGACCTCCCCATTCAACCCATCGAACATTTGCAAAAGCAACGGTGTTTGCCATGATGCCTGTTTGAAAGTCTAAATTAACTGATTGTGGAGTGCTGATTTTAGTATTCTGAGAAGGTGTATTTAATGCCCCACTCGAATCTAAATTTTTAAGATTAGTTAGTACTTGAGCTACTTGAGGTCCAACTATGCTCTCAACAATAAAACTAGGATAACCAAAATAACTTGAATAAGCGTTTATCAAACCATTGGCATCTTCCGTAGTTTCCAAACTATGGTCAATTTCAGATCTATATGTTAAGGATGCTTTTAACGCTATTTCAGGGATTTGATATGCAACACCAGCTAACCAACCATAACCTTCATCTCTTTTAAAATGAGCCTGATAATTCGCTAAACTAGATAAAGTTAAATTACCTCTCACATCCTGATATACACCACCGCCATAAATATTCAAATTTTCATTAGGTTGAAACCCAACAATAGCTGATATGTTATTTGAATTTACTTTAACCTCTGTTGAAGAGAGAGGAAGTGTACTATCTGGCAGTAATCCTGGAAGTAATCCATCTGTGTAATAGGCTGATGCTCCAAAGGGTTGATCATAGAGTAAGCCGAAAGAGAATTTTTCATTTAATTGCAGTTTTAATGCAGCACTTGGGAAGTAATAATCCTCAGCCATATCACTAATTGGACCCAATTGATTTTTTCCAGATACATCAGGGTCAATAATGGAGATACCTGCTTCAAAGTAGTTATTTGGTTGTAAAAATGCTCCTATCGATTGACCTGAGCGATCCATAGCGGCTGCATAAGCCCCAGAAATCGGTAATAAAGCAAATAATACAGATGCACTGATGGTTTTTAATTTCATGTTATCTATCCTTAGATAATTTGAATTTTTAATTTAATAGAATTTTTTTAGTTATTTCCTTAAGAGCTGATAAATAAACGATTTATGCTTAAATGTTTATTTTTTGCTCTACAAACAACATATCATAAAGGTAATGAGATGCAACAAAAATTTGACTGAAATGACATTATTTTTTTTATTTTGGGTCAATTTGTTGATAAGTGTATTAATCTAAGAAAATGGTGCGCCCTGCGGGACTCGAACCCACGCCGGTCACTTAGGAGGCAACTGCTCTATCCAGTTAAGCTAAGGACGCATACTAATCTGATCAAAAAATTTTTGAAAAAAAGTTATTGCTTAGCAATAACTTTTTTAATGCGTCTTACTATTTTCGGTAAAGTAATTTAAATAATACCAACATCAGGATAATCCAGATCGGAATCATGATCACAGCACCGCTTAAGCCCTGAGTCCACATGATGTAAAGCACGACAATAATAAACCCAAGAACCAAATAGTTACTGGCTGGTGACCATAGAGCAGGAAATTTTGAAGTGGTATTTGACAGTTTCATCGCTTGTTTAAATTTCAAGTGAGTCAACGCAATCATCGCCCAGTTAAGTACTAGAGCACCAACAACAATATAAATTAAATTACTTAAAGCATCTTCAGGTGCAAAATAGTTTAATAAAACACATCCGAAAATTAACACCGCTGACAACAATACTGCTGGAACAGGTACACCTTGTTTATTGGTTTTTTCAAAAATTTTAGGGGCATTACCTTGTTTTGCTAAACCAAAAAGCATACGGCTATTCGCGTACATTCCACTGTTATATACCGATAGCGCAGCAGTCAAAATAATAAAGTTGAGCAGGTGAGCAGCCCAATCAATACCCAGTTGACTGAAGATCATTACGAATGGGCTTTTATCTAGACCACCAAGTTGCAGTTGATTCCATGGAACTAAAGAAAGAAGAATTGTAAGCGACCCAACATAGAAAATCAGAATACGGAAAACAACTTGATTAATTGCTTTAGGAATCGTTTTCTCTGGATTTTCAGCCTCAGCTGCCGCCATACCAATCAGTTCAATACCACCAAAGGCGAACATCAGGAATGCCAACATGAAGAATAAACCTTCGAATCCATGAGGGAAGAAACCACCATGAGTCCAAAGATTACTGAATGATGCAGTAGAGTCAGATCCTGCTGTAAACAACAAGAATAAACCGAAGATAATCATCGACACGACAGCTGCTACTTTAATAATAGACAGCCAAAACTCTGATTCTCCATAAAATTTAACATTACAGAGGTTAACTAAGGTAATGATAATAAAGAAGAAAAGAACTGATGACCAAGCAGGAATGTGAGGCCACCAATAGTTAATATATTTTGCAACAGCTGTTAATTCGGTCATCGCGACCAAAATATAAAGAATCCAATAGTTCCAACCTGCTAGGAATCCAGGAAACTTACCCCAATATTTATTTGCAAAATGACTAAATGATCCTGCAACAGGTTCATGAACAATCATTTCGCCTAATTGGCGCATAATTAAAAAAGCGATTAAACCACCAATTGCATAACCCAAAATAATAGATGGGCCGGCAGATTGGATCACGTGTGCGGAACCTAAAAATAAGCCTGTACCAATTGCACCACCCATAGCGATTAATTGGATATGACGATTCTTTAAGCCACGCTGAAGTTGTGAAGACTTGTTATTCAAAGTATTCAGCCCGACGATTGAAATAAGTTACAAGATTGTAATAGATCAAATTGCATTAGCCTAGTACGTCAGCGTTCATGAATGTTTTTTATGAATTAAATAAAATAAAATTATTATAGAAAAATGATTTAATTATTTTTTAATCAATCATTTAATTTTATTAGAGTTTATTTTTGTTAGAGTGAATTAAATTTAATCTATCGTAATTGATGGAAATTCATACCATAGTGTTAAGTGCTCATGTTCACATAAAAAATCATTTATACTGTGTTGAACTAAAAATCACGATTGATAACAAATATTAAAAGAGAAGGAATGAGCTATGAGTTCAACACCACAAATTAAAATTCCAGCCACTTATATGCGTGGAGGAACGAGTAAAGGTGTTTTCTTTAACTTAAATGATTTACCCAAAGAAGCTCAAGGTCCAGGTAAAGCAAGAGATCAAATCTTATTACGTGTGATAGGAAGCCCTGATCCTTATGGCAAACAAATTGATGGAATGGGTGGTGCTTCATCTAGTACCAGTAAGACAGTCATTCTCTCTAAAAGCGCTCAATCTGATCATGATGTAGATTATCTTTTTGGACAGGTTGCAATTGATCGACCATTCGTCGATTGGAGTGGCAACTGTGGCAATCTTACGGCAGCAGTAGGCTCATTTGCGATTTCAAATGGTCTCGTGAGTGCAGAAAAGATTCCAGAGAATGGAATTTGTACGGTAAAGATTTGGCAGGTCAATATTCAGAAAACGATTATTGCGCATGTCCCAATTACAAATGGTCAGGTTCAGGAAACAGGTGATTTCGAGCTTGATGGGGTAACATTTCCAGCTGCAGAGGTGCAAATAGAATTTTTAGATCCCGCAGATGATGGAGAGGATGGGGCTGCCATGTTTCCCACAGGAAATGTGGTTGATGAGCTGGAAGTCCCAGATATTGGTCGCTTTCAGGTGACGCTGATTAATGCGGGTATTCCAACCATTTTTATGTGTGCTTCAGACTTGGGGTATGAAGGAACTGAACTTCAGGATCATATCAATAATGATGTCGAGGCCTTGGCCAAGTTTGAAAAAATTCGTGCTTATGGTGCTGTAAAGATGGGTATTATTCAGCATATTGATGAAGCGGTTCAACGTCAGCATACACCTAAAATTGCATTTGTATCTGCGCCTAAAAATTACATTTCATCTAGCGGAAAAGCAGTACACGCTGATGAGATCGACTTGACGGTTCGTGCTTTATCTATGGGTAAACTACACCATGCAATGATGGGAACCGCAGCTGTAGCGATTGGAACCGCCGCTGCAATTCCTGGAACATTAGTCAATTTAGCCTCAGGTGGTGGTGAAAAAAAATCAGTCAGATTTGGGCATCCTTCTGGAACACTCAGAGTGGGCGCTGAAGCGGAAAAAATTAATGACCAATGGACGGTAAAAAAGGCCATTATGAGTCGCAGTGCTCGAGTACTCATGGAAGGATGGGTGCGAATTCCTGGCGATACGGTTTAAGATAAAAAAACCACTTTCGAGTGGTTTTTTTACGCGCTTAAAATATGTGATAAGTATACTAAATTAGCCTGAAAGCATTACTAACAGTACGATTCACTCATAAATAATTGAGACTATGTCAATTTTGACATGTTATATTAAGGAAATAAGTCAACGTGATTATATTCACCGAATTCATAAAATTAAGTTGCTGAATAGCCTTCGCTCCACGAATAATTAAAATGAGAAAGACCAATGAAGAAGGATAATAATTTTGAGCAGGATACGCCCAAGATTGATCAAGAGTTTCTAAACCAAATTCATGCTACAAATAAATTAGATTTGGTATCTGTGATTGCCAAAATCCCTGTGCCTGTGGCGCTAGTTCAGCATGATGGTGTATTTATTAGTGCAAATCAATTATTTGCTGATATCTATGAGAGTGATGCACTCTATTTACTCGGAAAGAAATTAGGTTTCGTATCAACGACGGTTTACCAATTATTTCAAGATGCGCTGCAATTGTTTCGACATGATTCACGCTTATACAAAATTGAAAATGAGTTCTATTCAAAAGGGCATTTTTTTCAAATTTATTTTAGTGCTTTAAGAGATAAATCAACCTCTTTGGATTGCGTGTTGATCGTATGTGCAGATATAACAAAATTGAAAAGACGTGAACGTGTCTTGATCCAAAATAATAAAAGGTTGTTTGAAGAGCTATATTTGGATCCTGTGACTGGGATGAACAATAAGCTGGCATTTGAACAGTTTTTAAAAGATCGCTTCCTTATTCAAGATCGGAAAAATTATTCTTTTATCAAGTTTGAAGTCGAAAATTTTAAAAAGTTTAATCAGCTCAATAGTTATACCATTGGCGATGAAATTTTGAGTCGTATTGGATCTCTGATTAAAGAGGAGTTGAATCAAGATTTAGCAGAAGTCTATCGTTTGAATTCTGCAAGTTTTATCTTGGTGATTCAAGAATCGACTCCTTGGAAAATTCTCACCATTGCTGAACGCCTAAAACAAACATTGGTCCGTGAAAAAATTTATTTCGATCCTCAAGAGGATGAGGTACTCACGTGTGCGATTGGGATTTTTCATCCTAATTGCCAGAAAATGTACTCAGAAAAGCAAATATTAGAAACCTTAGATCGTGCGGTTGACATTGCACATGTATTGGGTCGAAACTCGATTCATGTGTTAGATGAATAGTCACTCTTCATTTAAACCTATCACTAAATAAAACAAATCAGCATTGTGTTTTGTAGCAATCACAATTGGTTGTAGAATAAGGACAATTTTATATATACCGACTTGAAACGGTATAACTTGAGGTTCAAAGACGGCAGTGACAGTACATATCTCTGTGAATAGTGAAGTATTACAACGTGCTCAACAGCAAATCCAACAGGATCTGAAAATTGCACTAGATGCATTTTTCATTCCAGAGCCTTTGAAAAGTGCTGTAAATCATGCAGTCATGTTAGGTGGAAAACGGGTTCGTCCAGCTTTAGCGTATGCAACAGCAGAATTAAGTGAATTTCATAAAAATTTTGCTGCTGTGCGACGTGCAGCAGTTGCAGTCGAGTTAATTCATTGCTATTCACTTGCTCATGACGACTTACCATGTATGGATAATGATTTGTTGCGTCGTGGTCAACCAACTTGCCATGTTGCATATGGTGAAGATACAGCACTACTTGCGGGAGATATCTTGCAGTCGATGGCATTTGAGGTTTTAGGAAGTCGACTTTTTGATACACAAGTGACTGTAGATCCTTCTATTGTGTTGAAGCAAATGCAGATATTGGCGACATCATCTTCTAAGATGGTTTGTGGTCAAGTCCTAGATTTGCAAGCAGAAGGCAAGAAAATTGATCAGGAAGCATTGGAAAATATTCATCGTAATAAAACTGGTGCACTGATTCAGGCGGCAATCATGATGTCAGCAGTGACAGTGATGGACGGTGTAGATGCAGGAATACCGAAATTGCGTGAATTTGGTCAAGCATTAGGTTTAGCATTTCAAGTACAAGATGATATTTTAGATATAGTTTCGGATACTGAAACGCTTGGAAAGACCGCTGGAAAAGATGAACTTGTAGAAAAATCGACATATCCAGCTTTATTGGGTTTAGATGCTGCAAAAGAATATGCAAATAAGCTTCATCAGCAAGCGATTAGTGCTTTAGATTATTTTGGTGATTCGGCATCTGAACTTAAGCAGATTTCAGCTTTTTTGCTTGCTCGAAAAAGTTAAAAAAAGAGGACAGAAAGTCCTCTTTTTCATTTGTTATTTTGTCGCTTTATATAATCGGTCTGCTTCGTCAAATCGGTCAGTAACATCTGAGTTGGGTTGCTTACCTAATAAACTCACAACAATGATTGCGATGAGAGAGCAAATAAAGCCAGGAATGATTTCATAGATTCCAGTATCAGCCCAAATATTTTTCCATACAATAACGGTCACTGCACCAATGATCATCCCCGCCAAAGCGCCATTTAATGTCATGCGTTTCCAGAATAAAGACAGAATAATGAGCGGGCCAAATGCTGCCCCAAAGCCTGCCCAAGCGTAGGCAACTAGACCAAGTACTTTAGATTCAGGGTTTGACGCTAAAACAATCGCAAGTAAAGCTATCAGTAGCACCATCAAGCGACCCACCCAAACCAGTTCTTTTTGAGAAGCAGTTTTACGGATGAAAGATTTATAAAAATCTTCGGTTAAAGTGCTTGAACATACAAGAAGTTGACAACTCAATGTACTCATTACCGCAGCCAAAATTGCAGCTAATACAATGCCGGCGATCCATGGGTTAAATAGAACTTTCGTTAACTCCATAAATACAGTTTCAGGGTTAGCATTCACAATATTAGCGAACTGTGGATTTTGTTGAAAATAAGCAATACCGACATATCCAGCAGCCACTGCACCACCAAGGCACAGAATCATCCAAGTCATACCAATACGACGAGCATTAGGAATCGATTTAACTGAATCAGCAGCCATAAAACGTACGAGAATATGAGGTTGTCCGAAATAGCCTAAACCCCAAGCCAGTAATGAAATAATTGCGACGGTACTTAAGTTACCCATTAAACTGCTTGCTTCTGGTCGCGCTGCTTCAAGGGCTAAATTCACTTGAGATAAATCTGAAAAAGTCAGTAAAGCCACGATGGGGGTAAGCAATAAGGCAAAAATCATTAATCCCGCTTGGATGGTGTCTGTCCAAGAAACAGCTAAGAAACCACCAATAAAAACGTAACTGATCGTTGCAATTGCACTAATCCAAAGGGCAGTGCTATAAGGCAGATCAAACATACTTTCAAATAATCGAGCGCCTGCCACCATGCCTGAAGCACAATAAATGGCAAAGAAGATTAAAATGACAAATGCAGAAACGATTCGTAGAATTTTTTTCTGATCATTAAAACGATTAGAAAAGTAATCTGGGAGTGTAAGGGCATTGTGTTGAACTTCAGTATGAACTCTGAGACGTCCTGCCACTAACAGCCAGTTGAGCCATGCACCAATAATTAAACCAATTGCAATCCACATTTCTGATAGACCAGAAAGATAAATAGCACCTGGCAAACCCATAAGTAACCAGCCACTCATGTCAGAAGCACCAGCTGAAAGGGCTGTTACAAAACTTCCCAAGCGTCGTCCACCCAAAATATAATCTGAAAAGTTCGTGGTCGCTCGATACGCGATTAAACCAATCACGACCATGGCGACAATATAGAACAAGAAAGTGATTAAGGTGGGATCAAAGGTGCTCATACAATTTCCATGATGCAGTTAGACGATAGATTGTTTTCATGCAATCTTTCAGGATGCGAAATTTAACCATAAATTTAAAATAAATGCTGAAGAATTGAATCTTGAGTCATATCAATAAGAAAGGCAGCCGAAGCTGCCTTTTTAAATTTTGAAGAGTGTTTGAGCGATTTAAGGATTATTACGACCCATTACCCCACGAATCGTATTCATGATGTCAGCAGGCAATACCACAGTTTTAGCATTATTAGATTTAGCCATATCCTGCATTGCTTTTACATATTGTTCACCAAGTAGATAAGCGACAGGGATCTCTTTGTCGCCTACAGCATTGGTAACCATATTAATGGCTTTTTCTGAAGCTTCAGCGAGTACAACTTGAGCCTCAGCATCGCGACGTGATGCTTCAAGACGACCTTCAGCTTCAAGAATCGCAGCTTGTTTTTCACCATCAGCACGTGTCACTGTCGCACGACGCTGACGTTCAGCTGCGGCTTGGGCTTCCATTGCAGATTGCATTGTACTCGATGGTTGAATATCTTGGATTTCAACCGTCTTAAGCGTAATTCCCCAATCTGAAATATCATCAGAAATTGCTGCTTTTAGCTTCGCTTTAATGTGATCACGTGAAGATAAAGCATCATCCAAGTCCATTTCACCTACAATCGAACGTAGAGAAGTTTGGACAAGGTTTTGGATTGCCCAAGTATAGTTTTCGATACCGTAGACTGCTTTTTCTGGTGTAGTAATGTTGATATAGGCAACAGCGTTCATTAAAAGAACTGCGTTATCTCTTGTAATCACTTCCTGAGATGGAATATCGAGAACGATATCTTTTGTCGTGACTTTATATGCGACTTCATCAACATAAGGAATCACAAAGTTTAGACCTGGACTTAAGGTTGTATGGTATTTACCCAGACGTTGTACGATCCATTTATAGCCTTGAGGAACAATACGAACCCCTTTAAAAATAGTGATCCCGACGAATGCCAAAAATGCGATGGCAATAATTGAACCAGACATTTCTACTCCTTTAAGAATTATTGTTTATAACGGTGAGTTGAGGTTATTGTGCGCTTGAACGACCAGCTCATTACCTAAAATATCTGTAACTCTGACACGATCACCGACCTGAACAGGGCTCAGTGTTCTGCAATTCCATTCGTCAGAGCCTAGAACTGGAAGCTGAAAACGAACTTTGACTAATTCAGGTTCATGACCAATTTGAATCACCATCCCAACTTGTCCGATGGTCGCTTCACGTGAGAGACCCGCTTTAGTCTTATCAACGGAAAGTGGTTTAATAAATTTAAACCAAACCACCGTACATGAAATCGATAGGACAACCCATAAAATAATTTGAGTTGGAAGCCCCATAGAAGGAAATAGCCACACCAGTATGCTAATAATGACAGCAGCTATACCAAACCACAGTGCAGCAAAGGCCGGTAAAATGAGCTCAGACAGGATGAGCAAAATACCTAATACAAACCAATGCCAAGGTTCAATCAATAAGTCCATACATCTACTCTAATCGTTATCTTGTTATAGACGAAAACATCTATATCAAGATAACAGACTAGGGCAGAGAAGCCTATAAAAAATGCTTAAAAGCGAGCTGTTGGTGCAGGTTTGAAAGCAGCAGGAGATTTTTTGAAATTGGCAATTGCGGTATCTATTGATTTAATTTTCAGTTGCGCTGCTTTCTCACCTTCAAGTATTGCCTCATTGCTGGCTTTCAAATCCAAAGTTCCTAAATGGCCAACTTTTGGCTGAATCACGACTGTAGCTGCATTGAGTTCAGTATTGATACTTTGTTGACCCATAATATTAATCGTTTGATCCAACAGTCCCCACATGCTCATCGGCTTATTGCCTGCAGGGCGTGCAGAAATATCAACTGCTATCACAATATCTGCACCCATATTTTTGGCAGTTTGAACTGGAATTGGACTCACGAGTCCACCATCAACATATTTGGTTTTGCCAATCGTTGTTGGAACAAAGACGTTAGGGATACTACATGACGCTCTTACGGCTTGACCTGTATTACCTTTGACGAAATCAGCGCGTTTACCATTATCTAAACGTGTGGCAACTGCAGCAAATCGAATCGGGAATTGTTCTATCGGTTTGTTCCCAACCTGTCGATTGACATAATCTTGGAGCTTTTGACCGAGGACCACACCCTGTCGATTTAAAGTTAAATCACGAATATCGGACTCTTTCAGTTGAAGTGCAATTTGCTGTAGTTGATAGGGAGATTTGCCTGAAGCATAAATACTACCGACAAAACTTCCAGCACTTGTACCCGTAACAATTTTGGGTTTTATACCATGAGATTCTAAAACCTTTAATACACCAATATGCGCAAAACCTTTTGCACCACCACCGCCTAGAGCAATGGCGATCACTGGCTCGCGTGCTTGAATTTGAGTGGATTGTGTAGGATTTTTTACAGTAGAGTTACAGCCTGATAGCGCCAATAAACTCAGGCCAATGAAGCTGATTTTGGGAAGATTGAGGAGCAATGACATAGACATTAATCTGCTAAAAAGTGTCAAAATTTTAGGCATATCTCAACAGATTGCTGTCTATTTTTCTAGCATTTTTACAAAAGTTCTTTAAAGGGTAATGCTATACGACTCATATTTTTAGGAGAAATTTTTCCACGATAATATTCTAATATTTTATGCAGATCAGATTCATAGTCTCCCGTCATTTCGAGGCTTCCTAAACATCGTATGACTTTATGATCATAGTCAAATGCAAACATTACCACTGGTATATTTGCACCTAAAGCAATGTGATAAAAACCGCTGCGAATCTTTTCAGCACTTTTTCGTGTACCTTCAGGTGCCATTGCCACCCAAATTTTATCTCGTTCATGAATAGCTTGAACAATTTGTTGAGTCAAGCCTTGGGGGGTATCTCGTTTTACCGGAATCACCCCGATCCATTTGAGTAAATGTTTGAGTGGAGATTTGAACAGACTATCTTTTCCAAAGATTGTGACTTCAATGCCAATGCCAAGCATCGCGAGAAAGGCATACAGTCCATCATAATTTGATGTATGGGGGGACACAATTGCGACAGCTTTGGGAAAATTTGGAAATTCTCCTTCAAAAGACCAGCCTTGTCGAAGATAAAGCTGTTTGAACGCTGCTCGACTCAACTTTGAACCGCGTTGAGGAACTTGTGATGGTAATTTTGGAAATCTATTGTTCATTGTGCGTTGTATAATTGCTTTTTAAACTTATTATAAAGACCTTGTGTATGAGATACATTGGCAGAATAAGAATCAAGTGACAAGGACATCTCAATACGGATTGATTAAGAAAACATCAGTTGCAGGATACCTCTTTCATGTCACCAAATACCAAAATGTATGTGCTTTTATTTTCACTCTATTGGGCGCAAGGATTGCCAGTAGGATTTATGACACATGCTTTGCCCGTGATTCTGCGTGCTGAAGGTGTTTCCTTAACGCATATTGGTGGATTTGGATTGCTGATGGCTCCGTGGGCACTCAAAGTTTTATGGGCTCCATTGGTTGATCGCCATCATTTGTTCAATCAAGGGCATTACCGCAGTTGGATTATACCCACTCAGTTACTCACAATTATCACATTGATTATCTTATCATTTATCCCCATTCAATCACTGAATCAACCTCAATATCTCTTTGGATTTTTCGTGGCATTGTTGATGATGAATAGTATCGGAGCGACTCAAGATATAGCAACCGATGGCTTAGCTGTGAATATTCTAAAAGGTGAACAACAGCATCTAGGCAATATGTTCCAAGTGATTGGTTCAAGGTTGGGATTTATTGTGGGAGGCGGTGCGATATTGTGGGTATTAGATGCATTGACTTGGCAAACCACTTTTTTATGCTTGGCTATTTTGGTGGCATTTAATACGCTACCCGTATTATTGCATCGTGAGCCTCAACATACTTCACAAAGCATCAATAATCATCAAGATGATGATTCATCATCTAAAACTCAAAGTTTCGTGAAAGCTTTAAGTCATTACTTAAAATATTTTTTTCAAAATCGAGAACTCAGACTTTGGTTTTTTGTATTGTGTAGCATTAAAGTGACGGATGGATTGTCTGGACCTATTCTTAAACCATTGTTGGTCGATTTAGGACTATCTAAGACGCAAATTGGTGTCAATGTGACCATGCTTGGAGCATTTGCTGCTTTGATCGGAGCAGGTATTGCAGGTTGGCTACTTAGGTTTTATTCGCGTCAAAGTGCTTTAATTACTTTTTCACTGCTTAAATTATTGAGTCTCATTGGATTTGCATGGTTATCGCATTATGAGGCGCGACCTTCTGAATTGAACGTCGTGTGGATCTATATCATCAATGCTTTAGAAGATATGTTCGCTGCGATGTTATTGGTGATTATTCTAACCTTGGTGATGCAATACAGTCGGAAAGAATTTGCAGGAACAGATTTTACTTTCCAAGTCGCATTGATGGCTTCCATTGCGGGAGCACTGTATACCTTGAGTGGCATATTAGGCGATTGGCTTGGTTATACCTCATATCTCATTTTGATCTGTATATTAGGATTATTTTTGTTCATACCAATTTTAGTATGGAGTCGGTATACAGTTCAAAACAAACATCAATGGAATTAGTCTGTAATCTATCTTTTATTCATTTTCATGCTTAGGATGAAATAAAAATGAATAATCGAGATTGCGGAGAGTTGATAGCATGGGCAAATGAATACACTCCTCTAAGCACTATGAAAATTCAAGCTGTTATTTTTGATTTGGACAATACACTGACACACCGAGATTTAAGTGTTCAAACTTTTAGTCGGGCATTATTTAATACTTATAAACAGCAAATCGATCAATCTGCCTCGTCTGCGCAAGCTGAGATTCTCGAAACGATTCGATATATTGATCATGGTGGCTATCCCATCCGAGAAAGAATGACTGCACCTACCATTGGTGGTTCAGTTGCTCATGCATTACTCAAGCAGTTGAAATGGATAAAAGCACCAGAATTAGATGAATTAAGTGACTATTGGTTTAATCAATTTGGACTAAACGCAGTCATGATGCCAAATGCTATTCAGACGCTTGATCAGCTTAGAAGCGAAAGATTTAAGTTGGCAATCATTTCGAATGGAGGACATTTCACTCGACACAAAATTATCGAAGGTCTAGGAATCGCGCATTATTTTGATGTGATCATGAGTTCTGAGAAGGCAGGTGTGTCAAAGCCTCAAGCAGAAATATTTCATATGACTTGTCAACAATTAGGAATTGCACCTGACCATTGTCTTTATGTTGGTGATCATCCAGTGAATGATTATTGGGGTGCTACTCAGGCTGGATTAGATGGACTATATTTGGCGGGGTTTCACCAATCCTTAGCTGAACATCAACCGACGTTAAATAAAACAATTCAGACTTTGCCTGAAATTTTAGCGTATATAAAACAAGTCAATGCATGATGTAAATGATGAATTTTTGAGACGATCAGCTTGATGCAGTGTAATATAAAATGATCAGTTCAAAAGGCATGCAATAAACCCCTGTGGTTGATTGAGCATATTAGGACTGAGCGATCTGCACTCGATTAGGCTCATCATTTATGTACAGTATTGTTTTATCCTTAGTGCCGCTGATAGGGCTCATATTAATTGGATATTTTCTTCAACAGAAATCGTATTTAACAGACGAGTTTTGGGCGGGTGCAGAGAAACTTAACTATTTTGTGTTTTTTCCTGCCATGCTTTTTGGTAATTTGGCTCAAGCTGATATTCATATGGAGATGGTGAGTAAAATTTTAGTCATTTTACTCGTGGTCTTTCCAATTGCTTGTGCAGTTTTATATATTCTAAAAAGAATTTTTCAGACCCCAACACGAAGATTTGGAGTCTATGTTCAAAGCAATGTACGTTTTAATACCTATATTGGTTTAGCAGTAGTTGCTTCGCTTTTTCCAGCAGAAGGCATGACAATTTTTGCATTGCTGTTGGCGATCAGTATTCCTGTTGTGAATATCATCTCGGTATTGGCACTGACCGATCATGAAAATATGAATTTTCGAGCAGTGATTATATCGTTACTCAAAAATCCTTTAATTTTGGGTTGCCTGGTTGGTGTGCTCTACAATGTATCCGGGCTACCATTATGGAAAGGTGCAGAGTCATTAATTTACCAACTTGCGATATGTAGCTTACCTATGGGACTAATGTGTGTCGGTGCTGCATTGCAATTTGTGGCTCTTAAAAAAGAATCATTTCCTCTAATGATCAACACGCTATCGCGTTTATGTTTAATGCCGATTTTGGCTTGGCTGGGCTGTAAAATGCTGGGCTTCAATGCTTTAGAGACGCAAATCTTTATTTTATATTTTGCATTACCAACGGCTTCAGCTGCTTATATTCTGACAAAAGTATTGGGTGGTGACAGTCAATTAATGGCTGGCGTAATTAGTCTGCAAATTATCGGTGCTGCAATCACACTACCCATCGTTTTGACTTACATATTGCACTAAAACTCAGAAGTATAATTCCAAATATTTAGAATCATTTGAAAGCTTATCGATTCAATTTGAATTAGATTATGTATTTGTGTTGAATTATGAGAAAATGCAAGATTAAGTTGAATTGAAGTACTCCCATGACACACCACAATGCTGAATCTTTAAGTGATATCGAAATTTTAGATATTTTACAGTCTATGAAATCTGACGAACTTAATGTTGAGGCGAATAAATTGATTCGTAGTGGTGGTAAAGAGGGGCGTCAGGAAGCACATAAAAAAGCCTTGGTTGCATTACATCAATCTTTTGAAGAAAAGTTTGTTGAAGCAGTGACACTTGCTTTAGGTTTAAATGAAGCACAAGCAAAAAAAATTAAATATAAAAAAGACAGAATTCGTATTCTTAAAGCGCGTGGTATTGATTATCTTGAGATTGATGGTGCTGAAACAGCGCAAGTTTTATCGCAGGTTGCACAGGCGATTACACGCGAAGAAGCAATCGTAACGCATGATCTACACAATATTTTTCCGTTTTGGAAAGAAGGCTGGCCAATGGTTCAGTTAGATAATGCGTATGCTATTTTAGCTGAAGATATCGATATTCATTATCAAGCAACCTTAGATAAACTTTTAGAAATCTATGGTCGTTAATCCTTTATTATTCAAGTTAAACAAAGAATTGAAAACGTAGTTCAGCGAACCAAGTGACTGAAACCGATTTAAGCAAAGGCTTAAATCGGTTTTTTTATTTTTATCTGTAGCTTATATTTTGAAAGCAGAATAAAAAATCTAAACAGACTCAAATATATATGCTGAGATTGTTAGACATTTCAAGAGTTCTATGCATTGTTGGTCTGTTAGTATTAAGCAATATTAAAAAATAAGGATAACTATAATGATGGGTCTTTCAATTGGTCATATCGCACTGTTTGCCATAATTATTTTGGTCATTTTCGGTACAGCTAAATTAAAGAGTTTTGGCAAAGATGTCGGCGGCGCTGTAAAAGATTTTAAAGATGCTGTTCGCGAAGATAAAAAAGACACTCATCAATAATCTTTTTTAAACGATATTCAAAGCAATATTGTGGTGTTTTAACCTATGTTTGATGTTGGGTTTGGAGAACTACTCTTTCTTGGACTGATTGTAATTGTGGTCTTGGGTCCTGATCGTTTACCCGATGCGATTCGTTTTGCGCTTCGAAGCTTGAAAAAAATAAGTGAAATAAAATCCGATATTAAACAGAAAGTAGATCTTGAACTTGAGCTTCATCAACTTCGTGAAGAATTAAAAGACGAAATTCAGAATGTTAAACAGCTTGAAACTCAAATGCAGGAATATTTCGCGCATCTAGATGATCAAATTGATCAGAAACAAAAACAATATTTCCCAATCCAAAAGTTTTATGTGCCAGCACCTTATAAAACAGATTTTCTAATGACTCATTTAGCGCATTGGTCGTGTGTTGATATACATGTAATGGGAGTGAGATATGTCTGAAACTTCCGACCTCAAAAAAACACTGAGTCATTTTTCTGATTATTTTGAAGAATTTAGGCGAAATTTAATTCATGTCGTTATCGGCTTTTTAGTTATTTTTGTTGGATTAGTGCCATTCGCGAACAAAATTTATAACGCAATCGCACTGCCTCTACAAGCTAAATTACCTGCAAATGCGCATATGATTGCGACAGATATTACCAGTACATTTGTAGCACCCATTAAGTTGGTATTTTTTGTCACGCTGATCATCCTTTTTCCTTTTATTTTTTATAAATTATATGTTTTTTTAAAACATGCGCTTTATCTGAAAGAACGTAAAATTTTCTTTTTCTTTTTTCCATCAAGTATTGTGTTGTTTTACTCGGGCATTGCACTGGGATACTTTTTTATTCTGCCCGCTGTATTGGGATTCTTTATTGGAGTTTCTCCAGATAGTGTGACCCCTATGACAGATATACAACAATACTTATTGTTTTGTATTAAGTTTTTCTTCGTCTTAGGGCTGATTTTTCAAGTGCCATTGGTCATTATGATCACGGTGTATTTTGGATTAGTAGACATTGAGACCATCCAAAAAAATAGACCTTACATTTTTATCTTTTGTTTTTTTATTGCCATGTTTGTAACGCCGCCAGACATATTATCAATGGCGATTGGGGGCACAATGATCTATCTATTATTTGAAATTGGGCTGTTATTTTCAAGAATATTGAGTCACTCGAATTATTAAAATTAATGTTAACTAAATCACAAAATAATTAAATAGTGTCCTACATTTTTCATTATTGATACACAATTCATTCTGTATATTAAAAGTGCTTAACAAAAGTTAGGTGTATCTAACATAAATTCTTTATAACGAGGTTTTAATCATGAGCTTAGTAGAATTAAAGCAAGAAGAAATCAATGAAGTATCTGGTGCTGGAACATTGATTGGTGACTCAATCATCCACGGTGTGAACTTATTCAATCAAACACTTAATTCAAAACTGATTTCATCAGTTGGTGTTGTATTCAGTGCAGTAGGTTTAGGGCTAGTACACCAAGCTGCTGATACTACTGGTTTAGTGGCATCAAAAACATTAATTGGTCTTGGTCGTGCACTTGGTGGCGATGTAGCTGAAACTCCAAACCATTACGAAAAAGAAAAGGCAGAAGGTCAATATAAACTTCTTCCGACTTTAAATGGCGTTCGTGCTTGGCTTTCATAAGTTTTAAATAAAGTGTTAAAGGCAGACTGGTCATGAGTACTGGTCTGCTTTCAGTAACAGAAATAATAAAGCTAAACTTTTGGTGGCTATAACAATGCAGAATTCATCAGAACAAATAGATCACGATAAAAGAAACTTTCTAAAAACAATGGGTAGCTTAGCTGCTGTTGGTGCTGTTTCAGCATGGCTTCCAACACAAAAGGCAGAAGCTTGGTTTTTTCCTTTACAAGAAAGATTAGTAAATTTCCCAACTGAAATCTCAATTTTTAAACAGAAATATGAAAATTGGTCTGGGGAATCTCGTTATGAAAATGCATGGACAGCATCACCGAGAAATCAAGAACAAGTTTTAAAAGCCATTAACTGGGCTTATCAAAATGGCTATAAAGTCAGACCCAAAGGGATGTCACATAATTGGTCACCTTTATTGTTGGATGATCAAGACAAGATTACTAAAATTTTATTGATTGATATGCCAACGCATATCAACAAAGTCAGTATTGATGCAAAAGGTATTGTGACTGCCGAAGCAGGCATTCAAATGGAAGCATTGTTAACCGCAATGGAATACCGTAATCGTGGATTTGTGGCAGTACCAGCACCTGGAGATTTAACTTTGGGTGGTGTGTTGGCCATTGATGGTCATGGCACAGGTGTACCTGCCGTAGGGGAAATAAAACAAGAAGGTCAAACTTATGGTTCGATCAGTAATTTAGTGGTATCGATCACTGCTGCTGTTTTCGACCAACGAGAAGGTCGATATGTTGCGAAAACCTTCCTGCGAAATGATCCAGAAATTCGTGCATTTTTAGTTCATATAGGTCGTGCATTTATTTTATCTGCACAATTACAAACGTCAAAAAATCAATATATTCGTTGTGAAAGCTATACCGACATTCATATCAATGAGCTATTCGCTCAAGATAAGCATGCTGGACGTACCTTCTCTCATTTTCTGGATAAATCTGGTCGTGCAGAAGCAATTTGGTTTCCATTCACCGATTATCCTTGGTTAAAAGTTTGGACTGTTACTCCGTATCGTCCTTTGACTGCTCGACAGACAGTCAAACCATTCAATTATTGGTTCTCAGATAATTTGATCAAACCTATTACTGATTTGATTCATAAAATCATCGTCAATAAAAGTACTTATCTCACGCCAACCTTCGGTTTTACTCAGTATGAAATCTCTAAACTAGGTTTAAATGGTACGCCATTATCTGGAATCACGACGATTTTGACTGGTGGTTTGGCTTCTACTCAAACTTATGATTTATGGGGGACGTCAAAAAACGTTTTACTGTATGTCAAACCAACAACTTTGCGTGTTACTGCAAATGGCTATGCTGTCATTACCAGTCGTGCAAACGTTCAACGGGTTATTGCTGATTTTTGTGATTATTACGGCATTAAGATGAAGCAATATCAAAAAATGGGTCGTTTCCCAATGAATGGACCTGTTGAAATTCGAGTTACGGGCTTGGATCATCCAGAAGATTCAATTGTTCACGGCGCTCAAACAGCAGCATTATCAGCCATTAAACCTTGTCCTGATCATCCTGAATGGGACTGTGCCGTTTGGTTTGATATTTTAACCTTGCCAGGTACGCCATTCTCAGCGCAATTTTACACAGAAGTTGAGGAGTGGATGTCACAACGTTATCAAGGTGATTCTTTGATGCGACCAGAATGGTCTAAAGGGTGGGGCTATACCAATCAAAAAGCTTGGGATAGTTCAACTTATATCGATTACGAAATTCCACGCGTCCATGCTCAGGGTCAATCTAATCATTTAACCATTCAGTCGAGTAGTCATATTTTAAAGCAATATGATCCTCATGCTTTGTTCACAGCACCTTTAGTCAATCGAGTTTTGAAATAAAACAAGATGAACGCTTCGTTTTTAATCTATTGAAATCAGTATCCAACTGAGTTTATTCAAAGCAGATTTAGCTGAGCGAAGTGTGGGATAGAACAGGAGACAACACAGATCATGACTATTTTATTGAAAACTTTTGGTTTGTGTTTGTCTCTTTTAAGCACGCTGTTGAAATGTAGTCAACTTGATGAAAATTCAATATAAAAACCCGTACTTGAAAAATTAATTACAAATATATATGACAAATAAGCTGTTTAGAGACAAAGCGATTGATGCACAAAAGTCAAAGTGGATTGGTGAAGTCATTTTGATTCGACCATTTTCATTTACGGTACTCACGATTGTTGTCGCCATTTTTACTGTTTTATTAGTGAGTTTTATTTTTTTTGGAAGCTATACGAAGAGGACGAGTGTTAAAGGATTATTGATTCCTAATACAGGTTTAATCCGAGTTTATAGTGCTGAAGGGGGTACAGTCAGTGAAAAATTCGTCAAAGAAGGTCAATTAGTGGAGAAAGGGACACCATTAATTACATTAAAAATGACGCGTTATAATAGTACAGGTAACTATAATGAGTCTGTACAAAAACAAATTGAGTTAAAAAAACAAAGTTTAGATACTGAAAAAAATAAACTAAAAGACTTACATTTAAATAATGTTCAACAATTAAATGCAGAAATTCAATCTATACGTTTAGATTTAATAAAATTAGATGGCTTAATTGCCGAGCAACGCCAACGTCTAGCACTTGCACAAGAAAATGCACATCGTTATCGAGATTTAAAAGATAAAGAATATATTTCGATTGAAGAATATCAACTGAAGCAAGATAACTATATCAGCCTAAAAGTTGCTTTACAGAGCTATGAGCGAGAAAAAAATACTAAACAAGCTGAATTAGAAAATAAATTATTGGCTCAGCAAGGACTAGCATCGAAGTTGGAAAGTGAGCTGACTTTGGTCGATCGTCAATTAGCTTCGAATCAGCAAGAATTTTTAGAAAATAAAGCGCGGGATAGTTTGCTATTACAAGCCAATGCGACAGGAAAAATAGCATCGATTAATGCAGAGGTTGGTCAGTTTATTTCTCCTAATATTCCTGTCATGAATATTGTTCCGACGCCTTCTTATTTAGAAGCACATCTTTTTGTATCCAGTTCAGCAATTGGATTTATAAGGACTGGTCAAACCGTAAAACTTCGTTTTCAAGCCTATCCTTACCAAAAATTTGGTCAAGGTGAAGGTGTGATTCATTCAATCTCAGCGACGACGATGAACCCACAAGAACTGACCAATTTAGGCGAGTTAAGTCAGGGTGTAACACTTAACCAAAGTGAACCTGTGTATTTAGTCAAAGTCAAATTAGAACAACAGTTTGTAAAAGCCTATGGTGAAAGTAAGCCTCTTAAAGTGGGCATGGCCTTTGATGCAGATATCATGCAAGAAAAAAGAAAACTATATGAATGGGTACTCGAACCGTTATATAGCATCACTGGCAAGATATAAGAAGAAATAACATGCAGATATTAGACAAAATTTCTCTTGGATTTGGACGGAAAATTCCAACCATTTTACAGACGGAAGCGACAGAATGTGGATTAGCCTGTATTGCGATGATTGCGCATTATTATGGCTATGAGTCTGATTTATTAACGTTAAGACGTCGTTTTTCAGTTTCTCAAAAGGGTTCAAATCTCAATCAGCTGATCAAAATTAGTAATCAGTTGAAAATGGTAACACGCCCATTAAAGCTGGATTTAGAAGATTTAGATCAGCTTAAAACCCCGTGTATTTTACATTGGGATTTCAACCACTTTGTGGTATTGCAAGAAGTCAGTGCCAATAAAGTCACGATTTTAGATCCAGCATTTGGTAAACGTGTACTGACACTCAATGAGGTATCTGAACATTTTACGGGTGTTGCATTAGAGCTTTGGCCAGATACTGAATTTGAAAAAAAGGAAGATAAAAATCAGATTCAGCTTAAAGGTCTAATCGGTCATGTTCGTGGTTTATGGAAGTCTCTCGGGCAAATTTTAATTTTGGCCTTAGCTTTGGAAGTTTTTTCATTAATTAGCCCATTCTTTATGCAATGGGTGATAGACCATGTGATCGTATCTGCAGATCGAGATCTCTTAACGATTCTAGCTATTGGCTTTGGCATGCTGATGTTACTTCAGCAGTTTATCGGGTTACTCCGTTCCTGGATCATGATGTATATGAGCACGCATTTAAGTGTGCAGTGGCAAGCCAATGTCTTTAATCACATGATTAATGTTCCTGTATCTTATTTTGAAAGACGATCCCTCGGTGACATTGTTTCGCGATTTGGATCAATTGGTAACATTCAAACCACACTCACCACAACGTTCTTAGCTGCGATTCTTGATGGATTAATGACAGTATTTACGTTGATTTTAATGTTTATATACAGTCCAAAGTTAGCTTGGATTGCAATTTTTACGATGGGCTTGTATGCCTTAATCAGATGGATTTGGTATGCACCTTTAAAACGAGCGACGGAGGCGCAAATTATTCATGCGGCGAAGCAAAGCAGTCATTTTATGGAAACCGTGCGTGGGGCAAAAACCATAAAACTGTTCCAACGACAAGATGTTCGCCGTTCGACATGGTTAAATCTTATGGTCAATCAAGTTAATGCTGGATTAACGACCCAAAAGTTAGGTTTAGGTTTCTCATTGGCAAATGGAGTCTTATTTGGTATTCAGAACATTCTAATTATTTGGTTAGGTGCCACATTGGTATTGGAGGGTAATTTTACAGTCGGTGTACTGATGGCTTTTATGGCCTATAAAAGTCAGTTTGATGGCCGAGTCGCAGGTTTAATCGATAAGTTTATCGAAGTTAAAATGCTTCAAATTGATGTAGAGCGTTTATCCGATATTGTGTTAACAGAACAAGAAAAATTATACGGCGATGCTGAAATCACAAATGTAGATCAGGTTGAGAATGCAATTGAGGTCGAAAATCTGCACTTTAAATATTCAGAAAATGACCCTTATGTACTCAAGGGGATTAGTTTCAAGATACCCCAAAATCAATCTGTCGCCATTGTGGGGGCAACAGGTTGCGGTAAGACCACATTGCTACATGTTCTGTTAGGTGTATTTAAACAGAATGAAGGTGAAGTCAAAATTATGGGGCGTGATTTTGAACAATTAGGATTAAATGCTGTACGAGATCAAGTTGCCACAGTGTTACAAGATGACATTCTATTTGCTGGTTCAATCGCAGAAAACATTTGTTTTTTTGATTCAAATCCTGACATGCAATGGGTACAAGAATGTGCAGCCTATGCCGCAATTCATGATGACATTAGCCGTATGCCAATGGGATATCAAACCCTAGTGGGGGATATTGGTAATATGTTGTCAGGAGGACAAAAACAACGAATTTTATTGGCTCGTGCTATCTATAAAAAACCAAAGATTTTATTTATGGATGAGGCGACCAGTAGTTTAGACGTATTAAAAGAACAAGAGGTCAATGCAAACCTCAAGCATTTGAATATTACCAAATTGATTATTGCACATCGTCCAGAAACGATTTCATCTGCTGAGCGGATTATCGCTTTACAAGATGGCGTGATCGTCCGTGATATGTTGACCAAGGATTTGCAACCTAAATGAAAATTACATACATCGCTTTCATTGTTGTTGCTGGGTCGCTATTCGGACATAGTTCGTTGGCTTATGCAGAGAGTTGGTTGTCAAAACTGACTCCAAATCAAAAAAAACAACGCGAGACTTTATGGTTTGATGAGCTCACGGCTCAGCGTAAAGCCCGCGAGAATGAGACAAAACGTAAGCAAATAGAACAACAACTCAATCAAAGTGTGTCACTTGATCTTCAAAATCAGAAAATGTTAAGTCAACCTCAACATTGTTTATCTCAAAATAGTCTCAAGAATGAACAGCCAATAGAACTCATTGATGCCATTGAACGTGCAGTTTGTCGTAATCCTGAGACAAAAAGTGCTTGGGTACAAACGCGTATTCAAGCTGCTCAGCTTAAAATCTCTAAAGCAAATTATTATCCTCAAGTGAATAGCACCTTGAATTACGATTGGTCACGTGATGATAATCAAGTAAAAGATCGTCCTGTTTTGAGTTATGACACTGACTTACGCCGTTACGGACTTGGAATAAGAGCCAATTGGCTACTTTATGATTTTGGTAGTCGATTTTATCAAGCAGAAGAAGCCGAAAAATTATTAGCGATGTCTTTGGCACAGCATGATGTTGCTTTGCAAAATATGATCATCAAAACGATTTCGACTTATTATCAAATTATTCAGGCTGAGTTAAAATTAAACAATATTAATGAGTTGGTTGTACTTGCAGAAAAAAACTATGAAATTGCAAATGCTCGATATCGTGCAGGTGTAGGTATCAAATCAGATGCATTACAAATGTCCGCAAATTTGGCGAAAGCAAAGTCAGATCAAACTAAATTTTTAGGTGATTTAAAAATTGCAAAAGGACTTTTAGCATCATTAATAGGTGAGCCTGCATACCAAAATTTCAAAATTAATAATCAGTTAAAAATTCCAAAAGAGCTAGATCTTAAACCGATTGAAATGCTCATTCAGGATGCTGAAAAAATGCATCCAAAGTTTAAAGCTGCACAGTATGATTCACTCGCAGCTGAAAATAAAATTAAGGCAATACAGCGGTCTAGATATCCATCTGTTAGTTTTAACGGTATTTATGATCAGCAAAAACAAACGAGTGACAGTTATGGCAGTGACAGCCAATCTCTACAAGCGGGTGTGCAAGTCAATTTCCCATTGTTTGATGGTTATAATCGAAAAAATCAAATTGTCGTTGCTCAAGAAAACCTAAAATTAAAGCAATTAGAGCAAGAAAGATTGAAGCTTGAAATTAATGCTGAAATCTGGAAAAGCTATAATGAGCTAAATGCAATCCATGACAATATTAAGGCGCTAACGATATTGAATCAAAGTGCTTCAGAAGCCTATGAAGCCGCCCAAGGACGTTATAAAGCGGGTGTAGGAAATTTACTCGAAGTGCTTAATGCTCAGAATGTGTTGAATGAAGCAAAAATGAATTATTCCACCTTGTTGACAGAGTTTTTAGTGGTGAGGTATCAACTTCTATCTAACATGGGGAACTTGAATATTTGGAATGAGACTCAAGCTCAATAAGCCTTTATAAATAAGAGATTGGAGTGATCAAAAAATCACTCCGAAACTAGAGATACGATTAAATAGCAGAATAGAATGGGAACATCCCAAATATTAATCCACTTGCAAGCATCACTAAGCACGTAATAATCGCCCATTTAATGGTAAATTTTTGGTGTTGACCAAACTCAATCCCAGCAAGCCCGCAGAGTAAAAAGGTAGATGGAACTAAGGGTGAGAGCAGATGAACGGGTTGACCAACAATCGATGCACGAGCCATTTCCACAGGAGAGATGCCATAATGTGCTGCAGCTTCAGATAAGATGGGCAGAACACCATAGTAAAAAGCATCATTTGACATAAAGAACGTTAAAGGCATGCTTAAAACGGCTGTGATTGGTGCCAAATATGGACCCATACTATCTGGAATAATCGCTACTAACTCTTTTGACATGGCATCGACCATACCCGTGCCAGTGAGTAAACCTGTAAAAATACCAGCGGCAAAAATAATACCAACGACATTTAAAGCACTACCAGCATGATGAGCGACTAAGCTTTTTTGCATATCAATATCACGATAGTTCACGACTAAAGCAATACACAATGCAATCATAAATAAAATAGGCATAGGCAAAATACCCATGACTAGGCTGGCCATCAGTGCAAGAGTCAATAATCCATTGAACCATCTCAAATGCGCTCGATTTGCCTCTGGGTTTGATGAAATTTGAATATTGTCGCCATGGCTAATATCCAATTCCATGATGCCTAATCTTTTTCGCTCCATTCGGCCATACATGGTTCCTAAAAAGTACAACCAACCAATGGCGAACAGCATCGGTAAAATCATAGGAACAAACACATCGCTAGGATCTACATGGAGTGCACTTGCCGCACGTGCAGTAGGTCCACCCCATGGCGTTAAATTCATGATTCCACTGGCTAACATCATGAGACAGGCCATAATTAAAGGGCTCATGCCTAATCGCTTGTAAAGCGGTAACATGGCAGCAACACAGATCATATAAGTGGTAGAGCCATCACCATCTAAAGACACGATCAATGTTAAGGTAATCGTACCTAATACTACTTTGAGGGGATCACCTTTTACCAATCTGAGAATAAATTTCACTGATGGATCGAATAAACCTGTATCAATCATGATGGCAAAATACAAGATAGCAAATAGCAACATGACGCCGGTAGGTGCTAACTTTTTAACACCATCTAACATCATTTCACCAAGTTCATTAAGTTGAATATGGTTCAAACTATCTACAAAAAAACCTAATCCATATGCAATTAGCGCAAAAAGAACGGGAATAAGCGTGAGTGCGACGAGGGGAGTCATACGTCTAGACATAATGAGGTACATAAAGCACAAAATCATGCCCAAACCAAGCAAGGTCAACATGGATCTATCCTTAGATTAGCGTTTTAATCAATATTGTTTCTATTACAGTATTTGTTATCTTCGAAAACGCCGACCATCTTAGAGAAATTTATGATTAAACTAAATATTGTTTAGAAAATATTAAAATAACCATAATTTTTATAAAAAATAGTAGTTAAAATTCATAAGTTTAGAATTTATATTTTGTGATTGGAGACATTAAACATGATTTTTAAGTGTGATAGTTGTAATAAAAATTGAGTATAAATTCTAATTTTAATAATTTTTGAAGGTGAAAAATCTCAAGTTTAATTAGATAAACTGAATAAAAAAATCCACCTGAGTGGTGGATAGTGTCTTATTCAACAGTTGATTCTAATTCTGCTTTTTCATCAAGTAATCTGGTCACGAGTAGTTGGTCAATTTTAAAATGGTCAACATCGACCACCTCAAATTTGTAACCATTAAATACCACACTATCAGCAGGACGTGGAATCTTACGAAGTTTAAACATCATAAACCCAGCTAAAGTTTCATAGTTTTCATCATCAGGCATTTCATCAATTTCTAATGCATGCTTGACATCTTCAATAGGTGTACTGCCTTCAATCAGCCAAGAATGATCATCCCGCTTGATAATTTGAAGATCTTCATCCGTTGGCGTAACCCAGTCACCCATCACGGTAATCATAATATCAGATAGGGTAATAACACCAACCACCAAGGCATATTCATTGATGACTACGGCAAACTTTTCTTTACTAGATCTGAAGCGATCAAGTAATTCTGATAGTGTAAGTGTATCTGGAATCGTTAATACATTACGGATAGTGGATTCATTCAACTGATTAAATTTTTGATTATTTAAAATACGAATCAAGATATCTTTAGCATCAACATAGCCAATCACTTGATCAATATTTTCATTGCAGACTAAATATTTTGAATAGGGAAATTCAGCCAGTTTTTGACGAATACTTTCTTCTGATTCATTGATGGTAAAGAAAACCACGTTTTCACGTGTAGTCATACTCGAAGGAACATTTCGCTCTTCAAGCTCAAATACATTTTCAATAAAGTGATGTTCTTGTTTTTGTAAGACACCTGCTTGTGCCCCTGCATCCATTACCGCAGAAATATCATCAAAGGTGATATTATCATCACGAGTAGTATTTACTTTGAATAAACGGAATAATAGGTTGGCAATTGCATTGATAAACCAAGCTAATGGACGACAAACAGTAATGAATACCTGAATAGGATTAATTAAAGAGACAGCGATTTTTTCAGGTGCAATCATTGCCAATCGTTTAGGCATAAGATCAGCAAATAAAATAAACAGTGATGTCACTAAAGTAAATGACAATGCAAAACCAATTGATTGTGACCAAGGACCATCATAGAAACGATCGACCAAAATCACAAAATAAGGTCTAAATGCAGCTTCACCTAAAATCCCCCCCAAAATTGCAATAGCATTTAAGCCGATTTGAGAGGCAGCAAAGAAATCAGCTGAATTCTCTTGAAGCGTAAGCACTTTTTGTGCACGATCATCACCAGACTCAGCCAAAATTTTCAGTTTCACTTTACGTGATCCTGCAAGTGCGATTTCACTTAATGATAAGAATCCAGCTCCAGCAATCAAAATCATAATGATCACGAAATTCTGAAAGAGGCTCACACGAACACCTTTGTTTTTAAATTATTTATGAGGAAAGTTTTATCACAAAAAACATAGAGGTAGTGAATTTTTACACTACCTCAATATCATAGTTATTGAGTAAAAAATTTTAAAGTATTGATTTAAATCAGCTCTACTCAATCAAAATTGTGAGAAGTGGGTATTGTTATTTGAAAGAAATTCACGATTTTCTTCCTCAGTCATTTGACGAGCAACATATAAAATCAACTGACGTAACCAACGATGAGCAGGATGATGATGTAATAGAGGGCACCACGCCATTTTGAGTTCAAATTCAGGAATGTAAAATGGAGGGTCTTTGAGCATCAAGTTTTGACTTTTAGCTTGTAGGCGAGCGATTTTCGTCGGTAATGTCGCAATGAGATCGACATTAGACGCTAATAAACCTGGCATTTGATAATGACGTGTAAATACCGAAATTTTGCGTTTTTGACCAATACGCTCTAAAGCTTGATCAATCCAACCTAAACCGGCTTGTTTCTCTGGGTTAACACCAAATCCTACACCCATCCCAGTTTTAGAAACCCAGATATGTTGCGCATCTAGATAACTTTTAAGATTCAAATTATTTACGGCAGGATGCTTATTATTCAGTAAGCAAGAAAAGCTGTCACGCCACACCAGAACCTGATGAAAACTTTGTGGTATTTCGTTGAAACGGTTGATGGCAAGATCAACTTTACCTTGTTCCATATCACGATAAGATACATCACTCGGTGTTAGAAAATCTAAAACAACATTTGGTGCTTCTGAACGCAGAGCCTTAACTAAGCGAGGCACAAGTGTAGCTTCAGCATAATCTGAAGTCATGATGCGGAAAACACGATTTGACGTATAAGGTCTAAATTCTGTTCGTGGTTCTAAGATCATAGATAGATCAGAAAGAGCATCACGAATACGAGGCTGTAGTTCTAAAGCCCTTTCTGTAGGAGTCATTCCTTCAGAAGAGCGAATTAAAAGCGGATCATTAAATAAGTTACGAAGACGACGTAAAATATTACTCATTGCAGGCTGAGTAACACCCAATTGTTCTGCTGCACGTGTAACATTCTTCTCTCGCAAAAGAACATCTAAGTAAATTAAGAGATTGAGATCAACCCGCTCAAGATTCATAAAAAAAATACCGAAAATAAATTTTTGAAATCGTGGGGAATTATGCCATAAGCGCTTAGGTTTGTGTGTTTTTATGCTGATTTTTTCAGCAGAATTTAACATATATTCATCAAATTTACGTTTTTTTTGTCATAAGACAGACCCTATACATTTATTTAAGAAATAGGGCTTTAGTTGTTTTTGAAATTACCATGCTATGTTCTAAATTGTCTTTAGGTTTATCTCAATTTAAATGCTTTATTGGTAATTCCATCAATATGGTTCACAGTTTAAAAAATATTCATTTAAAACTAACAGTTTAATAACGATGCTCTGTCAGAAAAGTCAATTGAAGGTTAAAATATAAAGATGTTTGAAGAAAAATTAAACGTAATTGTGAGCTTGATACTTAAGTCTAATGAATAAGAATCACTCAAATTGTGTTAAAAGTGTACAAATATTTATTTTATAAATTTTATTAAAATCAATAATTTATAGAATGGTATTTCATTTATATTACGACTTTAATCTACATATTTTTTAAATAAATACTGAGAATTAAACGAAAATATTGGATTAATTTCTAGAGTCAATCTAAGCTAAGTCTATAGCAACGAAGCGCTCTAAATCTGAACAATTAATACCGAGTAGATTTAGTCCTTCGATTGATAAATCCTAAAATTATATACAGGGTAAAATATCATGACTACATACCAAACAGCGATTGATGCAATCCGCGAATTAAAAGCAAAATTCGGCAACACTTGGGCAGACATCAGTCCTGAAGATGCTGCACGTATGCAACTTCAAAACCGTTTCAAAACTGGTTTAGATATTGCGAAATACACAGCTGCGATTATGCGTCGTGATATGGCTGCTTATGATGCTGATTCTAGCAAATATACTCAATCTTTGGGTTGCTGGCATGGTTTCATCGCACAACAAAAAATGATTGCGAACAAAAAATACTTCGGCACTACTGAACGCCGTTACATCTACCTTTCTGGTTGGATGGTTGCTGCACTTCGTTCTGAGTTTGGTCCACTTCCTGACCAATCTATGCACGAAAAAACTTCAGTTCCTGCATTGATCGAAGAAATCTACACATTCTTACGTCAAGCAGACGCAAAAGAATTAAACGACTTATTCCGTGCACTTAAAAAAGCGCAAGAAGCGGGTGAGACTGCTAAAGCTGCTGAAATCACTTCACAAATCGACAACTTCCAAACTCACGTTGTGCCAATTATTGCCGACATCGATGCTGGTTTCGGTAACGAAGAAGCAACTTACTTACTTGCGAAGAAAATGATCGAAGCGGGTGCATGTGCACTTCAAATCGAAAACCAAGTTTCTGACGCGAAACAATGTGGTCACCAAGCAGGTAAAGTAACTGTTCCACACGAAGACTTCATTGCGAAAATCCATGCACTTCGCTATGCATTCTTAGAAATGGGTCTTGACGACGGTATCATCGTTGCACGTACTGACTCTGAAGGCGCTGACTTGACTCAAAAAATCCCAGTGGTTAAAGAGCCAGGCGATATCGCTTCTCAATACATCAGCTACTTAGACACTACTGAAATTGATATTTCAGAAGCGCAAGAAGACGAAATCCTAATCAAACGTGATGGTAAATTACACCGTCCTAAGCGTTTAGCTTCTGGTCTATATCAATTCCGTGAAGGTACTCAAATTGACCGTGTTGTACTTGACTGTGTAACAAGTTTACAGAACGGGGCTGACCTTCTTTGGATCGAAACTGCAACGCCAAACGTTGAAGAAATCGCTCACATGGTGAACCGTGTACGTGAAATTGTGCCAAATGCAAAACTTGTTTATAACAACTCACCATCATTCAACTGGACGTTAAACTTCCGTCAACAAGCTTACGACCGTTGGGTTGCTGAAGGTAAAGACGTATCTGCTTACGACCGTGCTAAGTTAATGAGCGCTGAGTATGACAATACTGAATTAGCTGCTGATGCTGATGCGAAGATCCGTACGTTCCAAGCTGATGCTTCTCGTGAAGCAGGTGTATTCCATCACTTGATTACACTTCCGACTTACCACACTGCTGCGCTTTCTACACATGAGCTTGCAGAAGGTTACTTCGGTTCTGAAGGTATGTTGGCTTATGTTGCTGGTGTACAACGTAAAGAAATCCGTGGTGGTATCGCTTGTGTTAAACATCAAGCAATGGCTGGTTCAGACATCGGTGATGACCATAAAGAAATCTTCGCTGGCGACAACGCGCTTAAAGCGGGTGACGATGCGAAAAATACAATGAACCAATTCTCTGCATAAGCATTGAACTAATTCAAAAAAACCCTGCGTAAGCAGGGTTTTTTTATTGTTAATGAAATTATTTAACTAAATACATGAGCCAATTTAATTGATGTATAGATAGAAAAACAGCGGTAGTAAAACCTAATACATATTTTGAATAAAAGTAATGCCAAAGCTGTTACAATCCCGAAAATTTACATTTGTATATTTATATGTTTGAAAAATTTGCTGAACAGAGTTTAAATGCATTAGGTTGGGAAATTGATAACCATTGGCCCTTAGATTTAGACCAATGTGTCATGATTGCTGCACCACACACCAGTAACTGGGATGCTTTATACGCGCGATTAGCGCTCAAAGCTTTAGGTGTAAATGTCAGAATTACAATTAAAGACAGCTATATGAAGTTTCCATTTGGTCCTTTTGTCCGGGCTATGGGAGGGATCGGAATTAATCGCCGACCGAAGAAAGAGGGAGAGGAAAGACCAAGCATGGTGCAATTAATGGCAGATCTTTTTAAAGATCATCCAAAATTGGTCATGTTGGTGACGCCAGAGGGAACAAGGTCAAAACAAGAAAAATGGAAAACGGGTTTTTACCATGTAGCAATTACAGCGAATGTCCCAATCGCTTTAGCATATATGGATTACAGTCAAAAAAAATGCGGTGTAGGTAAAATTATTTATCCTACTGGAGATATAGAAGTGGAGATGGCAGAAATTATGGAATTTTATTCAAAGATTTCAGCTAAATTCCCCGAAAAATTTAGTGTTGACCAACGATATTCACACAACAGTTAATATATGGAGAAGGCAGAACAATCTGCCTTTTTTAATACAAGAAAATTGCGTTTAGGGTTAAAATAAAGCCTGAAAAAAACAATAAAGTTAAGACAATCGATTTAAATTTTTGCTCAGATATTTGATAAAAAATTTTTGCACCAATGATCGTAGGTAGGCTAACTGCAAAGATCAAAATCCACAAATAAGACAAGTGATTCACGTTAATGGTCTGGTTAAATAAATAGATGATCAAAGTAAACAGTTGGATGGCAAAATTAAAATGTCGAAGAATGTTGCGTTGCTCATGTTTAGGAAGTTGTTTAAGCATCACCCAAGCCGAGGGAATTGCACCACAGAATCCACCGAGCCCACCTAAAATTCCACCCAAAAAACCAATCAAGCCGTCCATCCTGAGTCTGGTATCTTTTAAACAATGTAGTTGCGGATTAAAGAACATGAGTGGGCACCAAATTAATAAAAATATCCCAAGTAGTAATTTGAACGTGTCTGCATTGATATAATGAAGCAAAAAAGTACCCAAAGGTACTCCAATTAAGCCAGCGATAATATAGACCCAAACGATAGAAGGCTTTATAAAGGTTCTTGGTTCTTTATACATTGAAATGATATGACACCATAGTGATGCACAAACGACCAAGGGGGCGGTGATCTGAGGCGGTAGAATCCATACCCAAAAAGACATCGCAATAAGAGCGAAGGCAAAACCTGTGAGTCCTTGAATAAATCCAGCAAAAATTGCGCCTAGAATAAAGATACATAATGTCATAAGGTGACTGCATCAATTGCTAAAGCAGGAGTAAAAGAAAAATGCATGAGATCGTCGGATAAGGAAAACTGATCAATCCTAAAATAATATTTGTTATCTTAAAAATAATAAGAACAGCAATAGCTAGCAGTAAAGCGAATAAAAGCCCTGAAAATCAGGGCTTTTATTATTAATTGGAGTTAGGTTTTAGGTTTTGTGTTAGACCGTTGATGTCCCCACCCTGAATACCAAGTTCACTCATTAAGCTGTCAATAAGAGGTGCTTGCGAACGATATCTAAGTGCGCTATTCACCACTTGATCTGAAAGTGCAACGGATTGTGATTGATCTGCTTGATCAGCTGAAGTTGTGGCGCCAGTAATGCCACCAAGACCATTCACTTGTAATATCTTGATATCATCAATATTTTCCATTGGTTTAACACTTTCACGGATGATTTCAGGCAAATACTTCAAAAGTGCCAAACGAATTTGCATCTCAACTTGTTCACTTGACAAAATATTATTTGCTTCATTGACTGCGCGTGTCCCTTCAGCATCGACTTGGTATTGTTTTTCTAAAGCTTGAGCCAAAAGAATTTTAGCATCAGCTTCACCTTTAGCTTTCAAGCGGACTTTTTCAGCTTCTGCTTCAGCCGCAGTACGAACAGCTTCAGCCTCATCTACAGCAGCTTGTTTTGATGCCTCGGCAGCCACAGTAATTGAAATAGCATCAGTTTCTGCAGCCTGTTTTGCAGCAACAAGTTCAACCGCTTTAATACGCTCAGCTCGCTGTGTTTCACGAACAGTCACAACTTCTTCCTCAGCTTTCACTGCTTGCGCACGAGCTTGGTCAGCAAGTGCTTTGGCTTCAGATTCAGCACGAGATTTCTCGGCAATCGCGATTGCGCGATCTTGTTCCGCAAGTTCAATGGTTTTCTTTTGTTCTACTTGCGCTTGTTCAATAATTTGTGCTTTTTGAATATTTTGATTTTCGACATCACGTGCAGCTGAAATACGTTTTAATTCAATTTCACGTTCTGCAGCGATTTGGGCTTCTTCTGCCTCACGCTTTTTGGCAGCTTCTTGTGTTGCAATTTCAGCAAGTTGTTCAGCTTTTCGAATCGAAATTTCACGCTCTTGTTGCATCTTTGCGTATTCTTCTTCACGCAGGATTTGAAGGCGTGCTTGTTCAGCCTCTAAATTTTTCGCTTTAATGGCTAAGTCAGCATCTTGTTCAATATCGTTACGTTTTTTTCGACGATCTTCAATAGTTTCTGTTAATTTTGTTAAACCTTCTGCATCAAATGCATTTTGTGGATTAAAAAATTTAAAGCTGGTCTGATCAAGACCTGTTAAAGATACAGTTTCGAGTTCTAAACCATTTTTGAACAGATCTTCTGAAACAACTTGTTGAACTTTCTGAACGAAGTCGACACGTTTTTCATGTAACTCTTCCATAGCCATTTCTGCTGCTACTGCACGCAGGGAATCTACAAATTTACCTTCAACCAAATCTTTTAATTCATTTGGTGACATGGTTTTTTGACCCAAAGTTTGTGCCGCGGTAGCAATCGATTCAGCTGTTGGCTTAACACGAACATAGAACTCAGCCATCACATCTACACGCATTCGATCACGCGTAATCAAGGCTTGATCAGCTGCACGTTTAACTTCTAAGCGAAGGGTATTCATATTGACAGGAATGACTTCATGTAAAACAGGGAGTACAATTGCACCGCCCCCTAATATAACTTTTTCCCCACCAAAACCAGTTCTGACAAATGAAACTTCCTTGCTAGAGCGTTTATATAGTCTTGCAATAATGGTTCCGATTACAACCAGCGCAATGAGAATAAGTCCTGCAATTATAATAATTTGATAAAAATTTGAACTAAACATTTTTTTCTCTAAGTTGATTTATTGTGAAATTGCTTGAAAGCCTTTGAGACTACGTTGTGTAAGTAAGACTTGCTGACCTTGTACGAATATTTCGTCAGCTTCAGGTTCGACTAAAATGTAATGTGTTTGACCAAAGCGATCTTTGAGTTTTGCTTGCGCAGGATAGTGCAGTCGAGCAGTGCCTAAAATGATTTCTGCTCGAAGTCCAATTAGATCGTCGCTATGAATTGCTGTGGTTTCATCTTTAGGGATGATCTGTGCTATCCATCTTGAGAATAGACGTACGAATGGCATACAGACCACAAGAACCAGTGAAGTAATGAGCCAGACTGTTAAAAATGATCCAAATACATGATGGATGATAGATTGGGCTAAGAAGCCAACAATTGAAAAGGTCGTGAGAAAGATGATCAGCCAAATTAATACAGGAATACGTCCAAGATAAAGCCAATCTAAAAATTGAATCCAAATACTAGATTGATGGTCAACGATCATTTCAGGAGAAGAATCTAATGAACTAGGTAGAAATTGCTCTAAAAATCCTTGACTACTGAGACCTGTTATTAATAGAAAGACTTCAAGAATGCCTATAAAAAACATCAAGCAGATACTAATACTGAAGAATAGGTTCGACGGATGTATAAACATGTCCCACATGGGTAGTCTCTTATAGATATTAGAATTTTTATCAAATTTTAATCAAAATAATAAAATAAAGTGACGTAATTATCAATTATATAATATTGATTTCATTTTGAATGGATTCAACATAAAAAAATACGCAGTGATTGGGGTGATCACTGCGCAGAACAACGAATCTGCTTACACAGTTTCGGTTAAGGAGAAATGTTATGAATTTTGGGGGTATTCATAACAGTAATTAAATGATATTCAATTTCATTTAGCAACTCATTGGTAGTCGGGTTAAAACGTGTAAGATTACGTTAATAAGTTTGATTGAAGGTTAATTTTAAATAGGCTAATAAATAGCCATAAAAAAAGCCGCAATGTGATGCGGCTTTAAGTGTGCTTATTTTTTAGGGATTAAAATTTAAAAACACCTAATCCAGCTTTAACTTCATCTAATGTTGCTTGCGTAATATCACGACATTTGTCAGTACCAGTTTTTAAGATATCCATAATATAATCAGGATCCTTAGCAAGCTCCATACGACGTTCACGAATAGGCGTGATCAACTCTTTTAGAACACCTTCAAGGCGTTTTTTGACTGTACCATCACCTAAACCACCACGACGATAGTGATCTTTAAGCTCTGCTACTTCTTCTGGTTTTGGATCGAAAGCATCTAAATAAGTAAATACAACATTACCTTCCACCTGACCTGGATCTTCAATACGAAGATGGTTAGGATCTGTATACATAGCATTTACCGCTTTTTTAATGTCTTTATCAGAAGCATCTAAAACAATTGTATTGCCCAATGATTTAGACATTTTAGCTTTACCATCAAATCCTGGTAATCGACCAACATTCGATAGCAAAGCTTTACATTCAGGCAAAAGCTCTTGCCCAATCTGACGATTTAAACGACGAACAATTTCATTTGTTTGTTCAATCATTGGAATTTGGTCTTCACCTACGGGCACAATCGATGCTTTAAAAGCAGTGATATCAGCTGCTTGAGCAACTGGATAGCATAAGAATCCAGCTGGGATGTCACGCTCGAACCCACGCATTTGTATTTCAGACTTAATCGTAGGATTTCGTTCTAGTCTTGAAACTGTGACAAAGTTTAAATAAAGCATGGTCAGCTCATTCAAAGCTGGCAAGCTTGATTGAACGCAAATTGTTGTTTTTGTCGGGTCGATCCCAACAGCGAGATAGTCAGTTGCAACTTCAATAATATTACGTCTAACTTTTTCGAAGTTATCAGCATTGTCTGTAAAAGCTTGTGCATCAGCCAATAATAGATGTTGGTGATGGGAATCTTGCAAACCTACTCGTGAACGTAAAGAACCGACAAAGTGGCCTAAATGAAGTTGTCCAGTTGGACGGTCACCTGTCAAAATAACAGGGCGATTATCTTGATTACTCATTTTCTATACCAAAGTCATCAACACTAGGGCTGAATTTTTAAAATTTCGCAATATTGTACGGCATTATTTTTTTTTATGTCAGCATAAAGCATCGAAAGAATCGAATTAAAAACGCCTTATTTGAGATAGTATTAATAATGTTGATACAGAATAAATTGAAATAGAAGAATAAAATTCCAAAAAACAAAGAAGGATAACAATAATGGCAAATAGTTTATTGGTGCTATTAGATGATATAGCCACCATTCTTGATGATGTTGCGCTGATGAGTAAAATGGCTGCAAAAAAAACGGCCGGTGTATTGGGTGATGACTTGGCACTCAATGCTCAACAAGTTAGTGGTGTGAAAGCCGACCGTGAATTGCCTGTCGTTTGGTCTGTTGCAAAAGGCTCATTTGTTAATAAATTAATTTTGGTTCCATTAGCATTATTAATTAGTGTGATTGCACCTTGGCTTATAAATCCTTTATTGATGTTAGGTGGATTATTTTTATGTTATGAAGGTGTAGAAAAAGTAATTCACTCATTACACCATAAAAAAGCTAAAACATCTGAACAGGCCGAAAAAGAACTCGAAAACTTAAATGTAGATCTAGCAACTTTTGAGAAAGATAAAATCAAAGGCGCGATACGAACAGACTTTATTTTATCTGCTGAAATTATCGTGATTTCATTGGGTACAGTTGCAGCAGCTACTTTTGGAATAAAGGTTGCAGTCTTGTCAGTCATCGCAATTTTAATGACGATTGGTGTTTATGGTTTAGTTGCTATGATTGTTAAAATTGATGATTTGGGATTTTATCTCGTCAAACAAACGTCTACATTGAAACAAAGAATTGGTCAGGGCTTACTTGCTTTTGCACCTAAACTTATGAAGACACTAACCATTGTCGGAACAATCGCGATGTTCTTGGTCGGTGGTGGTATTATTAATCATACCATCCCATTATTTCATCACTTTACTGAAGATTCAGTCGATTATATTGAACATATTCCAAATGTAGGCAGTATCATCGGTGCTTTAACCCCGACGTTCTTAAACTTTGTCATAGGTTTTATTGCAGGACTTATTGTTTTGGTCGTTGTTTCAGGAATACAAAAACTTTGGAACGCTAGAAAAGTTTAGAGTTTGGTGAAATAACGTATTATAAGAAGTTATATGATTAAAAAAGGGCTGAGATTATGCGTTGGAAAGGCCGGAGAGTAAGTAGTAATTTAGAAGATCGCCGTGGAGGTGGTGGGGCTAAAGCTGGTGGAATTAGTATTCTCGGTTTAGTTGTTGCATTTGTTGCTTGGAAATTTTTTGGGGTTGATCCACAACAAGCCTATCAGGCAACTAAACAAGTGACTTCTAATAATCAGCAACAAGCGATAGGGATTGAAAACCCAACACCCGAGCAACAAGAAACAGCGGCATTTGTTGGTACGGTACTCGCTGATACTGAAGATACATGGACCACCGTTTTTCAAAAACAGGGAATGCAATACCAAGCACCGAAACTTGTGATGTTTAGTGGTGTAGTCAATTCAGGCTGTGGAACAGCTCAGTCAGCGATGGGGCCATTTTATTGTCCTGCAGACCAAAAAATCTATATTGATACTGATTTTTTTAAAGATATGCGTCAGCAAATGGGTATATCGGGTGAAAGAAATCAATCAGAATTATCTACACAAAATGCTGCTGGTGACTTTGCACAAGCTTATGTGATTGCGCATGAAGTCGGACATCATATTCAAAATCTCTTAGGTATTTCAACTCAAGTCCAACAAGCTAGACAACGAGCTACTGAAGCTCAAGGGAACCAATTATCAGTTCGTTTGGAACTGCAAGCTGATTGTCTAGCTGGTGTGTGGGCAAAAGATACACATCAACGAACTCAATTCTTGGAGCAAGGTGATGTTGAAGAGGCAATGGATGCCGCACATAAGATTGGTGATGATTATCTTCAGAAAAAGGCTAGAGGACATGTGGTTCCTGATAGCTTTACCCACGGCACAAGCCAACAAAGAATGTATTGGTTCGATCGTGGCATGAAAACAGGTGATGTGAATCAATGTGATACATTCAATGCCTCAATCTAAATCTACCAAGCAGAATCGATTGATTTTTTTGCAAAGTTAAAACATGTAGCCTGCTAATGGAATAATTTATTAGGAAGGCTACACATCTTTAAAAAAAAAGGGATTGCGAGTAATCATTCTTTATATAAAATAAATAAATGGCTATAGTTTTTTCATTTAAAATTTAAATGATCTCATTTAAATAAAACATATCATAGAGTGCAAAATGGGCAACTTTTTTTTTCTCCAAGTATTTACAGTGGTTTTTGCCCTCTCAATTGCCACCACCATATTCAATAAACGAATTCTAGGTTTTCCCCAAGCGATAGGGGTGCCAATTGTTTCAGCAATTTTTGTCTTTATTCTACAATGGGCCGCCAATTTATTAGGGGATAATCGTTTTATCACCATTAATTTGGCGAATATTGAAGAAGCAGTACGTCATATTGATTTTTATGATTTTCTCGTAAATGGTGTTATTTGCTTCATTCTTACATCGTCGGCATTGAAATTTAAAGTGTCTGATTTAAAAGTATATTGGAAGCCAATTAGTATTCTTGCCACTATTGCTTTGGTTTTGTGTGCAGCATTGTTTGGTGGATTATTATTTGGATTTCAATATTTGATTGGTAACCCTGTACCAATACTCGTACTTTTATTACTCGGTTCTGCTTTAGGTGCTACAGATCCAATCGGAATCAAAGGGGTACTCAGTTCTGTACGTGCACCACATCATCTAATGGTGAAATTGGAGGGTGAATCACTTTTCAATGATGCAATGTGTATTGCTGTATTTATGACGTTGTTGAATGTGCTTGAAGGCGAGCATTTTAGTCTGTTGCTGACACTACAAACACTCCTTTATGAAATTGTGGTAGCTGTAATTATTGGTTTGGTATTTGGTTGGGGGATTTTACGATTGCTTCGCGGGAAGCATGAAATGGAATCATTAATCCTAACGACAGCTTTACTGGCTTGTGGTTCATATTTGGTTGCTTTATTTGCTCATGCATCAGCACCAATCGCATGTGTGATTGGTGGACTTATTGTTGGTAATAAATGGAAAGAAATTTTACAAAATCGTGAAATCCAAGAAGTAAATCACTTTTGGCATACAGTTGAAGGTATCATTAATTCTTTTTTATTTACTTTAATTGGTTTAGAGCTGTTTATTCTTGATCTTAATGCCAGCATGATACTTGGCGGTATTATCGCATTTGTAATTTTACATATTTCACGTTTTGCTGCGAACTTTCTGGCTTTTGCATTCTTCCCATCGTTTCGTAAGAAAAGCTATAACGGTAGCCTAGCAATTTTATCATGGGGGGGGGTAAGAGGAGGGATTTCATTGGCTCTAATTCTTGCGGTTGCTAATGTCCCAGAGTTAAGGCAATACAGTAGTATCTTGATTGGTTATACCTTTATTGTTGTTTTATTATCGGGCGTAGTATGTGGTTTAGGTTTGCCAGCAGTTATGAATGCTTTCTATTACAATCCTAATGAGGAAAAAGAGGGCTTAAAGGGACTATATCAGCGATTATGTAATAAGCTTAATCGTAAAGGATTTAAATATATTGTTGGTGAAGATAGTAAAGGTAATGAGATTATTACGATTTATAATCCTGAAGTGATATTAGATCGGACTTCTGATGATGGTGTGGCAATCGTCCATCATCCAGCTAAAGCTGAAGAGGTGAAAAAATTAGAAAATCCAGAAAATTTCTAAAAAATTATATTTAATTGAAGCAAGCATGATAGTGCTTGCTCTTTTTTTTATGAATTAAGCATGATCAATGCAGAAGATAACAGTGATATTGTTTAAATATTTTATTCAGTTACGCAGAATTTTATCGATGAAATATAAAATTAAAATGTGAAAATTACATCATATTTAAAGCAAAATTTATTTCTTAACTTACTAAAAAGTAAGTATTAATTTTCAATATAAAATGAAAAGTATACTAGTTTACTAACATTAAAATGCTAGGTGGACAAGTTACCGTATGTAGTTAAACTAAATATAGCAGAAATTATGATAAGTAAGCCTTTGAAATTTGGTGACCTGAAATATCCTAAAAGTAAGAAAAATATTAATTCTTTTGTCATAAGTGTTTGTAAATAAAGTATATATTTTGATTGTGGATGAGCGGTTACAAAAAGCTGATAAAAGACGCAAAATCTATTCGCATTAAATCTTAAAAATGTGATATAAATCTCACTTATAGATAATAGTGTCTATCTTTTTTGTATCTTAGATGTAGAAAGATCGATAAAAATAAAATTTATAAGTGAGAATTTACCATGGCTAATATCTCCGTAATATCTAAAGAGAGTCATCAGGTATTAGAGAATGTCAACTCTAGTCAAGTGGGGCTTAACGAAAACTCTGTAGTTGTCGTTCAAGTATCTAAAGATGATGTAGCTTCAATCACTCGTGATAATAATAATGCTCTAATCAATTTGCGTAATGGTGAAGTGATTGTGATTGAAAACTATTTCAATCCTTCATTTGCTGATAACAGCCTCGTATTCCAAGATGAAAGTGGTCAACTTTATTGGGTTAAATTTACCAATGAAGATGGCTCAATTGCAGAAACAATTCTGTATTACCCAATCGAAGAAATCGAACCTCTTCTTTATTCCGATGATTTTATCGGTGGTATTCTCCCTTGGTTAATTGGTGCTGGTGCAGCTGGTGCAATTGCAGCAGTCGCAGATAATGGTTCTGACTCTAATCCTACACCTAACCCTCAGCCAAAGCCAAATGCATTATTAAATGCACCAATCGTCATTGATGATGTGCCAGAGCATATTGGTGAAGTTGCTGATGGTGGTGTAACAAATGATGCTCGTCCAGAAATCAAAGGTTCTGGAGCTCAACCTGGTGCAATCATCAAAATCTATAATGGCGATGAACTAATTGGTGAGACTGTTGCATTGTCTAATGGTGATTGGAGTTTTACACCTGATCAAGATTTAAAAGATGGTATCTATGAGCTTTCTGTCACACAAACTGTAAGTGGTCAAGAAAGTGATAAATCACCAATTAAGACAATCACGCTTGATACTGTCCCACCATCAGACATCACTATTGATGAAATTGGAAATAAGGGTGAAACAAACTCAGAAACACCTAAATTATCAGGTGAAGGTGAGCCAGAATCTAATGTCGAAATAGAAATTAAAGATAAAGATGGGAACGTGGTTGATAAAGATACTGTTCCTGTTGATAAAGATGGTAAATGGGAATATACACCTGAGAAAAACCTGGATGAAGGTAAATACGAAGTTATCGTAACGCCTATTGATAAATCAGGAAATAAAGGTGAAGAAGAAAAACAAGAATTCAATGTTGACTTAACTCCTCCAGACATAGACATCGATCCAATCCCTACTGATCCTGAACCTGAGGGTTGGGATACAGCAACGAATCAATCAACTTTTGCAATTGCTGCAATCGCAAATACTCTTTCGGAATCGGAGAATAATCCAGTGACTACAACTAAAAATCAAACTCCTACATTTACGGGAACCACTAAAGATAGTGAGAGCGTAAAAGTAGTGATTCGCGATAGTTCAGGTAAGATTATCGCAGAAGGTCCTGCTACAGTGACCAACGGTAAATGGCAGTTTAAATCACCTGTAACATTAGCTGAAGGTGACTATAAACTAGAAGCAACAGCATATGACGCGGCTGGTAATAGTAAAGTCGCTACTTCAAGCTTTACTGTGGATATTACTCCACCTAAAGTAACGATTGAAGAGTTACCACTTACGAACATTGATGCGCCTACCTTTAAAGGTAAAACTGAAGATGGTGCAACACAAGTACGTGTTGAAATCAAGGATGCGGCTGGCAAGGTTGTTCAATCTGCAGTTGTGAATGTTGCAGCTGATGGTAGCTGGACATATAAGCCATCTAAAGCGTTACCAGATGGTACATATAGTGTCGAGGCTTCAGCTCGTGATGCGGTAGGAAATGTAAGTCAACCTGCTAAAACTGCGGTTGAAGTTGATACGATCGATCCAGAAATTACAATCGATCCTCTAGAAGATACTAGTGATACAACTCCTGAAATTAATGGTAAGACTGAACCAGGCGCAACAGTAAAAGTTGAAATCTTAGACAAAGATGGCAACCCTGTAGCAACAGGTGATGCGACTGTAGATCCTGAAGGTAACTGGTCGTATACACCGACTGAAGCACTACCAGAAGGTGAATATACAGTTAAAGCTGAAGCGAAAGATAAAGCTGGTAACGTTGGTGAAGCGACATCTAATGGCTCATTTAAAGTTGATACAACTGCACCATCTGATACCGATGTAACGATTGATCCAATTGCGGATACAAACGATACAACACCAGAAATCACAGGTACAACTGAAC